>DATBIW010000031.1:0-2894 GCA_036556745.1 Candidatus Limnocylindria bacterium | reverse complement strand
GGCGGGTGGTCCGTAGCGGGTCGTCAGCGGCGTGATCGCGAGCAGCCAGACGACGATCGCCTGCGAGTTGCCGTTCAGGAGCTGCTGGCCCCAGGCCCCCACCAGGAGAGCCGGCACGAGGAGGCCCGCCAGGCCGGCGGTCCGATACCAGAGCCAGATCGTCGCCGCGGTGGCGACGGCCAGCAGCGCATACCAGAGCGGCGGCCAGCCGATCCCCGGGATGACCATCGCGAGCAGGGGTGGATACCGATACTGGTTCTCCTGCCCGAGGTCGGCCTGCCCCGAATAGGGGTTTTCGCCGGACCACAGCAGGTCGCCGGCCCGCTGGTACGTGGCCAGGTCCTGGCCGATGACCGTGGTCGGTGCGAGATACACCGCGCCGGCGATGCCGAGCGCCAGGTACAGCCCGACCAGCACGGCCCACAGGAACGGAGAGCGTGATCGAGTCGGGGCGCCGACCGCGGGCGACTGCACGGCGCGAGGCTAGCACCGGTGAGAGGCCCGACCAGCGGTACGAATGGGCCGGGTTCGGGCCCGCCGGGCACTCCTAGACTCCGCCGCATGTCGCGGCTCAACCTCGCGAACCCGCGCGTCCGGCGCGCCCTCCAGGCGGTCGCGCTCGGCCTGGGGATCGCGTTCGCGATCCTCAGCATCCACACCGGCTTGATCTGGACCGATGGGCAGGTCTACTGGGATGCCGGCGAACGGGTGCGCACCGGGGGCGACCTCTACCCGTCGGGCGTCGATCCCGAGACGGCGTTCAAGTACGCGCCCTGGTTCGCCTGGGTGTGGGCGGGTCTGACGGTGTTCCCGGAGGTCGCGGTGGCCGTCGCCTGGACCGCGGCGATGATCGGTGCCTGGGTCTTCCCGGTCGTCGCCTACCTCCATGCCGGGTGGGGCGAACGGGCGCTCGTCTTCCTGGCCGGACCACCGCTCCTCATCGCGGCGCTGGGCGGCAACGTCCAGCCGGCGGTCGTGGCACTGCTCTTTTTCGGCGTCGAGCGACGCTGGGGTCCCGCCGCGATCGCCGTCGCAGCCAGCCTGAAGCTGTTCCCGGTCCTGTTCGTGGCGGTCTACATCGGGCGCGGCCAGTGGATCCGGGCGGCAAGCGCCGTGGTCCTGGCCGGAGCCCTCTGGCTGCCGGCACTCGTGTTCGGGCTGGACGCCTTCCCCAGCGACATCGGGGGTGCCTTCAGCCTGCTCGAGGTCGCACCCGTCGCCTACGCCGCCGGCGTCGTTCTCACCCTCCTCTGGGCGATCCGGACCGCCGACTGGGCAGCGGGGAGTGTCTCCGTGCTCGTTGCGTCGTCCGTCCGCTTCATTCCGTACCAGCTGGGATATCTGCTCTGCTCCGCCCCGCGCCCGGCACCTCGAGGATCAGCATCAGGAAGTAGTACGGAAGCCAGTACGGGCTGATCGCGAGGCTGGCGAGGCCCAGGTTGCCGCGCCAGGTGAGCCAGGCGGCGAGCGCCAGGCCGATCGGGATCCACGCCGCGCCGATGAGGCGCGACGGCCCGAAGTTGTAGGCGTTGGCGAGCTCGGTGTTGACGTCGGTGAGCGCCGCCCACCAGTCCCCGGCATACCCCAAGGCCAGGACGATCAGCCCGTGGACGACGACGAACCCGAGGAACCAGAGTCGCGTCTCCGGTCGGCGCCAGAGGAGCCAGACGGTGAGCGGCAGCATGAGCGGCCGCGGAATGAGGACGGCGAGCACGAGGAACACGACGGTGGCCGCCCGGCTGCCACCCAGGGCGAGGAAGCCGGCCACCGCCACGAAGGTCATCAGGTTGCCGGTCTGGACGTCGAACCAGAACGGGTAGCTGACGAAGACGGCAACCGCCAGGAGCCACGAACGAAGGAGCGGCAGCGCAGCGACATGCAGGACCTGCCACAGCCACAGCGGCATGAGCGTCACGAGCCCCAGCAGCCAGGCGGCGACCGGGGACCAGCGGAACGCGTAGGGCGGCTCGTTCGCGTACAGGGTGCCCGTCCCGAGCCGTTCGGCGGCCTCGATGAAGTTCGTCCAGTCGAAGACGTACGAGCCGTCGAAGACCGCGACGATCGTGGGCCACGAGACGTAGATGCTGAGGGCGGCGAGGCCCACCAGCAGCCCCGCCAGCGGCAGGGATGGCAGCCCGTTCGGGCCGCCATGCCACGATAGACTCACCCGCGATGTCGCGCGCGCCTCGCCCATGATTCGGCCCCGCGGCTCCGACCTGCTGCTGCTGACCGCCGCGGCGCTGGTCGCCCGAATCGCGGCCGCCTTCGCGATCGACTACTCCCCCTATACCGATCCAGCCTACTACGCGATGGTGGCCGAGCAGCTGGCCACCGGCCACGGGTTCACCGCACCAGCCCTGTGGTCGTTCCTCGAGGTCGGGGGCCGCCTCCCGGCCGATCCGGTCCTCCCCGTCCCGAGCAACGGGCACTGGATGCCGCTCACCTCGATCGTGGCCGCCGCCGGGATGGCCCTCCTCGGGCCGGACCTCCGGGCCGGCCAGCTCGCGATCATCGCGCTGGGCGTGGCCCTCGTCCCGTTCACCTACCTGGTCGGACTCGACCTGTACCAGTCGCGCCGGGTGGCGGTCATCGGCGCCGTGCTCGCGATCTTTGCCGGACCCCTCCTGATCATGTACCCGACGGTCGACAACTTCGCCGTCTTCGGGGCCGCCGGCGCGACGGCCATCTGGGCCGCCATCCGGGCGACGCGGCCGGGCCGATCGGCCCTGTGGCTCGCGATATCTGGCGTCGCCGTCGGGCTCGCGACGCTGGCGCGGGTGGACGGCCTGCTGCTTGCCACGGCTCCTCTCGTCGCGGTCCTGGTCGATCGCGGTTGGGGACCATGGGCGGAGGGCGGCGCGCGACGGCTGGGCTTCGGGACGCTCCTCGTGGCC
>DATBIW010000030.1:0-3330 GCA_036556745.1 Candidatus Limnocylindria bacterium | reverse complement strand
AGGAACACGGTCCGGCCCTCGGCCTTCGCCTCGCGGATGACGCCGTAGAAGGTCTGCTGGACGAGCGGGTCCAGGCCCGAGGTCGGCTCGTCGAGCATGAGCAGATCGGGCCGATGCTGGAGGGCCACCACCAGGCCGATCTTCTGCTTGTTGCCCTTCGAGTACTCCTTGAACTTCCGCGTCGGGTCGACGTCGAGCCGCTCGATCAGGCTCTGCTGGTAGGCGGTGTCGACGCCGCCCCGGAGGTTGGCGAAGTACTGGATCGTCTGGGCGCCGGTCAGCTTGTCGTACAGGGTGAACTCGCCGGGCAGGTAACCCACTCGCCGGTGGATGGCGACCGGATCGGCGGTCGTCTCGATGCCGAAGATCCGGGCCACGCCGCTGGTCGGGCGGAGGTGGTCGAGCAGGGTCCGGATGGTCGTCGTCTTGCCGGCGCCGTTCGGGCCCAGGAAGCCGAAGGCCTCGCCTTCGGCGACCTCGAGGTCCACGTCCACGATCCCGCGATGGCGGCCGTAGGACTTGGTGAGCTTCTCGGTCTGAATAATGGCGGTCATGAGGCTCCTTTCAGCCAAACCAGCGATGCAGGACGTCGGGGCGCACGAGGTGGAGCGATCCGGGCTGGACACCCAGGACCCGCTCCATGGCCCGGGTGTAGCCGGTGAACGCGGCCTCCACCTCCGGGTAGGAGGCGGTGCCCGCGCGGCAGTCGAGATAGAGGTCCATCGCTCGCTCCTGGGCGCCCTGCATCAGCCAGATGGCGGACTGGGCGGTGTCCTCCGGGGAGCTGACGGCGAAGGTGCCCTCCGCAATCCCCTGGCGGATGATGTCGGCCAGGATGGGACCGATGATGGTGGCCAGCTCGCGGCGGAGCTTCTCGCGGACGATCGCGTTGTCGTCTGAGCGCCAGACCTCGAGGATGGCGACGATGAGGTCGGCCTGCTCGGCCTTGTAGTCGGCAATCGTCGAGAAGATGCGCTCCACCTTGTCGGGCGCCGAGAGGGTGGGGTCCGCCGCGACCGGTCGAATCGTGTCGGCGCCGGCTTCCGCCAGGCGCGCGATCACGGCTTCCAGGAGGTCCGACTTGGACTCGAAGTAGTGGTAGAACGCGCCCCGCGAGGTCTGCAGCTCGTCGAGGACATCCTGGATCGTCATCCGCTCGTAGCCGCGGGTCTGGATCAGCCGCTGGCCGACGTCGATGAACGCGTCCCGCTTCACCGCGTGGGTCGCCGGGTCCAGGGTTCGCGGGGCCACCGGGAGTGCCGCTCCAGTCCTCTGTGCGCCGGTCCTCTAGTTGACAGACCGACTGTCGGTCTTACTTTACACCTGCGGGGTGAAGGCGGTGCGGCGCGCGCTCTCAGGCGGGTGGGGCAGGCTGGAGGGTGATCCGGATGATGGTGCCCTCGGCATCGGTCTTCTCGACGGCGATTCCTCCTCCAGAGGCGGCCAGCAGCTCGCGGGCGATGGTCAGGCCGATGCCGGCGCCCGAGCCGGTCGTCCGCGCCGGGTCGGATCGGTAGAAGCGCTCGAAGATGTGGGGGACGTCCTCGGCCGGGATCCCGGGGCCCTGGTCGATGACCCGGATCGCGACGTGGGCCGGAGCCTCGGGCAGGGTGGCCGGAACGAGGGACGCGGCCACCAGCACCGACTTCCCCCGCGGCGTGTGCTGGGCCGCGTTGGTCAGCACGTTCCGCAGGGCGCGGCCGAGGTGCGCCGGGTCGGCCCAGGCCGCCAGGTCGGGGTCGGCCCGCTCGACGTCGAGGGTGACGCCCTTGTCGCGGTACAACCCATCGAGGGCGGAGGCGGCCTCGGTCAGCGCGGCGCCGACCTCGACGCGTTCCGGGCGAGCCTGGAGCGGGGCGGCCTCGGCGCTGGCCAGCTCCCCCATCTGGACGATCACGCTCCCGAGAGCGGCCGCGGACGCCGATGCCGCCTCGAGGTTCGCCTTCGACTTCGGCACGACCCCGTCGATCATGGCCTGCAGCTGCCCCTGGAGGACCGTGGCCGGCGTGGCGAGGTCGTGGGCCATGTCGCTGGCCGCCCGGCGGCGGAGCATCTCCGACCCCTCGAGCCGTCCGGCCATGGTGTTGAACGCCCCCGCCAGCTCCTGCGACTCGCGGTCACCGCCACCGGTCGCCCGGGCCGTGAGGTCGCCCGCTCCCAGCCGCGCGGCCGCGTCCGCGACATCGTGGAGCGGCCTCGTCTGGCGGCGCGCCAGCCAGACCGATACGCCCGCGATGACCGCCACGGACACGAGCCCGGCCACCAGCAGCGCCAGGTTGAACAGGCGCAGGAACGGCCGATCCGCCGCTTCCCCGCCCCGCTCCGGCACGATGGCGGTGATCGTCGCGACCTCCTCCCCGTTCACGACGACCGCGGCGTCCAGCCCATGTGTCTCCTCGCCCTCATCGTCGCCCGGCGGGACGCGAGGCCCGAATCGGCCGATCTCCTGGCCGTTCGGCCCGAGCACGATGACCGGGGCGTCCAGGCTCCGCGACAGGTTGTTCAGGATCCGCTGGGCCTGGATCAGCCCGCCGCCGCCGACCCGCAGGACGTCACTCACCGCCTCGGCGGCGGCGTCGACCTGCTGCTGCTGCTGCTCGGTGACAACGTCCTCGAAGCCCTGGCTCACGACCCGGTTGACGACCACCCCGGCGAACAGCAGGACGACGAGCACCGTCACCCCCAGGACGAGCCCCAGTCGCGCGGCGAGTGGCATCCCGCGGCCGGGCTCGGTGGGGGCAGCCACCGGGACGGTCGGACGACCTGGATCGGTCACGGCGGGTGGGGTCACGAGAGGTCGCGCGCCGCAACCAGCCGGTAGCCGGCCTGGGGGACGGTCTCGATGAGCCACGGGTGCGCGGCGTCGTCGCCGAGCTTGCGGCGCAGGTTCGCGACGTGGACGTCGACGACCCGCTCGAAGACGTCATCCGGCCGACGGGCGACCGCGTCGAGCAGCTGCTCGCGGGTCATGACCAGTCCCGGCCGGCGCGCGAGGGCCAGCAGGAGCCGCGCCTCGCCGGGCGTCAGGCGACCGGTCGTGGCCGTCCCGCGCTCCGTAGCCACCGAGTACTGCCGCGTCGATGGGTCCAGGGTCAGCCGTCCATCGGCCAACGAAAGGATCGGTTCACCGGTCAGGCTCGCCGCGCTTACCGCGCCATTACCCGGTGATGGCGTGGCCCGGCGCAGGATGGCCGCCACCCGGGCAGTGACCTCGTGCGGGTTGAACGGCTTGCCCAGGTAGTCGTCGGCGCCCAGCCGGAGGCCGGCGATCCGGTCGGCATCGGTCCGCTTCGCGGACGTGATCAGGACGGGCACCGTGCCGCGGTCGCG
>DATBIW010000029.1:0-16653 GCA_036556745.1 Candidatus Limnocylindria bacterium | reverse complement strand
CCTTGGGAGGGAGGCTTTGAGCGGAATTCTCTGGACCTGGGTGGCTCGAGTGACGAAGCGATTGTGTTAGTGAACGACCCGCTCCCCATCGGCGCAGGCTGCGGGACCGGCCCGACTCCAGCCAACGCCGCCGCCCTGGCCCAGGCCCTCTCCGCCGACCGCGACCTCCAGGTAACCGCCCCGGTTGCTGTCAGCATCGGTGGGGCCGAAGGACTGGCGATGGACCTCACCGCCGCCCCGGGAGCGGGCTACTGCGACGAATTGATCCCGGTCCTCACGATTCGCGACGATGCCCCATGGCGGGGTCTTTACCTCGATCGCGGCAGCCGCATGCGCCTGTACCTGGTCGACCTCCCTTCGGGCGTGCCGTCGCGGATCCTGGCAATAGGGATCGTGGCACCCGAAGTGCGCTTCGAGGACGTGACCGGGGCGGCTGCGCCGGTCGTGGACTCAATCGAGTTCCGCACGCCGTGAAGGGAACATGAGGAGTCACTTTGGCCGGATCTCGGTCCTGGCCCTCGTGGTCGCGCTCGTGGGATGTGCACCGACGACCCCGAGCGGAGCGGAGTCGCGGGCGTCGGTCGAGCCCAGCGCAGCAACTACCGAGGCGAGTCCTTCGCCGACGTACGAGCTCGGGGAGTTCCCCGACTTCCCCGAAGGAGCGTTCTCGGGATCGGTCGCCGAGGCGCTCCGGGCGGCTCTCGATGCGGCGATCGAGGCGGGCACGTTCACGGGAGTCACCGCCGCGGTCATCGTCGCTGACCGCGGGAGCTGGGCCGGGGCCGCCGGATCCGCGGACGGGATCGCGCTGACCGCCGACTCGCCGCTCCCGGCCCACAGCGTCGGCAAGACCGTCGTCGCCGCGGAGATCCTCCGGCTGGCCGAGAACGGCATGCTCGACATCGACGCCCCGGCCTCGGAGCATCTCCCCCCGGAGCTCGGCTGGTACGACGCGAACGGAGCGACGATCCGGCAGGTGCTGGGTATGCGCAGCGGCATCCCGAACGTGCCGGGGGCTGAGGCCCTCTATTACCCGGCGGAGAAGGCACCCACCGCAGTCGAGGTGTTCCGGATGCTGCCCGATCCCACGGATCTCCCCGAGACCGGGCCCGAGTACGCGGACACCAACTACGTCCTCCTGGGAGCGATCATCGAACACGTCACCGGCCGCCCCCTGGCGGAGGCCCTTCGCTCGGACGTCCTCGACGACCCGGCCCTCAACGGCCTCGTCTACACGGTCGGAGACGCTTTGGGCGCCGACGGGTGGGGGGTCGAGTCGACGCCCGCATCGCTGGCGCGATGGGGGTACGAGCTGTACGGGGGCTCCGTGGTCTCCGACACATCCCTCCGCGAGATGACCGATTTCCGGGGCGAGTGGTACGGACTGGGGACCATCGACTTCTCGGACAGCGGCCTCGGCGTTGGTCACAATGGAATCAGCTCCCCCACGACCTGCTGCTCAGAGATCGTCCTAGCAGCGCTGGCGGAGGAAGGCGTGATCATTTCGGTCCAGGCCAACCTCGCCGGCCTCGCGTCCGAACCATTCAGCAGGGTGACTCGCCTGGCGCAGCTGCTGAGGGATGCGGCCACGCTTTGAGCCGAGACTCGACGCCCCGGGAATCCGCGAGGTAGCCGGGGGCTGGGGAACGTCGGCGCGCGACGGGGCCTGTCCGGTCGTCCTGCCAGCACCTGTTGAGGTGCTTACCGCCTGACCGATGGCGCCTCCTGCCGGCGGCGCAGGTATCGGTCGAACCAGGCGAGATGGCGCTCCATCCGATCGATCCGCCGATCGGGTCGCCCATAGTTCTTCATCTCGTGGTGCTCCTCGGGGTACAGGACGTACTCGGTCTCCCGGCCGAGCACCTTGAGCGCGACGAACAGCTGCTCGTTGGCTCCCGGCGGGCAGTTCCGGTCCTCCTCGGCCTGGAGCAAGAGGAGGGGGGTGCTGATATCGGCTGCATGGGCGAGCGGCGACTGGCGCCACAGTGCCCTGGCGCCGGCCTCGGTCAGCGGGTCACCCTGCCCGTACATGCGCCCGTAATGGACTCCGAAGTAGGACTCCCCCCAGGCTGACAGCACGTTGCCGACCCCGTTCTCGGCGACCGCGGCGCCGAACCGGTCGGTGTGCACCGTGATCCACTGGGTCAGGTACCCGCCGTACGACAGGCCCATCAGACCCAATCGGCTACCGTCCGCCAGACCTCGCTCGACGAGGGCGTCGGCGACGGCCATCACGTCGGCAGCATCTACCCGACCCCACTGCCCGGCCAGGGCATCGAGCCAGGCGCGGCCGCGGGTCGTCGAGCCCCGGATGTTGGGCATCGCCACGCGGTAGCCGCGGGCGGTCAGCTGGAGGCTGTCCATCGTCCCACCCGGGCCCCACGCCCCGTTCGGTCCCCCGTGGAAGTGGAGGACGGTTGGGAGGGCCCGGTTCCCGGCGCCGCGAGGTGAGGCCAGCCAGACCTGGATGTCGCCGCCGGGTCCGGGGATCCGGAGCTCGTCCAGCTCGAACCGACGATACCGATCCTCCCAGCGAGACCCGAGCGTGGTCAGGCGCCGCAGGCGCCCATCGGTCAGGGCGTACAGCTCCGACGCCCGGCCGTCCCAGGCGGCGCTGACGAAGCGGCGACCGTTCCGGGCGGTGACCGTGCCGGCGATCAGGCGCGTGTCCTCGTCGACGAGCGGCTCCAGCTTGGCGACCAGGCTGCCCACCTGATGCGCGATCTGATAGCCGTCCTCCGGGACGATCCGGTAGGGCAGGACGCGCCCGCGACGTCCGATGGTGACGAGCAGCTGCTCCGGACCGTCCCATTGGGGCGCCTCGATCTCCTCGGCCATAGCCAGGTCGGCCCACGCCCAGCCGCCGATGCCGTCATCCAGGTCGGGGGTGAGGCAGCACGTGTGCTTGCCGGTGGCCGTGGCCAGCCAGACCCGTTCCGGCTCGCCGACCTGCGGGTCCACGACGTCGGTGCCGAGGAAGGCCAGCCACTTCCCGTCGGGCGAGTACGCCGGGGCCCGGGCGTCGCCCGCCAGGCTGACCAGCTCGCGGACCCGGCCCCCCGCAGCCGGCACGCGGAAGATCCGGTACCGGTATCGAATATTCCAGTCTGGCTCCATGTCGGCGTCGAACGCGATCCATCGTCCGTCCGGCGACCAGGCCGGGTTGGCGACGTCGAAGTCGCCCTGGGTGAGCTGGTGAGGTGTCGCACCACGTTCCGTGCCGACCACCCACAGGTGCGTTCGGCGCTCGACGAGCCCGGTCGTGTCGTCGCGCCAGTCGGTCCGGGTGATGTGGCGGGCGACCGGTTCCACGCCCTTGCGGGGACGGCCCACCACGAATCGGGGCTCGCCGGCCGCGCCCAGCAGCGCCAGCTCTGTGCCGTCGGGCCGCCACAGGACGGCGTCCACGCCGTGCTCCAGGCGGGTCACCCGGCGTGGCTGGCCACCGGCCAGCGGCACGAGGTACGCCTGGGCCGTGGAGTCGCCCTTCGCACCGGGCTGAACGGCCGGCGCCCGGACGAATGCCACCCACTGCCCGTCGGGGGAGACCCTGGCGCCCGTGTCGCGGACCGCTCCGCCGGTAAGCCGCCGCGGCCGGCCGCCCTCTGCGGAAACGACCCACAGGTGCGACTGGTAGGCGTTGCCGCGCACGCCGCGGACCACGACCACCACGGATGCGCCGTCAGGCGCCGGATCGAACGACTCGAGCACCCGCTGGGCCCGAACGAGGTCCGCGGCGAGCGACCGGACAGGTGACATGGTCGGCGCAGTATGCCCCCGCCGGGTCGCCCGCGGACATTGCCTCTCCGAGAAGGCGTGTGCCATCATCAGCGCCCCGTTAAGGAGCCATGCCCGTGCGCCGCCCGCTTCGCCCAGCCGCCGTCCTGGTGACCCTCAGCCTGGTCCTGGCCGCCTGCCAGGGATCGGCCAGCGAAAGCCCCGGTGGCTCGGGAGTGCCGCAGCCCTCGAGCAGCGCGACCGGCGGATCGGTCCGCATCGGGTACGGCGGCTCGCCGGACAGCCTGAACCCGGGCCTGGCGCTCCTGTCGGAGGCCTATCAGATGTTCGAGCTGGTCTACGACACGCCCATCGAGGTGCTCCCGGACGGCTCCTATGCCCCCGAGCTGGCGACCTCGTGGGAGGTCTCCGATGACGCCCTGACCTACACGCTCCACCTGGTCGACAACGCGGTCTTCCACGACGGGACGCCGATGACCAGCGAGGACGTGAAGTTCTCGCTCGAGCTCTACCGGGACAACGTCGAGTTCCCGTACATGTCGTCCTACTCGGACGTTTTCCCGACCATCGAGGCGCCGGACCCGACCACGGTCGTGATGACCTCCGAGACCCCGATCGGCAACTTCGAGTACCGGATGATCTTCATGTACGTCCTCCCCAAGCACATCTGGGAGAACGAGGACCCGCTCGAGTTCCCGAACGAGGAGATGATCGGGACCGGTCCGTTCATGATGGCCGAGTACGCCCAGAACGAGTTCGTCCGCCTGGCGGCGAACAAGGACCACTGGGACATCCCCCCGATCGTGGACGAGCTGATCTGGCAGACCATCGAGAACGGTGATGCCCGGGTCGCGGCGATCACGAACGGCGAGATCGACATGATCACCGAGTTCCCGACGACCGCGATGCCGACCCTCGAGGGGGCCGAGAACGTGCAGGTCGTCACGAGTGACTCGATCGCGAGCGCCCTGACCGACATCTTCTTCAACGTCATCGACCCGGACGAGTGCCCGGCCGACGGCGTCTGCTCCGGCCACCCGGCCCTGCGCGACCTCGCGGTCCGGCAGGCCTTGGCCAGCGCCACGAACAAGCAGGAGCTGCTCGACGTGGCGACCTTCGGGCTCGGCACCCTGGGCGTCAGCCTGGTGCCCCCGGGCCAGGTGGACTTCTTCGTCGGCGCGGATGCCGGTCAGCCGTTCGACGTGGACGCGGCCAACCAGCAGCTCGACGACGCCGGCTACGAGGACAGCGACGGCGACGGGATCCGCGAGTGCCTGCCCGACCAGGACTGCGACACCCTCACCTTCCGGCTGAACTTCCCCGACGACAGTGACGCCGGCCCACGTGAGGCGGAGATCCTCCAGGCCCAGTGGGGCGAGGTCGGGGTCGCGCTCGAGATCCAGACCCTCGACGCCGACACGCTGACCGCGGTCTGCTGCCCGGCCTTCGATTTCGACGTGATCATGTGGGGCTGGGGCCCGGACCCGGATCCGCAGTTCCTGCTGGGCGTGGCCCTGTGCGCCAACATCGAGAACGGCTTTAACGAGACCGGCTACTGCAACGAGGACTACGAGGCCCTCTACGAGGAGCAGGCCGTCGAGCCCGACCACGACACCAGGGTCGGGATCATCAAGGAGATGCAGGAGATCCTGCTCGAGGACGTCCCCTACATCATCCCGTACTACTACGGGTCGACCCAGGCGTACCGGACCGATACCTTCACCGGCTGGAACACCGATCCCGTCGGATTCGGCCTGGACGACATCTCCTCGCTCGCGTTCATTCGCCCCGTCGAGTAGCCGCAGCGCCGATCCGCCGCGACCGGGTGTGCGGTGACCAGCCGTTCGCGCTACCTCGGCCGGCGCATCGGCTGGGCGCTGGTGACCATCCTGGTGGTCATCACCTTCAACTTCGTCCTGTTCCGGGTCCTGCCGGGTGATCCCGCTAAGCCGGGGGTCAAGGACCCGCGGCTGAACCCGGAGACCCAGGCCGCCCTGACCGAGCGGTTCGGCCTCGACAAGCCCCTGTTCTTCAACTTCGGGAGCGGCGAGCCGTTCGACTCGCAGTACTTCATCTACATCGGGAACCTGCTGCGCGGCGACCTCGGGACCTCGTTCGCCAGCCCGGACCGATCGGTGGGCGAGATGATCAGCGAGGCGCTGGTCAACACCCTGTGGCTCGTCATCCCGTCCCAGATCCTGAGCATCGTGGTCGGGATCCTGCTCGGGCTGGTGGCCGCCTGGAAACGGGGCAAGGCGACCGATCTCGGGGCCCTGGCCTCATCACTGTTCCTGTGGTCGCTGCCGACGTTCTTCCTGGCCATCATCCTGCTGTTCATCGGCGTCCGGTTCTTCGACCTGCCGATCGGCGGCAAGCAGACCATCGGCGCCGACTACGCGAACGTGTTCGAGGCCGCCGCCGACCTGTTCGCCCACCTGCTCCTGCCGACGCTGACCCTGACCCTGGTGCTCATCGGCGAGTACATGCTGATCATGCGGTCGAGCGTGCTCGACGTCTTCAGCGAGGACTACATCCTGACCGCCAAGGCGAAGGGGCTGTCGACCTCCCAGATCATCCGGGGCCACGCTCTGAAGAACGCGATGCTCCCCATGGTCACCCTGATCGCGATCAACCTGGCGTTCACGGTCTCGGGCGCGATCCAGGTCGAGGAGGTGTTCTCGTGGCCGGGGCTCGGCCACCTGACCATCGAGGCGGTCAGCGAGCGCGACTACCCGGTGCTCCAAGGGGCATTCCTGCTCCTGGCCGTGGCGGTGGTGGTCGCCAATCTCATCGCCGACCTCGTCTACGGCTGGCTCGACCCGCGCGTGACGGAGGCCTGACCGATGACCGCCGTCGCCGAGGTCGCCTCCCGTCCCACGGTCATCGCCGCTCCCCGCGGCGCGTTCCGGACCCTGCTCCACCACCCGGTCGGCCTGGCCGGGCTGATCATGCTGGCCTTCGCCTTCTTCATCGCCATCTTCGCGCCGCTCCTGGCCCCGTACGACCCGTACGAGACCCCGACCGTCACGATCAACGACATCTTCCAGCCGCCCTCGGCCGAGCACTGGCTGGGGACCGATGACGGCGGCAAGGACGTCTTCTCCCAGCTCCTGTACGGCGCGCGGGTCTCGCTCCTCGTCGGGTTCACCGCGGCGGCGATCGCCATCTTCATCGGCGGCACGATCGGGATCACGGCCGGCTACAAGGGCGGGCGGACCGGCGGCGCGCTCATGCGCTTCACCGACTTCTTCCTCGTCATCCCGGACCTCGCCCTGTCGATCGTGCTGGTCGCGATCCTGGGCCCGAGCCTGGCGACGATCATCTTCGTGATCGGCGTCCTGGGCTGGACGACAACCGCCCGCCTGGTTCGCTCCCAGGCGCTGACCGTAAGGGAGCGGAAGTTCGTCTCGCGGGCGCGCGCCATCGGCGCATCGGATGCCCACATCATCCGCCGCCACATCGTCCCGCTGGTCCTGCCGCTGATGATGGCCAACGCGGTCCTCGTCATCAGCCTGGCCATCCTGTCCGAATCGACCCTGGCGTTCATCGGTCTCGGTGACCCGACGGTCATCAGCTGGGGGAAGATGCTGAACTTTGCGTTCAACCGGGGTGCGGTGTCGGCCGGGGCATGGTGGGCGTTCTTCCCGCCGGGGCTCGCGATCGTGTTCGTCGTCCTCGCGACCACGCTGCTCGGGACCGCGCTCGAGGACATCCTGAACCCGCGGCTGAAGCGGCACCATCTGGAGTCCGGCCGCGAGGACGTCGTTCGGCCGGAGGTGCTGCCGCTCCCCATGCCCGCCCCGTCGGGGGTGGCCCCGCTCCTCTCGATCCGCGGGCTGAGCGTCGAGTTCGAGACCCCGCACGGGTCGGTGCGGGCCGTGGACGAAGTGAGCTTCGACCTCGCCCGGGGCGAGACGATCGGCCTGGTCGGCGAGTCGGGGAGCGGCAAGACGACGGCCATGCTCGGCGTCCTGCGCCTCCTGCCGCCGGGCGGCAGCGTCGTCGGCGGCCAGGCGATCTTCGACGGGGAGGACCTCCTGTCGCTCGGCCAGGAGGAGCTCCGCGCGTTCCGCTGGACGCGGCTGTCGATGGTCTTCCAGGGAGCGATGAACGCCCTCAACCCGGTGAAGACGGTCGGCGACCAGATCACCGAGGTCATCCGCCTCCACGATCCGGCGATCTCGAAGAGCGCCGCCCAAACGAAATGCGGGGAGCTCCTCGAACGGGTCGGGATCGGGGCCCGCCGAGCCGGGGAGTACCCCCACACCTACTCGGGTGGCATGCGCCAGCGGGCGATGATCGCCCTGGCCCTGGCCTGCGAGCCGGACGTCATCATCGCCGACGAGCCGACGACCGCCCTCGACGTCATGATCCAGGCCCAGATCCTCGAGCTCCTCGCCGGGCTGAGCCGCGACCTCGGGATGAGCGCCATCCTGGTCACCCACGACCTCGGGGTCGTCGCCCAGGTCTGCGACCGGGTCGTGGTCATGTACGGCGGCCGAGTGGCCGAGGATGCCCCGGCCCACGGCCTGTTCGCCACGCCGCGCCACCCGTACACGCGAGCCCTCCTCGAGGCCTTCCCCGACGTCGCCCGGCCGGAGCGCGAGCTCCAGGCCATCGCCGGGACGCCGCCACGCCTGGACGCCATGCCACCCGGCTGCCCGTTCGCGCCCCGCTGCGCCCACGCCTTCGATCGATGCGACACGGCCAAGCCGCCGCTCTACCCGGTCGGCGACCGGTGGGCCGCCTCGTGCTACCTGCTCGATCCCGCGGCCCCGCCCGGCGACCCGCGGGCCGGCACGACCGAGCGAGCCGCCCATGGCTGAGCCGCTCATCGTCGCCGACGGACTCGAGGTCCGGTTCGTCGGCCATCGACCCTTCGCCGACACGCTCCGGCGGCGGCCGCCACCCTTCATCCGGGCGGTCGACGGGGTCTCGTTCACGGTCGCGCCCGGCGAGGTTCTGGCCCTGGTCGGCGAGTCCGGCTGCGGGAAAACGACGACCGGCAACCTCCTGCTCGGCCTGATCCCGCTCAGCGGCGGCGCGGTCCGCTACGACGGCCAGCCGCTGGCGGACATGGGCCGTCGCGAGATGGCGGCCCTCCGGCGAGCGGCCCAGATGATCTTCCAGGACCCGTACGAGTCGCTGAACCCGCGAATGCGGATCGGGGACATCATCGCCGAACCGTTGCGGGTCCACGGGGTCGCGGCGGATGCCGACGACCGCCGCGCCAAGGTGCGCCACGCGCTGACCCAGGCCGGGCTCGCACCGGCGGAGGTCTACGAGAACCGCTTCCCGTTCGAGCTGTCGGGTGGCCAGCGCCAGCGGGTCGTGATCGCCGCCGCGCTCACCCTCGAGCCCCGCCTGCTGGTGGCCGACGAGCCGGTCTCGATGCTCGACGTCTCGATCCGGGCCGACATCCTGAACCTGCTGCGCCGACTGGCCACCGACGAGCGGATCGCGATCGTGATGATTACCCACGACCTGGCGACGGTGGCCGCCTACGCCGACCGGCTGGCGGTCATGTACCTGGGCCGGATCGTCGAGATCGGCGACACGAAGACGGTCCTGGCCGATCCCCAGCACCCGTATACCCGGGCCCTCCTGTCGGTCGTGCCGACCACCGACCCGGCCGCCCGCCAGCGGCCGCAGGTGCTCTCCGGCGAGACGCCCGATCCGTCGCGGATCCCGTCAGGCTGCCGGTTCCACCCACGCTGCCCGGTCGCCATCGAGGCCTGCAAGACCGTGGATCCGGCCCTGGTGGCGATCGGGGCCGACCACGAGGCGGCCTGCATCCTGGTCGGCAGCGGGCCGATCGCCCAGCGAGGCTAGCGGAAGAGGTTCTGCACGCCCAGGAACGCGACCGCGCCGCCGACCAGGGCGGGGGACAGGAACCGCCGCAGCCGGGGGGCATCAGTGAGGAGCGCGGCGAGTCCCGCGGCCGGCACGCAGCCGAAGCCGCCGGAGGTCGCGGCGGCAACCGCGACGCCGAGCGATGCGCCATCGGCGACCACGCTGCCGGCCACGACCACGCCGAGCGCCGCGAACAGCCCGGCGCCGATCGTGGCGAACGCGGCTCGGCGAACCCCGCGTTGCGTGGCACCCGTCACGGCCGCGCCGGCGGCCACGACCCCGGCCAGGAGAGACATCCCGGTCACCGCGCCCGCCGGGTCGGTGGGGGCCGCGACGATGAACCAGGCCACCGCGGCGAGCGGCGCGACCAGCATGCCGGCGGCCACGACCCAGGTGAGCGGCTGGCCCCAGTCCTCGGGGTCCTCCGGGGGGACGACCTCGCCCAGCTGGACGCTGATCGGGACGTCCGGTCGATCGCCGCTCATGCCGCCCCGCCGAGGCGCAGCCCGAAGATCCGGGTCGCCAGGTCGTGGAGATGGCTCGCCGCCGACGTCCGCGTCCGCTCGTCGTGTCGGCCGAGCGCGACCCCCGCGATGGCATCCAGCTTCTGGAGCGCCCCGGGCGTGTCGAGGTCGTTGGCGAGCGCGGCGAGGACCTCCTCCCGCCGCCAGCCGACCGCATCGGCCGGCTCATCGATGTCCCGCGTGCGGCCCCGGGCGGCCTCGGTCCAGCGCTGGACAAGCGGGTAGGCGCCGGCGGCCAGGTCATCGGTCCAGGTCAGGTCGGCCCGGTAGGGCTGGCCGATCAGGGCGAGCCGGATCGCATCGGCCGGCCATCGGCGGAGGAGGTCGCCGACCATGACCAGGTTGCCGAGCGACTTGCTCATCTTCGCCTCGTCGTGGTGGACCATCCCGGTGTGGACCCAGTGGCGGACGACCGGCGAAAGACCGGTCGCGCCCTCTGACTGGAGCCGCTCGGCCTCGTGGTGGGGGAATGCCAGGTCCCGCCCGCCCCCGTGGATCTCGAACTGCTCCCCGAGATGCGTGACGCTCATCGCCGAGCACTCGATGTGCCAGCCGGGGCGTCCCGGCCCCCACGGGGAGGGCCACGACGGCTCGTCGGCCGCCGACGGCTGCCAGAGGACCGGGTCGAGCGGGTCGCGCTTGCCGGGCAGGTCCGGGTGGTTGCCCCGCTCGTTGGCCAGGCCCAGCTGGTCCCGCGCCGGGACGTGGGAGAGGGCTCCCCAGCCCTCGTTGCTCGCCGCGAGGTAGACGTGCCCGTCGCCGAGGTACGCCAGGCCGGCTGCGACCAGCCGCTCGACCATGGCCACCATCTGCGGCACGTGCTCGGTCGCCCGGGCGTAGACGTCGGGCGGCAGCCAGTTCAGGGCGGCCATGTCGGCCAGGAACTGCTCCGCCTGGCGGTTGCCGAGGGCCAGGTAGTCCTCCCCGGCGAGCCGGGCGCGGGCCAGCATGTCGTCGTCGACGTCGGTCAGGTTCTGGACGTAGCGGACGTCGCGGCCGAGGTACTCGAGGAACCGGTGGACGATGTCGAAGGCGAGGTACGTGAACGCGTGGCCCAGGTGGGTCGTGTCATACGGGGTGATCCCGCAGACGTACAGGCCGATCGGCCCGTCCCCGATCGGCTCCACCGGGAAGATCCCCTGCCGCCGAGTGTCGTACAGGCGGAGAGCCGAAGGTACCGAGGGGGACACTTGCGCCCGGGCCCTAGAATCCGGTGGCCATGTGGGAAGTCTTGAAATGGCTCGCGGTCTTCGCCGCGGCGCTGTTCGTCATCATCATCGGGGCGTCGTTCATCCTCGGTACGCCGAACCCCCTCGACACCCTGTTCTGACCGGGCTTCCCATGAGCGGGGCCTGCCTCCGAGGGCAGGACCGATGCTAGCGCGATGCAGCTGATCGACGCCGCAACCCTCCGCCGCCTGGTCCCCATGGACCGCCTGCTCGACGCGGTCGAGGCCGCCTACCGCGACGTCGCCGCCGGCCGCGACCGCTCACCCCTCCGCCAGCACCTCGAGCTCGAGGGCGGGGGCTTGCTGGTCCTGATGCCCGCCGCCCGGCTCGGCGGCGCCGGCTCGGCGGTGAAGCTCATCACCTGGACGCCGGGCAATCCCGAGCGCGGCTTCCCGACGATCCAGGGCACGGTCACCTGGTTCGACGGAGCCACCGGCGAGCCCGCCTTCCAGTTCGACGGCCCGGCGGTGACCGCCCTTCGGACTGGGGCCGCCTCCGGGGTCGGAGCCCGGCTGATGGCCCGCACCGATGCCTCGGTGATGGGGCTCATCGGGGCCGGGGCCCAGGGTGAGTCGCAGATCCGGGCGGTCCTGGCTGCCCGGCCGATCACCGAGGTCCGGGTCTACGCCCGGACCCAGGGACCGCGGGAGGCATTCGCGGAGGCGATGAGCGCCGCGCTGCCCGTCGCGGTCAGGGCGGTGGCGAGCGCCGAGGAGGCCGTCAGCGGGGCGGACGTCGTGTGCTGCGTGACGCCATCCGAGACGCCGGTCTTCGAGGCCGCCTGGCTGGCGCCCGGCGCCCACGTGAACGCCATCGGCGCGTTCCGGATGGGCATGGTCGAGGTGCCGCCCGCGGCCTTCGGCCGGGCCACGCTGGTCGCGGTGGACTCGCGGGACGCCGCGGGCCACGAGGCCGGTGACCTGGCCGCGGCCGTGGCGGTGGGGGAGCTGGACCGCGATGCCGTGGTCGAGATCGGGAGCCTCTCGCCGGACTGGGTGACGACCCGTGACCCGCAGGCGATCACGATCTTCAAGAGCGTCGGGCTGCCGATCCAGGACCTCGCGACCGCGGACCTCGCCGTCGCCGCCTGGCGGGCCGGCGCTGACGGAGCCCCGGGAGCCTAGGGGCCGATCACCCCGATCCGGTCGGTCGGCGGCCGAGCCAGCGCCGGGTCGGGCCGGCCGACCAACAGGGGCACGACCAGGCGGATCGCCAGCCGTTCCACCGCGCCGGCGGCCAGCGCCCGGTAGGCCGGGCTCAGCACCGGCTCGTCGCGCTCACCACTCAGCTGGCCATCCAGGAGACGCTCCGCGTTCATGAGCCGGAACCGCCACGTCTCGACGTCCGTGATGGTGGGCGCCGCCATCCGGGCGTCGGGAACCTCAGGCGCGGCCGGGGGTTCCATGCTGACCGGGACGGGGTTGGCCGGCGGTGGGGGAGGTGGCGTCGTCTGGTCCACGATCCCCGACTGTCCGCCGCCCGGGTTGCCGCCGCTCGGTGGGGGAGGTGGAGGTGGCGGCGGCGGTGTCGGTGCCGGAGTCGGCTGGGGCGTCGCGCTCGGGCCCGGCGTCGGGGGAGGTGGTGTCGGTGGCGGCGGAGGGGTCGGCGTCGGAGCCGGGGTCGGGGGCGGTCCCGGCGGCGCATCGGTCACCGTCCAGCCGGGGTAGTAGTAGGTCAGGAGGATTTGGGCAGCCGTCCGGCCGGCCAGGCCGCAGGCCTGCGTGCCCCACTGGTACATCCGCCACCCGTTGGCATTGGCGCCACAGGCCTCGCCCGCCGATCCGGCGTTGTAGTAGGTCGGGTAGATCGCGCCGTATTTCAGGGCCCGGGTCGTCCAGGTCGCGTCGACGGCGGCCGCGGCGCCGGGCCAGGTCGGCTGGGCGGGGTTGTAGACCTGGTCGCGGGTGTCGTCGTAGACGTCGAAGCACTGGCCCTGGGCGTTGGTCAGCCCGCGCCAGTGGAGGACGTGGTACCAGGCATACATCTTCACCGCGACCGCGCCGGAGCGAAGCGACTCGGTCGTCCACGAGCCGATCCACTCACGGGACAGCACGTTCTTGGTGTAGACCCGGAAGTCCACGGTCTCGACCGCGCCGGTGGCGGCCCGGTAGACGCGGATGGTGGGCGGGGGCGTCGACTCGCTGGTCCAGCCGCTGCACGAGGCCGCGGCGGCCGGATGCACCTGACCCGGGACCCCGCTGCCGAGCAGTGCGACGGCAGCCAGCAGTGACGCCGCCGTGAGGCGACGTGACATCGACCTCGACCGTATCGGCCGGCCTGCCGGTGGTCAGCCGGGCCGATGGTCCCGTCGGACGCGCGCCGCGAGTACCGGTTCGGTGCGGTCGGGGAGGGTCTGGTGGGGTTCGGGGCGGTCAGGCCCAGCGGTGGACCCGGCCCGGGATGGATTCGAAGCCGAGCTCCGCGCAGAGCGCCATGAACGGCTCCCGCGGGACGCCGGACCACGCGAGGTCGTCGACCGATCCGGGCGCGTCGGCGTCGAGGTTGAGGGTCGCCAGCCGGCGGTACAGGTAAGCCTCTTCGCGATGCTGGCGGAGCGTCAGCGCCAGCCGGCCGGCGCCCCGCACGTCCACCTCCCACGCCACCGCGTCGTCGGGGATCGACTCGAGGTGGTGCCAGCGGGCGAGCACGGCGGCCGCGCTCTTCGAGCCCCAGCCCGGGAGCCCGGGGTATCCGTCGGCGCTGTCGCCGACGAGGGCCAGGTAGTCGGGGATGCTCTCCGGGTGGACGCCCCACTTGGCGACCACGCCAGCCTCGTCGTACTCGACCTTCCGCATCCGGTCGCGGAGGACGATCCGCTCGCCGCGGACGCACTGGGCCAGGTCCTTGTCGACGCTGCAGATGACGATCTGCTCGACCCGGGGATCCTCGGCGGCCCTGGCGGTCACCGTGGCGAGCCCGTCATCGGCCTCGTCGGCGACCATCGGCCAGCAGGTGAGGCCCAGCGCGGTGATCGCCCGCTCGACATCGCGGAACTGGGCGGTCAGGTCCCAGGGCAGCCCGGCGCTCGACTTGTAGCCGCGGAACACGTCGTTGCGCCACGACTCGATGACGTAGTCGGTGGCCGCCCCGATGTGGGTCACGTCCGGCTCGCGGAGCAGGCTCAGGAGGGAGTCGATGACCCCCCGGACGGCGTTGACCGGCCGCCCGTCGGGACCGCGCTCGGCCGGACGGGAGTGGTATGCGCGGAACAGCTCGAACGTGGCGTCGACGAGGTGGACGTGCACCCCGTGATCGTACGGCGGGGAGCGGCCTCAGTCGGCCGCGATGACCGCGTCGAGCACCGGGTCGCGGTCCGCGAAGTAGTCGGTCGAGAGGTACGGCACCGGGATGTCCGGCTCGATCGACAGCCGCGGGTCGTCCGGCGTGCTCTTCTGCCAGTACCGGACGCTGATCCCGACGTCCATCGGCACCGGAAGTTCGGACAGGTGGACGGGGGTGACGTCGTTCCAGAAGTTCAGGCCACCGCCGGGCGGCTCGCCGGCGAAGATCGCCGAGGTCGTCTGCTCGACCTCGGTCGAGAAGTTCGCCGCCGCCGAGAACGTCAGGCGGTCGGTGAGCAGGAACAGGCGCCCCTCGCGGTCGATCGCATCGGACTGGACCGCATCGAGCAGGAAGCCGTAGGTCTGGTTGTTGCCGCCACCGTTCTCGCGGAGATCGAGCACGACCCGGTCGACGTCCGGGTCGTCGGCCCGCGCCTGGAGCTCGCGGACGACCCCCGACGGGAGCGCCTGGACCTGGCGGTAGCGGACGAACAGCGTCCGGCTGTCGGCGAGGTACTCGAGGTAGAGGACCTCGGTCGGGCGCGAGAGCCACTGGATGTCCCGGACCGGCAGGGCCACCATCCCGCCCGGGCCGGCCCAGGCCTGGTGCTCGGCCATGGGGATCGGGTCGACCGGGACCGTCTCCTCGGTCGTGCCGTCGCTGACGGTCAGCTCGACCGGCCCGTCCCCGACCAGGCCGAGGCCGCGCAGGACCTCGACCCGGAGGAAGAAGAGCGGCCGGAAGCCCGGGACGGTGGCCGGGCCGTCACGCGGGACGAGCGGCTCCAGGGCGTCCAGCACCTCGTCGATCGAGTGGTCGCCGACCGCGGTGATCTCCTGGCCGATGAGTGACTCGTGCGGTTCCCGGGCATCGGTCACGAAGACGCCGTCGGGGAACTCGTAGACCCGGATCGGGAGGGCGGTCCCGGCGGCCTGGTCGGACGGCATGGCGAACATGTGCCCGTCGCGGCCGTTTTCGCTGATCATCGCCACCAGGCGCATGACCTCGACCAGCAGCTGGTCGTCGGTGAGGTCGGCCATGCGCTCCTGGATGTCGGCGACCGCGGCCACGAACGTCTCCCGCGGGACGCCGTGCCACGGCTCGGGATGGATGGACTCCAGCTGCTCGACGAGCATGTCGAGGTCAGCCTGCGCCTCGCTCAGGCTCCCGGCCGAGGCGGGGGCCGACGGGGAGGCCACCGGGGCGCGGGACGGGTCGGGGTAGGTGCTCGGCGAGGAGGTGCAGCCCATCAGGAGCGCGGCGCCCAGCCCGACGGCCGCCACCCATGACCCGCTCCGGCGCATCGCCCCTCCCATCCCTGTGACGTGGAGATACTACCAATCGGTACTATCTTGAACGGACGCCGAAGGTTCATTCGGTCCTCGCTGGCCTGGCCGGGTCAGCCGGCGGCTTCGCGAGCGTCGCTCAGCAGGTCGCGGTGGGCTTCGCCGGCAGCCCGGCGCAGGTCGTCGAGGGCGGCCTTGGCCCGCTCGGGATCCTCGAGGCGGGCGAGGAACCGCTGGTAGCCCTCGTCGAAGGCTCGGCTGCCCCGGCGTTGGGCGGCCAGGCCCGAGGCCGACAGGGTGAGCCGGAAAGACCGATGGTCGGCCGGGTTGGGCCGGGCTTCGACGTGGCCGCGCTCGCGGAGCGTCCGGACGTAATGCGACACGGTGGTCGGCGGCATGCCCACGGTGCGGCCGAGCTCGGTGGGGGACAGCGACCCGTACTCGGACAGGGCCGAGTAGACCGCGTACTCGTCGGGCGTCATCCCGGCATCGGCCATGGCGGCGCCGAGGAGCTGGCGGACCTGCTGGTTGGTGACGAACAGGTCGAACAGCAGGGACAGGGTCGAGCCGCGATCGGGACCGGGCATCAGACGGCGGGCATCAGACGGCCAGCGGCTCGCGGTACTCCCCGAAGACGCCGCGCAGGACCCCGCACATCTCGCCGATCGTGGCGTAGGCCTCGACTGCCTCGATGATGGCCGGCATCAAATTCACGCCCTCGCGGGTCGACTCGTCGTGGAG
>DATBIW010000028.1:0-1752 GCA_036556745.1 Candidatus Limnocylindria bacterium | reverse complement strand
CCCCAGATGCTCCAGTCCCGGCCGCAGTTCGGGTTCCTCGGGGCCCTCATCCCGCAGGCGATCGCCGTGTTCCTGTTCGTCGGGTTCAACGTGTTCAACACGATCATCGGCGGCACGGCGCTGGCGACCCTGACCGGCCTGGACCTCTCGATCTCGGTGGCGATCATGGCCGTCCTGGCCTTCGCCCTGACCATGGCCGGCTACGACTGGATCCACTTCTTCCAGAAGTGGGGGACCTACATCTTCCTGGTCGTGTTCGGCGTGTTCACCGCGTCGGTCCTGTTCCTGGGTGACCTGCCGGCCGAGCACGCCCAGATGGGCGAGTTCCAGCTGACCCCGTTCCTCGTCGTCCTCGGCGCGGTGGCCGCCTACCAGGTGTCGCAGGCGCCGTACGTGTCGGACTACTCGCGCTACCTCGAGCCCAGTTCGACCTCGCGCGCCACGTTCCTGTGGACCTACTGGGGGTCGGCCCTGGGGTCGTTCTGGATGATCGCCCTCGGTGCCCTCCTGCTGGCCCTGTTCCCGGATGCCGCGCCGGTGGACTCGATCGTCCTCGGCGGCGACCTCCTGTTCGAGGGCTTCGGGACGATCACCCTGGCCGTGGCGCTCATCGGGATGGTCACGGTCATCGCCCTGAACATGTACTCCGGGTCGCTGGCGGGCCTGTCGGCGGTCGACGTCTTCGCGCGCGCCAAGCCCGGGCGGGGGGTCCGGTTGGTCGCGGTGGCCATCGTGGCCATCCTGGGCACGGCTGGCAGCCTGCTCCTGCCCGAGGACTTCCTGGCCAGCTACTCGACGTTCCTGGCCCTGATCCTGTACGCCCTGACCCCGTGGACCGCGGTCAACCTGGTGGACTTCTATTGGGTCCGCCGGGGCAACTACGCGATCCTCGAGATCTTCAAGCCGCACGGCATCTACGGCTCGTGGAACGCCCGTGGGCTGGCCGCGTACTTCATCGGCCTCCTGTTCATGGTTCCGTTCTTCAGCACCGGGATCTTCACCGGGCCGATCGCGACCGCCCTGGGCGGGGCTGACTTCTCGGTGTTCATCGGCCTGCCCGTGAGCGCCATCGCCTACTGGCTGCTGACCCGCAACCTCGACATGACCGAGGAGCAGCGCCTGGCGGCGGCCGAGGCCGACGAGCTGGAGGCCGCCGGGGAGGCGACCATGCACGAGGCCGAGGCCGCCGGCTGACCCGGGGACAGCGGTGCGGAGGCTGGGGACCTTCTCGATCGTCGGCCGTGACGAGCGGACCGGCCAGCTGGGGGTGGCCGTCTCGACCGCCGACGTGGCGGCCGGCCGCCTCGTGACCTGGGCCAAGGCCGGGGTCGGGGCGGTGGCCACCCAGTCGTGGCCGAGCCTGTACCTGGCCATCGACGCCCTCGCGGCCATGGAGGGCGGCGCCTCGGCGGCCGAGGCCATGGAGACGGTCCTCCGCGACGACCCGGGACGTTCGGTCCGCCAGCTCGGGGTCGTGGACGCTCACGGGGGAAGTGCCTCGTTCTCGGGAGACGAGTGCACCGAGTGGTACGGCGAGGCGACCGGGCCCAACTTCGCCGCCCAGGGCAACATGCTGCTCCGGGGTGACACGGTGAGCGCCCTGGCCGACTCGTTCCGCTCGACCGCCGGCTCGGACCTCGACCTCGCCGAGCGGCTCATGCGGGCCCTCGAGGCCGGGCAGGCGGGTGGCGGGGACAAGCGCGGGCGCCAGTGCGCGGCCCTCCTGGTGGTCGACGACGAGGCCTACCCGCT
>DATBIW010000027.1:0-11997 GCA_036556745.1 Candidatus Limnocylindria bacterium | reverse complement strand
CGCAGGGCTGAAGGGGGGTCGGTGGGCATCTTCGACGGCGTCCTCGGGATCTTCAGCCATGACCTGGGGATCGACCTGGGGACGGCGAACACGCTCGTCACCGTCCGGCACCGGGGGATCGTGATCAGCGAGCCGTCGGTGGTGGCCATGGAGACGCGCTCGAAGCGTGTGCTCGCCATCGGCGCCGAGGCCAAGCGGATGGTCGGACGCACGCCGGCCAACATCGTCGCCATCCGGCCGCTGCGCGACGGGGTGATCAGCGACTTCGACGTGACCGAGCAGATGATCAGGTACTTCATCGAGAAGGTGCACGACCGCTACTTCCGCATTCCCCGGCCCCGGGTCCTGGTCGGCATCCCGTCGGGGGTGACCGAGGTCGAGAAGCGGGCCGTCCGGGACGCGACCCTGAACGCGCACGCGCGCTGGGCCCGGCTCATCGAGGAGCCGATGGCCGCCGCCATCGGCGCGGGCCTCCCGGTCAGCGAGCCGTCGGGCTCGCTCATCGTCGACATCGGTGGCGGGACGACCGAGGTCGCGGTCATCAGCCTGGGCGGGATCGTGGTCAGCCGTTCGATCCGGATCGGCGGCGACGAGATGGACCAGGACATCGTCAACTTCGCTCGCCGCGAGTACAACCTGCTGATGGGGGAGCGGACGGCGGAAGAGATCAAGATCGCGGTCGGATCGGCCTATCCCGACATGAACCCGCGGACCGTGACCTTCCGGGGCCGCGACCTGCTGACCGGGCTGCCGCGGAGCGTGGAGGTCAGCTCGGACCAGATCCGCGAGGCGCTCGAGCCTTCGGTGGCGGCCATCATCCAGGCCATCCGCGACACGATCGAAGAGACGCCGCCCGAGCTGGTGGCGGACATCATGGACCAGGGGATCGTGCTCGCCGGCGGCGGGGCGCTGCTGGGCGGGCTCGACCGGCGGGTCGCGGAGGCGACCCAGATGCCGGTCCACGTGGCCGACGATCCTCTGACCTGCGTCGTGAGGGGCACCGGGCGCGTGCTCGAGGAGCTCGACACCCTCGAGCGAGTGCTCATCACCGAGCAGTACACCCGCGCGCCGAGGTAGCCGGCCGATGCGGATCTCCTCGCTGGGCACCGGTCCGTCCTCTTCGAGCCGCCGGAGCCGGGCGACCGCCTGGTGGGCCGTCCTGGTCGTGATCTCGATCGGCCTGGTGGTCGTGTCCGGGACCGGGCCCGCCCGCCAGGCGCAGGAGGTCGCGGCGCGGTTCGTGGCGCCCATCCAGGAGGCGGTCAGCGGGATCGGCCGAGGGATCTCGGAGCTCGCCGAGACGATCGGCGAGGTCGGAAGCCTGCGGGCGGAGAACGACGAGCTGAGCTCCGAGCTGGCCGGCGCCGAGCAGCGGATCGCCGAGCTCCAGGAAGCGGCCCGCGAGAACGCCCGGCTTCGGGCCCTGCTCGGGCTCCAGGCGGTCCTCGGCTGGGATCTCGCCCCAGCCCGGGTGGTGGCGGCCGGCACCGGCGCGCTCACCTGGGAGGTGGCCGTCGACGTCGGGCGTGCGGACGGCATCCGGGTCGGCATGCCCGTGGTGGCCGCGGCCGCGGATGGAGCCGGTGGCCTGGCCGGGCTCGTCGTGGAGGTCCGCGCCGATCGGTCGATCATCCAGCTGACCGTGGACCCGCGGAGCCGGGTCGTGGCCCGGGACCAGCAGACCGAGGCCCTGGGCGTGATCCAGGGGCAGCCGGGCGGACAGCTGGTGATGACCCAGGTCCCGGTCACCGACACGGTGGCCGTGGGCGACACGATCATCACCGCCGGCCTCGAGCTCGAGGGGGTCGCGGCCTCTCCGTACCCGCGCGGCCTGCTGATCGGCCGCGTCTCGGCCATCGAGGCGGACCCGAACGGCCTGACCCAGACGGTGTTCGTCCGGCCCGCGATCGACCCCCGGGCGGTCGAGTGGCTCATGGTCGTGAGGTCGGCGAGCGTCGACTGATCGCGCCGGTGGTGCCGGCGCGCAACTGGTCCCAAGGTCCGGCAGGGGGCGAACCAACGCCCCATGGGCGCTCCGGAGAGGGGTGCGTAGGGTCTTCCGTGAACTCATCTGCCATCCCGGGAGACCCTGTTGCACGACCGTACGTTGCCGAATCCGCTGCGCCTGGCCCTGATGCTGGCCGTCGCCTTCGCGCTGGCCATCTCCGCCATCACCGCGCCGATTCCGGTTCGTGCCGGGGCCGCCGGCCAGAAGGTCGCCGTCATCGTGGGTCCGGTCGGGGGCGGCTCGATCCAGACCAACTACCTGAACCGCGGCGAGCAGATCGCCGACGCCGCCGAGGCGCTGGGCGCGACGGCGGTCCGCGTCTTCTCGCCAAACGCCACCTACGCCAATGTTCGCGCGGCCGTGAACGGCGCGAACATCATCGTGTATATCGGCCACGGCAGCGGCTACCCCAACCCGTACAGCGGCACGCTCCAGCCGGCCTGGAACAACGGGTGGGGCCTGAACGCGATCGCCGGCGTGGACGCCTACGACCCGACGGGCCACGGCCACACGATCGGCGGCTCGCATCCCTCGATGCTGTACTGCGGCGAGGCTGCCCTCGAGGGCAAGCCCAAGCCGAGCTCGGTCCCGGCGGCCCAGTGGTGCGCCGGGGGCGGGATCACCCCCGCGGCCGGGTTCGTCATGGTCTTCTCGAACGCGTGCTACGCGCCGGGCGCGGGCGAGACCGAGCAGACCACCCCGACCAGCGAGGCGGTGGCCCGAATGCGGGTCGAGTACTTCTCGCGCCCGTACCTGGCGCTCGGGGGGTCGTACTTCGCCAGCGACCTCGGCTCGCGGTCGGTGGTCGAGGCCATCCTCGAGAACCCCGACCAGTCCCTGGGTGACATCTACGCCATGGGCCAGGGCTACAACGCCTCAGCCCAGGTCCACTTCCCGCACAGCCTGTCGAGCGGTGACGAGGCTTGGCTCCAGCGGACGTCCGGCCCGGGCGGGCTGATGAGCTACTGGTACGCCTTCGCCGGCAACCCGAACGACGCTCCGCAGCCGACGCCGCCGCTTGTCGAGTTCATCGCGACCCCGACGGCGGGCATCGAGCAGCTGTGGGTCGGGTTCGACAACGAGACGGTCACCTACGGGCCGACCACCTACGCGTGGGACTTCGACAACAACGGGACGGTCGACTCGACGGCTCGCGACCCGTCGTGGGTCTACCCGACGGCGGGCACGTACACCGTCAGCATGACTGCCACCAACGGCCTGGGCACCGACTCGATCACGAAGACGAACCACATCACGGTGACCGCCCCGGCACCGACGACGTACGTCCCGCTGGCGCCGGCCCGGATTCTCGACTCCCGCTTCAACAACGGGCTGAACGGGCCGTTCTACGCGAACCAGCCGCGGACCTTCCAGGTCACCGGCCGGGGCGGCGTGCCGGCCAACGCGACGGCCGTGACCGGCAACCTGACCGCCACCGCGCAGACGACCGGCGGCTACGTCTACCTCGGCCCGAGCCCGATTCCGTACCCGCCGACCTCGGCGATCAACGTCCCGTACGGCGACACCCGGGCGAACGGCGTCACCCTGGCGCTGGGACCCACCGGAACGCTGAGCGCGACCTGGGCCCAGACCGGGTCGACCCACCTGGTGTTCGACGTGACCGGCTACTTCCTGCCGAACACCAGCGGCTCGACCTACTTCCCGCTGGAACCCGCCCGCGTGCTCGATACACGTGAGGGGACGGGCCTCGCCTCTCCGTTCACCTCCGGCGTGCCGCAGACCTTCCAGGTCTCCGGCGCAGGCGGCGTGCCGGCCAACGCGACGGCCATCGCCGGCAACCTGACCGTCACCCAGCAGACGGCCGCCGGGTACGTGACCCTGGGTCCGACCGCGCAGGCCAACCCGACCAGTTCGACGCTGAACTTCCCGTGGGGCGACACCCGGGCCAACAACGTCATGCTGGCGCTCGGCGCCGGCGGAACCCTGAGCGCGACCTACACGGCGCCGGGCGGCGCGACGGCGCACCTGGTTCTCGACGTCACCGGCTACTTCGTGGCCGGCACGTCCGGGGCCCGGTTCGTGCCGCTGACCCCGAGCCGGCTGCTCGACTCCCGCTTCGGCAACGGCCTGAGCGGCCCGTTCAGCGCGTACGTGCCTCGGACCTTCTCGGTCCACGGACGTGGCGGCGTCCCGGCCACCGCCGTGGCGGTGACCGGCAACCTGACGGTCACCGGGCAGTCCCAGGCCGGCTACTCGTACCTCGGCCCGAATCCGCTGCCCAACCCGCCGACCTCGACCCTGAACTTCCCGATGGGCGACGCCCGGGCCAACGGGTTGAGCTCGCCGCTCGGCAGCGGCACCCTGAGCCCGACCTACGTCACCGGCTCCGGATCGGGCTGGACGCACCTCATCTTCGACGTCACCGGCTACTTCAAGCCGTAACGACGCGCCTCCCGTGGGGGGCTCGTCCGCCGAGGCGGACCGGGAGATTCGTACCATCGTCCTTCGCGGGAATGGCCGGTAGGGTGCCGATGGCTGGGGTTAGGTGTGGTCAGGTGGGCCACCGCGCCAGCACCGAGGGTCCATCGCGCCGAATGAGTCGCCCCCGAACCACGATCGCCCGAGCACTGAGCGCCCTCCTGGCGGTCGGCCTGATCGTCTCGAGCCCGGCTCCAGCCTTCGCCGGCTCCCCGCCGGATGGCTCCACGCCCGTTCCCGCCGCCCTCCCGAACGCGCCGATCACGCTGGACGACGGGACCGTCCTGCCGCTGCCACCTTCGAGCTGGCTGCGCGAGCCATCGGTCCAGGCCCGGATGGATGCCGAGCACTCGACCGGCGACTTCTCGTTCACCCCGGGCGAGCGTCCCACGGTTCCGCTCGTCGGACAGGGCGCGCTCCAGCCCGTTGTCGGGCCCACGGCGACCGCCGCGTCCGGACCCATCGCGACCGCGTTCCCGAACGGCCTGCGCAAGGAGGTCCTCGGGTTCCTGCCGTACTGGATGCTCGACGCCAGCGACCTCCAGTGGATGCAGTACCAGCTGGTCTCGACGATCGCCTTCTTCGGGGTCGCCGCCCGGTCCGACGGCACCCTGGCCACCTACGCCGCCGGCTGGCCGGCCTGGTACAGCTCGGCGATGACCGGGGTGATCAACGCCGCCCACGCCCGGGGCGTCAAGGTCGTGCTGACGATCACGATGATGGCCTACGACGGCGGGGCCCAGCAGGCCGCACTTCTCGGCAACCCGACCGCCCGCGCCAACGTGATCGCCGCCATCGTGGCCGCGGTCCGCGACCGGAACGCCGACGGCGTGAACCTCGACTTCGAGCCGGTGGCCGTCGCCCAGCGGGACCAGTACACCTCGTTCGTCCGCCAGCTCAAGGCAGCGCTCGTCGCCGCCGGGGTCGGCTCGCACGTCACGGTCTGCACGATGGCCGGCGCCGCGACGTGGGCCACCGGCTACGACCTGGCCGGACTCGTCGCGCCGGGGGCGGCCGACGCCCTGTTCGTGATGGGCTACGACTACAGCTGGTCGGGATCGGCACGCGCCGGCGGGGTGGCGCCGATGAGCTCGCCGTACATGCTCGACGTGAACGAGTCGGTGAGCGACTACCTCCGGGTCGTGCCCGCCAGCCGGCTGATCTGGGGCGTTCCGTACTACGGCCGCGCCTGGCGGACCCAGACGAGCAACCTGAACTCGCCGACCCAGCCCGGCGCTTCGGCGACATCGGTCGCCTACTGGTACACCGGCAACCTGTCGCTGGCCGCCCAGTACGGCCGGCTGTGGGACCCGGTCGGCCAGGTCCCGTGGTTCCGGTACTTCGACTCCGGCGCCGGCTCGTGGGTCCAGGGCTACTACGACGACGCCGCGTCGCTCGGCGCCAAGTGGGACATGGTCAACCAGCGCGGCCTGCTTGGGACCGGGATGTGGACCCTGCTCATGGATGCCGGACGGCAGGAGCTGTGGAACCTGCTGGCGGCGAAGTTCGTCCAGGACACCTCCCCGCCGACCGGCGGCATCACGGTCCTCCCCTCACAGACTGATGCCTCGGCGATTCTGGTCTCCTGGCGTGCGGTCGACGTCGGCTCGGGCCTCCTGAGCTACAGCGTCCAGGCCCGTGACCGGGCCTCGAGCACCTGGACCGCGTGGTGGACCGATACGAACGTCACCTCCGCCTACTGGCTGGGGCAGCCCGGCCACACCTACGAGTTTCGGATGTCGGCCGTCGACCGCAACGGCAACCGCCAGCCGTGGACGGCGGCTGCGCCGGATCCGGGCGCCAACCTGGTGGTCGGTGGCTTTGCCGAGGCGGCGGTCGACGCCCTGAACGTCCGGACCGGGGCCGGGACCACGTTTGGCGTCATCGACACGCTCGAGCTCGGCGCCCGGGTGGCGGTCCTGGGTGGGCCGATCGCGGCGGGCGGCTACGACTGGTACCAGGTCCAGTTCGACTTCACCGAGTGGACGTCGGTCGACTACCCGCGGATCGGCTGGGCCGCGGCCGCAGGCGGCGGCACGCCCTACCTGCGACCGGCAGTCGGCCCGACGGTCACGAGCCTCCTGCCGTGGGTCACCGGCTACCAGGCCGCTCCCCGCCGGTTCAGCCCGAACGGGGACGGCGTCGCCGACCAGGTGACGGCCTCGTTCTCGCTCACCGGCGCCGCCTCCAGCGCGCGCCTCGACGTCCTCGACGCCGCCGGGGCCACGGTGGCGACGAGCGCGCTCGGCCCGCTGGCCGCGGGGCCGCAGACCGCCGTCTGGGACGGGCACGTGACGGGCGGCGCGTGGGCACCGGCCGGGGAGTACCTGCTTCGAATCGTGGCCACCGACGCCGGCGGCGACCATCCCGCGCCGACGATGGGCGTCAACGCCACGATCCTGGGGGCGTGGGGCGTGACGGCCGACCTGACCGCGCCGTCGGTCGCGGCCTCGTCGCCCACTGGCGACCTCGCCTCGCCGATCACCAACGTGACCGTCACCTTCAGCGAGGCGGTCGCCCCGTCGGGCTCGTACCTGTCGCTCGTCGACACGACGACCGGCTCCGCGGTCCCGGCGGCGGTGACCATCGACGGCGCCGCCCGCCAGGTGACCCTGGACCCGGCGGCCGAGCTCGTCCTCGACCGGACCTACCGGGTGGACGTCGATCCGTCGGTCCGTGACGCGGCCGGCAACCCGGTCGGGCCGGCCGGCTTCACGTTCAGCACGGCGCCCGCGGCGACCTACGTCCCGCTCAACCCGTCCCGGATCCTCGACACCCGGGTCGGCACCGGGCTGGCCGGCCCGTTCAGCGCGAACACGCCGCGGACCTTCCAGGTCACCGGCCAGGGCGGGGTCCCGACCAGCGCGGTCGCGGTCACCGGGACCCTGACCGTCACCGGCCAGAGCCGGGCCGGCTACCTGTATCTCGGCCCGACCCCGCTCGCCAACCCGCCGAGCTCGACGATGAACTTCCCGCTCGGCGACACGCGGGCCACCGCGGTGACCGTGGCCCTCGGTCCGGGCGGCACCCTGAGCGCGACCTACCTGGCCCCGGCCGGCTCGACGACCGGCCTGATCTTCGACGTGACCGGCTACTTCGTGGTGCTGCCCTAGGCTCTGGTTCCCTGTCGCCGCGCCAGGACCCGCTCCCAGACGCTCTTCATCCCGGCCCAATGGCGGTCGAGCCCGAACCGCTCCGCGCTGGCGGCCACGGCGTCGGGATCGTAGTCCGGGACGCCGGCCAGCGCGGCCTCGTAGTCACCATCGGTCACGAGCGTACCGTTCACCCCGTCGCTGACGATCTCGGGCAGCCCGCCGGTGGCAGCCGCCACCACCCACCGGCCCGACGCGATCGCCTCGGCCGCGACGAGCCCGAATGGCTCGGCCCGGGACGGCACCAGGACGACGTCGTGCGCACTGATCAGGCCCGGCACCTCCGCCGGATCGACCTCGCGCAACCCCGGGCCGACCGCGGTGTCGGCCAGCTGCTGCCCGACCTCGGCGCCCTTGTGGGCCACCGCCCCGCCCAGGTACAGGACCGTCCGGCGCTCCGGGCGTGGCAGCGGCGAGAAGCGCACCAGGTCGATTCCCGGCGGCACGACCTCGGCCGTGGCGCCCAGCGCCGCCACCAGGGCCGCGGTGTCGGCGGAGTTGGTGACCACCGCATCCGCGCCGCGGACCGCCCGGGCGGCCAGCCAGCGGTGGACCGCCGACCGTCGCGGGCCGTCGCGGACGTCGCCGCCATGCGCGTACAGCACCAGTGGGATGCCCCGCAGCCGGGCGGCGAGCAGCGCGACCGGCCCGGTGGGGAGGACGAAATGGCCCTCGACCCCGTCGAAGCGGCCACGGGCGGTGAGCGCCGTCCACGAAACCCGCAGGAAGCGGAGGAGACGCGAGCCGTCGTACCGGCGCGGGGCGGCCAGCCGGACCTGGACCTCCGGGTCGCGGAGCCGGTCCCGGACGAAGGCACCGGCCGCCGGCCGATCCGGCGTCGGATAGCGGGCGGTGACGACCAGGAGCCGCATGGGCCTCGAAGGTAGCACGGGTAGAATCGCCAGACCGTGTCGACCATCGCCGCCGCCCGCCGCGCGGACGGGCGCCTGCCGAACCAGCTGCGCCCGGTGAAGATCGTTCCCGACTACCTGAAGTTCGCCGAGGGATCGGCGCTCATCCGGGTCGGCGAGACGCGCGTCCTGTGCGCGGCCACCCTCGAGGACCGGGTGCCGCCGTTCCTCCGCGGGAAGGGGACCGGCTGGGTCACCGCCGAGTACAGCATGCTGCCCCGCGCCGGCACCGAGCGGACGCCGCGCGAGGCGAGCACCGGCAAGATCGGCGGGCGCACCCACGAGATCCAGCGGCTCATCGGCCGCTCGCTGCGCCAGGTGGTCGACATGGCCGGCCTCGGGGAGCGGAGCATCACCCTCGACTGCGACGTCCTCCAGGCGGACGGCGGGACGCGAACCGCCTCGATCACCGGCGCCTACGTGGCCCTGGCCCGCGCTCTCCATCGCTACGGCATGGAGCGGCTGCTGACCGGCCAGGTGGCCGCCGTCAGCGTCGGGATGGGAACCGGCGGCCTGCTCCTCGACCTCGACTACTCCGAGGACTCATCGGCCGGTGTCGACTTCAACGTCGTGATGCTCGACGACGGGCGCTTCGTCGAGGTCCAGGGCACGGCCGAGCACACTCCGTTCAGTGCCGAGCAGATGAACGAGATGGTCGGCCTCGCGGCGGCCGGCATCCGCCAGCTGTACGAGCTCCAGCGCGAGGCGATCGCCGCTCCCGCCCCCGAGTGAGCCGCCTCCTCGTCGCGACCAACAACCCCGGCAAGCTGGCCGAGTTCCGCCGACTCCTCGCCCCCCTCGAGGCGGACGTGGTCAGCCCCGCCGAGCTCGGGATCACGCTGGACGTCCCTGAGCCCCATGACACCTACGCCGAGAACGCGACGGCCAAGGCGGTCGCCTTCGCCTCGGCCTCGGGCACGCTGACCGTGGCCGACGACTCGGGGATCGAGGTCGCCGGCCTGGGCTGGGAACCCGGCGTCCGATCGGCGCGCTTCGCCGACGGGGACCGCGCCCGCGGGGCGGACCTCGTGCTCGAACGGCTCGCCGGGAGCCCGGATCGGAGGGCTCGGATGGTGTGCTGGCTGGCGGTGGCCAATCCCGACGCAACCGGCGGCGCGCCCGAGGTCGAGCTGTTCGGCGGCATCGTCGAGGGCTCGATCGCCGACGCCCGACGCGGCGCCGGCGGGTTCGGCTACGACCCGATCTTCGAGCTTCCCGACGGCCGGACGACCGCCGAGCTCGACGACGCCGAGAAGGCCGCGGTCTCCCACCGCGGACGGGCGGTGGCCGCCGCGCTGCCCCGGCTTCGAGACCTGCTCGCCGCGGACGCTAGAATGCCGGCCATAGCGGAGGACGCATGAACGAGGCCTCGCCCGTGCGCGTCCACCCCACCGCCGATGTCTCGGCCGAGGCCAGCATCGGCGCCGGCACCAGCATCTGGAACCAGTCCCAGGTGCGCGAGCGTGCCCGGATCGGGGTGGGCTGCGTGATCGGCAAGAACGTGTACGTCGACTTCGACGTCGTCATCGGTGACCGGGTCAAGATCCAGAACAACGCGTCGCTGTACCACGGCTCGACGATCGAGGACGGGGTGTTCATCGGCCCTCACGTGTGCCTGACCAACGACCGCCTGCCGCGTGCGATCAATCGCGACGGATCGGCCAAGACCGATGCGGACTGGCAGGTCGGGCCCATCCGGGTTCGCCGGGGCGCCGCGCTCGGCGCCGGCACGGTCGTCGTCCCCGGCGTGACGATCGGCCAGTGGGCGCTGGTCGGGGCCGGCAGCGTGGTGACCGCCGACGTCGCCGACTACGCGCTCGTCGTCGGGAACCCGGCGCGCCGGATCGGGAGCGCGTGCCCGTGCGGCGAGCCGCTCCGCGACGCGCCGGACGGGACCCCGTTCAGCGGGCCGTGCCCGAGCTGCGGCGAAGCCTTCCCGCCAGCGGAGGTGCCCGCGTGAAGGTCCTCTCGGTGGTTGGGGCGCGACCCCAGTTCGTGAAGGCCGCCCCGGTCAGCCGCCAGCTCCGCAGCCGGCACCGCGAGATCCTGGTCCACACCGGCCAGCACTACGACGACGCGATGAGCGAGGTGTTCTTCCGGGACCTCGACCTCCCGCCCCCCGACCGTGACCTCGGGGTGGGGAGCGGCACGCACGCGGTTCAGACCGCCGAGATGCTCCGCCGCCTCGAGCCGGTCCTCGAGGAGGAGCACCCCGACGTCGTGCTCTTGTACGGCGATACGAACTCGACCCTGGCCGGTGCGCTGGCGGCCGCCAAGCTGGCCGATCCGGCCGGCCGCCGCCCGGCGATCGCCCACGTCGAGGCCGGGCTCCGCTCGTTCAACCCGGCGATGCCCGAGGAGCGGAACCGGATCGTGGCCGACCACCTGGCCGACCTCCTGCTGGCCCCGACCGAGACGGCGATGGCCAACCTCGCGCGGGAGGGCCTGGCCGAGCGGTCGGTCCTGGTGGGTGACGTCATGGTCGACGCGCTCGAGTCGGCGGCAGAGCGGGCCAACGGGTCGCTCCCGGCCGAGGCCACGAGCCACCCCGGATATGTCCTCATGACGCTCCATCGGCCCTCGAATGTCGACGATCCCGCCCGCCTCGGGGAGTGGCTGGCGGCGGCCGGCCAGGCCGGCCCGGTCCTGTTCCCGGTCCACCCGCGGACCCGGGCCGTGCTCGAGCGGGCGCAGGTCACGGTCCCCCCGACCGTGTCCCTGATGCCGCCCGCCGGCTACCTGGTCATGGTCGCCCTCGAACGGTCCGCGGGGGTGATCGCGACCGACTCGGGCGGCGTCCAGAAGGAGGCGTACCTGGCCGGCGTGCCCTGCGTCACCCTCCGCTCCGAGACCGAGTGGGTCGAGACCGTGGACGCCGGCTGGAACCGGCTGGCCCCCAATCCGACCGACCTCGCCCCGGCCATCGCGGCCGCGCGGGCGACCGACCGCGGCGCCGCCCGGCCCCCGCTCTACGGCGACGGGCACACGGCGCGGCGAATCGTGGAGGCTCTCGAGCGCCTGGTCGCTGCTCACCAGCGCGAGGAGGTTGCCTCATGATCCCGATTGCCGCCCCCCAGATCGGTCCGGAGGAGCAGGCGCTGGTCGCCGAGACGCTCGCCTCGGGCTCGCTCGCCCAGGGGCCGCGCGTCCGCGAGCTCGAGGAGCGCTTTGCGGCCCTCGTCGGCGTCCCGCATGCGGTGGCCACGTCCTCGGGGACGACCGCCCTCCACCTCGCGCTGCTGGCAGCCGGGGTCGGACCGGGCGACGAGGTCATCACCTCCCCGTTCACGTTCATCGCCAGCGGGACCAGCGTCCTGTACACCGGGGCGCGGCCGGTGTTCGTCGACGTGGACCCGCGGTCGTTCATGGTCGACCCCGACCGGGTCGAGGCGGCCATCACCCCGCGGACGAAGGCGATCATGCCGGTCAGCCTGTACGGCCAGCCGGCGGACCTCCCGGCGCTCGAGGCCATCGCCGACCGGCGCGG
>DATBIW010000026.1:0-3439 GCA_036556745.1 Candidatus Limnocylindria bacterium | reverse complement strand
CGAGCAGATGCTCCGCGGGACGCCGGTGATGTACGTCGACTTCGTTGACTACGACGACATCGCCCACCACACCGGCCCGGAGCGGTCCGAGGCCCTCCAGTCGCTGGCGGGCATCGACCGGGCCATCGGGCGGCTCGAGCGGTTGGTGGCCGACTGTCCGCGGCCGTACCGCTTCGTGATCGTCTCCGACCACGGCCAGAGCCAGGGGGCGACCTTCCGCCAGCGCTACGGCGAGACGATCGAGGACTGGCTGCGCAGCCGGATCGGTGCGGACGTCACCCGGACGGCCACCGCCCCGGTGGAGGATGCCGGACGCCTGTCGACGGTCCTGACCGAGGCCAGCTCCGCCGAGGGAGCCACCGCGGCGATGGGCCGGCGCGCCCTGCGGGGCAGCATGGACGACGGAGCGGTCGAGCTCGGAGCCCTGGGCGACGAGGTCGCGGAGGAGCCGACCGGCGAGCTCCCCGACCTGGTGGTCTGCGCCTCCGGCAACCTCGGGCTCGTCTATTTCGGCGTCGCGGAGCACCGCCTGTCGCTGCCCGAGATCGAGGCCGCCTTCCCGGGCATGATGGACGAGCTGGTCGCCCACGACGGGATTGGTTTCGCCCTGGTCCGATCCGGCGACGGCCACGCCCTCGCAATCGGCCCGAACGGACGGCATGACCTGACCGATGGATCGGTCACCGGCGTCGACCCGGTCGCCCAGTTCGGGCCCGACGCGCCGAACCAGCTGCGCCACCTGGACGGGATCGATCACGTCGGCGACCTCGTCCTGATGAGCCGCCTCGACACCGGGACCGACGAGGTTGCCGCCTTCGAGGAGCTGATCGGCAGCCATGGCGGGATGGGCGGCTGGCAGACCCAGCCCTGCCTGGTCTACCCCGCGGATTGGCCGGCGCCCGAGGGGCGCCTGATGGGAGCCCCGTCCGTCCACCGCCAGCTGAAGGCCTGGATCGCCGCCGAGCAGGGGTAAGGGGGGCCGGTGGGCATCTTCGACGGCGTCCTCGGGATCTTCAGCCATGACCTGGGGATCGACCTCGGGACGGCGAACACGCTGGTCACGGTTCGGCACCGGGGGATCGTGATCAGCGAGCCATCGGTGGTGGCCATGGAGACGCGGTCGAAGCGGGTGCTCGCGATCGGGGCCGAGGCCAAGCGGATGGTCGGCCGGACGCCGGCCAACATCGTCGCCATCCGGCCCCTCCGCGACGGGGTGATCAGCGACTTCGACGTGACCGAGCAGATGATCCGGTACTTCATCGAGAAGGTGCACGACCGCTACTTCCGGATCCCGCGGCCGCGGGTGCTGGTCGGCATCCCGTCCGGTGTGACCGAGGTCGAGAAGCGCGCCGTCCGGGACGCGACCCTGAACGCCCATGCCCGCTGGGCACGCCTGATCGAGGAGCCGATGGCCGCCGCCATCGGCGCCGGCCTGCCGGTCAGCGAGCCGTCCGGCTCGCTCATCGTCGACATCGGGGGTGGGACGACCGAGGTCGCGGTGATCAGCCTGGGCGGGATCGTCGTCAGCCGGTCGATCCGGATCGGCGGCGACGAGATGGACCAGGACATCGTCAACTTCGCCCGGCGCGAGTACAACCTGCTGATGGGGGAGCGGACCGCGGAGGAGATCAAGATCGCGGTCGGGTCGGCCTACGCGGACATGAATCCGAGAACCGTGACCTTCCGGGGCCGTGACCTGCTGACTGGCCTGCCGCGCAGCGTCGAGGTCAGCTCCGACCAGATCCGGGAGGCCCTCGAGCCCTCGGTTGCCGCGATCATCCAGGCCATCCGGGACACGATCGAGGAAACCCCGCCCGAGCTGGTGGCCGACGTCATGGACCAGGGCATCGTGCTGGCCGGTGGCGGAGCGCTGCTGGCCGGGCTGGACCGGCGGGTGGCCGAGTCGACCCAGATGCCGGTCCACGTCGCCGACGACCCGCTGACCTGCGTCGTGCGGGGGACCGGGCGGGTCCTCGAGGAGCTCGACACGCTGGAACGGGTGCTGATCACCGAGCAGTACACCCGCGCGCCGCGCTAGGCCCGCCGATGCGGATCTCGTCGTCGCTGCCGGGGGGCCGGTCCGGGTCGTCGAGCCGGCGGAGCCGGGCGGCCGTCTGGTGGGGCGTGCTGGTGGTCGTCTCGATCGTCCTGGTGGCCGTTTCGGCGACCGGACCGGTGCGGTCGGTCCAGGAGGCCGCGGCCCGGCTGGTGGCCCCGGTCCAGGCGGCGGTGACCACGGTCGCCGCGGGTGTCGGGGACCTGGTCGAGACGATCGGCGAGATCGGCGGGCTGCGGGCGGAGAACGACGCGCTGCGCAGCGAGCTGGCGGGCGCCGATCAGCGGATCGCGGAGCTCCAGGAGGCGGCCCGCGAGAACGCCCGGCTGCGCGCCCTGCTGGGGCTCCAGGCGGTCCTCGGCTGGGACCTCGTTCCGGGCCGGGTCGTCGCGGCCGGCACCGGGGCGCTGACCTGGGAGGTCGCGCTCGACACCGGCCGGCTGGATGGCGTCCGCGTGGGGATGCCGGTGGTGGGCGCGGCCGCCAGTGGCGGGGGCGGTTTGGCCGGGATCGTGGTCGAGGTCAGCCCCCAGCGGGCGGTCGTCCAGCTCACCGTCGACCCGCGCAGCCGGGTCATCGCCCGTGACCAGCAGACCGAAGCGCTGGGCGTGATCCAGGGTCAGCCCGGCGGACAGCTGGTGATGACCCAGGTGCCGATCACCGACCAGGTCGGGGTGGGGGACACGATCGTGACCGCGGGGCTCGAGCTCGAGGGCGTGGCCGCCTCCCCCTACCCGCGCGGGCTCCTGATTGGTTCGGTCTCCGCCCTCGAAACCGACCAGAACGGGTTGACCCAGACCGTGTTCGTGCGGCCGGCGATCGACCCCCGATCGGTCGAGTGGCTCATGGTGGTGCGCTCCGCCACCAACTGAGCACGCGGCGGTGGTGCCGCCGCGCACATGGCCCCATCGTCCGGCGACGCTCGAACCATCGCCCCATGGGCCTCCCGGGAACCACTGCGTAGGGTCCTTGCGAACTCATTCCCCATATCCGGGAGACCCTGTTGCACGACCGTACGCTGCACAATCCGGTCCGCCTCGCCCTGTGGCTGGCGCTCGCCATGGCGCTGGCCGCTTCTGCTGTCATGGGACCTATCCCGGTTCGCGCGGGCGCCGCGGGCCAGAAGGTGGTCGTCATCGTGGGTCCGGTCGGCGGCGGCTCGATCCAGACCAACTACCTCAATCGTGGTGAGCAGATCGCCGACGCGGCCGAGGCGCTGGGGGCCACCGCGGTCCGCGTCTTCTCGCCGAACGCGACGTACGCGAACGCGCGCGCCGCGGTGAATGGGGCGAACATCATCGTCTTCATCGGCCACGGGAGCGGATTCCCGAACCCGTACACCAGCACGATGATCCCGGCCTGGACCAACGGGTGGGGCCTGAA
>DATBIW010000025.1:0-2011 GCA_036556745.1 Candidatus Limnocylindria bacterium | reverse complement strand
GGCGGCCACGGCGACCACGGCCACCGCCAGGAAGAGGAACAGGACGACGTCGTCGAGCGGGCTGCCCGGGGCGAGCAGCGCGGCGGCCAGGGCCGCCTCGGCGAGGACGAGAGCCAGGATCACGCCCAGCCAGCGCTGCCGCTCATCGGCCACGTTCCGGTAGCCGGCCCACGCGGCGGCCGCCAGTCCCGCGGCCACGACCAGCAGGGCGAGGGCCAGGCCGCTGTCCGGCAGGTTGACCGAGGCCGCGGGTCCACCGAGCGCAAGCCCGGCCGATCCGGCGGTCAGGGCGACCGCGGCGAGCCCCGCCGCGCCGGCTGCCAGGCGACCGGTGGTGACCAGCATCCCGAGCAGGGGAACGACCGAGATCGCGGCGCACAGGGCGACCAATCCGAGGGCGGCCGGGGCAAGCCAGCCGGAAGCCCCATCGGGGTCCAGCTCGAGCGGCGGAAAGAGGCGCAGCGCGGCCACGGCGGCTGCGGGGAGCGCCAGGGCCAACCCGGTGCCCACCGCCCGCGACAGGGCTGCTGTCATGTCGGAGCGGGGCATGTCTCGCTGGTGCGCGTTGTCACCGCGAGTGTCCGGAGGGCTGGGCACAGGCGGCAATAGTACGAACGGGAGCCAGAAACCGATAGGGGCAGCGCCTTCGCCATACTCTCAATGCCATGCCAACCGAGCCGGTGATGACCCGCCGGGCCTTCCTCGAGGCGACCGATGCGCTCATCGCCGAGGGCGACCGGCTGGCGGCGACCCCCGACTGGGACGCCTTCCGGGCCTGGCTCCTCGAATCCGACCAGCTGCTCGAATCGGTCTGGGGGCGGATGGACCGATATCACCTGGCCTGGCTCAACGTCGGGCGGGACCCCGCCCCGCCGGGATCCGCGCTCGACGAGGCGGGGACGGCCCGCTTCGTGGCCGAGGTCGCCAGCGCCAAGGTGGCCGTCCTGCGTACGATGCGGACCGCGGTCGAGCGCCAGGGCTGGCGGCGTCTCGCCGACGATGCGGAGGACGCGTGACCTACGACAAGACCGGGGGCGTGGCCGTCATCCTGGCCCATCCCGCCGACGAGGCCTTCACCGTCGCCGGCTCGCTGGCCCTCGCCCACGACGCCGGGGAGACGACCCGCCTCCTGGTGGTCACCCGGGGCGAGGCCGGCAACCCGGACCGCACCCCCGACGCGGACCTCGCCGCGGTCCGCGAATCGGAGATGGTCCACGCCGCTGAGGCGATCGGCCTGAACGAGGTCACCCTCCTCGACGGCTATCCCGACGGGGCCGTGGCCGCCGAGCCGCAGGAGCGGCTGATCGCCGAGATCCTCGCCTGGCTCGGCAACCGCCGGCCGGACGTGGTCGTCACGTTTGGCGCGCACGGCGTGACCGGCGATCCGGATCACGTGGCGGTCGGCGCCGCCGCTCGGTGGGCTGTCGAGCGGCTCGCCGCGTCGGGGACCGCGCCGCGCTCGACCTACGTCATCTGCCCCGGCTACGGGCCCGGGCCGAACCGCTACGACCTGTCCGGCGAGGAGCAGGCCGCGACCCACCGGATCGATATCACCGCCGTCGCCGCCCGGCGGCTGGCCGCGCTCGAGAGCCACGCCTCGCAGGCCGACACCGCCGGGGCGATTGCCGAGCTCCGGGCCGCCGTGGACGGCGGCGAGCCGATCTACGAGGCCTTCGCCCGGGTCCGGCCCGAGGTCCTGGCCCCGCACCCGAAATACGACACCAGCCTGCTCTGAGGACTGCTCCCCGCGCTCGAGAGCACGGGCCGTGAGCTGCCCAGCGGGGCGCCGACGGGTGGCCCTCGGCTGCTTTCCCGCGAATCCCTGCTAATCTGGTCGGGTATGACGATCGATTCCAATCTCGCCAAGGTCGACGAGGTCATGACCGCGCTCTACGACATCCACGATCCGGAGATCGGGATGAGCATCGTCGACCTCGACCTCATCAAGAACGTCGAGATCGGCGCCGATGGCGCCCCGACCGAGATCAAGATGGTCCTGACGACCCCGTTC
>DATBIW010000024.1:0-12182 GCA_036556745.1 Candidatus Limnocylindria bacterium | reverse complement strand
CCGGCCGGGAGGACTCGAAGGTCCCCACCCCGGTTCAGGATGTCCGTGACCCGTTCGTCGCCGGGACTGACCGATGCGACCAGGACCAGGTCGGCCGTGTAGAGGCGAATTGGCTGCAGGTCCTGCGCATCGGTGGCCTCCACGACGGGTGCCACCAAAGTGCGCACCTGACCACGCTACTCCCGATTCCGCACCGCGGACCTAGGCATTCCTTCGCCGGCCCGGGGTACCTCCGGCCGCCGGTTTCCCGCCTTACGATGAGCCGATGAAGATCGGGTTGATGCTCCCGATGGGCGCCGGCGAGACCACCGGGTTCGCCGCGCTCCGCGAGCTCGCGGTCACGGCCGAGGAGTCCGGCCTCGACTCGGTCTGGGGGGCGGACCACCTCATCTACCGCGGCGAGACCGAAACGGAAGGGCTCCACGAGTGCTGGACTGTCCTGACGGCCGTGGCGGCCGTGACGTCGCGCGTCGAGATCGGTCCGATGGTCCTCGCCCTGCCGTTCCGGAACCCGGCCCTGACGGCCAAGATGGCCGCCGAGCTCGACGAGGTCAGCGGCGGTCGCCTGATCCTCGGCCTGGGCTGTGGCTGGCACGAACCGGAGTTCGACGCGTTCGGCTACCCGTTCGACCACCGCGTCGGTCGGTTCGAGGAGGGGGTCCGGATCATCGCGCCGCTGCTCCGCGGCGAGCGCATCACCTTCGAGGGGAAGTGGCACCGGGTCGTGGACGCCGAGCTCCTCCCGCGACCCGTCCGGCCGGGCGGGCCACCAATCCTCATCGCCGGGAAGCGGCCGCGCATGCTGCGGATCGTGGCCGAGCAGGCCGCGCAGTGGAACGGGGCCTGGTTCGGGTTCCCCGAGCAGGCCGACGAGCTCCGGATCCGACTCGCAAACGTGGCCGACGCCCTGGAGGCCGCCGGCCGGGAACCCGCGACCCTGACCCTGACGGCCGGCATCCTGGTGGCCTTCGAAGGCGCGAAGGAAGACGACGCCAAGGACGCCATTCGCGGCACGGAGTCGGAGATCGCGGACGCCTTGGCCGACTACGCGGTGCTCGGGATCTCACACCTCATCGCCCACGTGTTCCCGCCGACCCCGGAATCGGTGGCCGCATTCGGTTCCGCAGCCGCCCTGGCCCGCACGAAGCTGAAGACTGAGGTTGATCGGGCTGGTGCCAGGGCCGCGTCTCCGCTCCCGTAGGAGATTTTCGGGAATCCGTGCGGGTGTCCCGCCGCCTACCATCGCCACATGCATCACCGATGGCGACTCGTGATCCTTGCCGCCATCCTGGCCCTGGTGGTCACTGTGGTCTGGGTCCGGCCCCTGGTCCTCGGACCTGAGGTCGCCTGCGGGCTCCAGCCGTCCCCATGTGAAGATCCAGAAGCGTGGGCCGCATTCAACGCCAGAATGCAAGGCGAGGGCCGGATTTCGTGGTTGCCGGTGACCCGAGTATCGCCTAGCTACTCCCCCGACGGATGTGTCACCTGGGATGTGGAGCGCTGGGTCTTCGCGGAACGCGTCACGATCTGCTAGGTCGGGAAGCAACCTCGCCAGGGGCTGCTGACTAGTCTGGTGCCGGGGGTGAGACTTGAACTCACACGCCCTTGCGGGCATCGGTGTTTGAGACCGACGCGTCTGCCGATTCCGCCACCCCGGCGATGGGGGATGTGATTATAGGAAGCGAATGTCGGACCTCGACCCGAGCCGCCCGGCCACGCGGACCGGCCCGTTGGCCGACGAGTCCGCGGTGGTGGCTGCCGCCATGGGCGGGGATCGGTCCGCCTTCACCCGGCTGATGGAGCACTACCAGGGCGCCTGCTACGGCCTCGCCTGGCGGCTCCTCGGGGACCGCGACCTCGCCGCAGACGCGACGCAGGACGCGTTCATCCACGCCTATGACCACTTGGCTTCGTTCCGAGGTGGCGCGTTCCGCTCGTGGCTGATGCGGATCACGGCCAACGCCGCGTACGACATCCTCCGCCGTGCCCAGCGCCGCCCCACCACCACGCTTCCGGACCCCGAAGAAGGCGAGCCGGACATCCCCGACCCGTTCGCCGTCAACCCGGTCGCCGAATCGGCCCGAACCGAGCTCTACCGTGCCCTGGACGCCGCCCTGCGCCTGCTCCCCGAGGAGCAGCGGACGGTCGTCGTCCTGGCCGACGTCTACGGGATGGACTACCAGGAGGTCTCGGTGATGATCCAGTCCCCGGTGGGCACGGTGAAGTCGCGAATCCACCGCGGCCGGCTCCGCCTCCGCGAGCTCCTTGCCGACCAGCGGGAACTCTTCGAGGGGTGAGGGCGTCTAGCCGATGACCATGATGTCTGCTGCCCATCCCGATCCCGAGCAGCTCGCCGCCCTGGCCGGCTCGGATGCCGATGCGCTGGCCGATCGCGAGCTGACCAGCCACGTCAAGGGCTGCGTCGGCTGCGACCGCCAGGTGCGTGAGCTCACCGCGATGCGATCAGCCCTCGCCGAGCTCCCCGACCTGACCCCGTCCCGCACGCTCCAGCTCGTCCCGCCCGTCGCCGACCCGGCTCCCGCGACCGGTTGGCGCCTCGTCATGCGCCGGGCCTTTGCCCCGGTCGCCGTGGCCGGGCTGGCCTTCGTCCTCGTCGGCGGCCTGGGCGCCGCCGGCGTGCTGGGCGAAAACGACCCGGCCGGTCTGTTCCAGCAGCTGACCGGGCAGCGTTCGACGGCCGAGGAGCCGGCGGCCGAGCCAGCGGCTCCGGACGCGCCGGCGATCGACAGCAGCGGCACCGGACCGGCCGACGGAACCGGACCTGCGGACGAGACCGGTCCGACGGACCTCGACCCGGAGGAGCTCGTCGCGCCGGGCGCCTCGCAGGGCCTCGGCGCCGAAAGCGCTGGCGGGGCCGACCCCACGGCCCGCGAGCTCGAGTTCCAGGCGATCGCCGCCAACGCGCTCGGTTGGGTCTACGTCGTGGCCGCCGGGCTGGGGCTGCTCGTCCTCGCCTTCGTGATGTGGGTTGCCGGCGCCCCGAAGCGGATCCCCGTTCGCCGCTGACCCGTCAGGCCCCGATCAGCCGCCCTGCCACGATCGCGGCGGTGAGGATCGCGAGGCCCACCACCCCGGCAAGCAACGCGGCCCACGAGGTCTCCAGGAACGTCTTGGGCGGCGGGTCGACCTTGGGCGGGCGGGGCCGGACCCGCGCCTTCGGCCGTCGGGCGCTCCGCGGGTCGCCGGCCGCAGTCCGCCACGGGGTGGAGACCTGGGCCCGCACCGAGGCGCTCGCCTCGATCGGCTGACGGCCGCCGGCCCAGTGGCTGCCGCCGGCCGTGGTCCCGCTCCACGGATGCTCGAGGTCCCAGGCCGCTCGCCGATCCGGTGAGGAGAGGATCTCCCACGCCTCGTTGATCTCGCGCATCAACGCGGCTGCCTCCGGCCCGCCGTCATGGAGGTCGGGATGGTGGTCCTTGGCCAGCCGTCGATGGGCGGTCGCGATCTGCCGAGTGGTCGCCTGGCGGGGCACGCCGAGCACGGCATACGGGTCGCGGACCGTGCTCCGAGGCATTGGCCGATTCTAGCCAACGTCCCGGCCCCGTCCGCGGCCGCCGGCCGTCCGCCGGGGCTAGACTCGGGGCATGCTCGACCGTCGCCCGATCCTGATGCTCATCGACGGGCCGAGCCTCGTCTACCGGGGCTATTTCGCCCTCCCGCCGCTCACCACCTCCGACGGGACGCTGGTGAACGCCGCGTTCGGATTCCTCCAGATCGTGCTCCGCGGGATGGCCGATCTGAAGCCGGACTACGCGATCGTCACCTTCGACCTCGGCAAGCCCCAGTTCCGCTTCGTCGCCTACCCCGACTACAAGGCCGGCCGCCCGTCGATGCCGGACGACCTCCGCAGCCAGTTCCCGATCGTCCGGGAGATCGTCACCGGGCTGGGGATGCCGATCATCGAGCTCGAGGGCTACGAGGCCGACGACGTCATCGGCTCGCTCGTCCAGCACGCCACCGCCGCCGATGTCGACACCGTGATCGTCTCCGGCGACCTCGACGGGCTCCAGCTGGTGAACGACCACGTCCGGCTGCTCACCACCCGGATGGGCGTCTCGTCCACGGTCGTCTACGACCCGACCCGGGTGATGGACCGATATGGCCTCCGGCCGGACCAGATGCTCGACTACAAGGCATTGAAGGGCGACACCTCCGACAACCTCCCCGGCGTACCCGGGGTCGGGGAGAAGACGGCTATCGCCCTGCTCCAGGAGTTCGAGACCCTCGACAACCTGTACGAGCACCTCGACCAGGTGAAGGGCAAGCTCCGTGAGCGGCTCGCGGAGCATCGCGACGAGGCCTTCATGTCGCGCGAGGTGGGCCGGATCGTGACCACCCTCGACGTCCCGCTGGACCTCGAGGCGGCGCGAACCGGGCGCTACGACCGGCGGGCGCTGGCCCAGCGTTTCCGGGAGCTCGAGTTCCGGACCCTGATCGACCGGCTGCCGCCCACCATCGGCGGCACGCCCGGCCCGGACGACGACGACGGGACCGGCGGCGGCCTCCAGCTGTCGCTCGACCTGCTCGGCGGGGCGAAGCCGCGCCCCGAGCCGGTCGCCGAGCCCGGGGAGCCGCCGGTCGTCCACGAGCGGCGTCGGAGCGCCGCCGGGCTCCCGGACGCCCGGTCGGACCCGAAGGGCGCGATCGAGCACGTGGACCCGCGGGTCGCCCACGACGACGCCGACCGGCTCGAGCTCGAGGCCTGGCTGGCGGCCCACGGCGACGACGTCGGGATCGGCTGGGCGGCGGGCGCCGGCCGCGTACTCGGCCGCCAGCTGCTGGGCATCGCCCTGGCGGGGACCGACGGGACGAGCTGGTACCTCCGCGCCGGCGGGGACGACCCCCTGCCACGCTGGTTCCTGAAGAAGGACCGCCCGCTCATCGGCCATGACCTGAAGCCGCTGTGGACGATGCTTCTCCTGCGGGGGATCGAGCTGACCGGGACCCCGGTCGACTCGTCGGTCGCCAACTACATGGTCAACCCGGCCCTCCGGGCGATGTCGATCGACGACCTGGCCGCGCAGCGGTTCGGCGCCGAGCTGCCGACCCGACCGGTGTCGGGCGAGACCGGGGCCGAGGAAGTGACGCTCGCCCGCCGAGCGGCGGGGGAGGCCCTGACGGCCCTGCTGGCGACGCCGATCCTCCAGCAGGAGCTCGCCGACATCGGCCTGACCGACCTGTTCCGCGAGGTCGAGATGCCGCTCCTGCCGGTCCTCGCCCGAATGGAGGTCGCGGGGGTGCTCATCGACCGCGACGCGCTCAAGGCGATGTCCGAGGAGTTCGCCGAGACCCTTGACGCGCTCGAGCTGCGGATCACCGAGTCGGTCGGCCACGCGTTCAACATCGGCTCGCCGCGCCAGCTCGAGCAGGTCCTCTTCGACGAGCTCGGGCTGCCGTCCACCAAGCGGACGAAGACCGCGCGCTCGACCGACGCCTCGGTCCTCGAGGAGCTCAAGCCGCAGCACCCGGTGGTCGGCATGATCCTCGAGCACCGGCAGCTCGCCAAGCTGAAGTCGACGTATGCCGATGCCCTGCCGGGGCTGGTGGACACCGATGGGCGGCTCCACACGACGTACTCCCAGGCGGTGGCCGCCACCGGGCGCCTGTCGAGCACCGACCCGAACCTCCAGAACATCCCGATCCGGACCGCGCTCGGGCGCCGGATCCGGCGCGTGTTCGTCGCCCCGCCGGGCCGGCTCCTGCTCGCTGCCGACTACTCGCAGGTCGAGCTCCGGATCCTGGCCCACGTCTCGGGCGACCCGGGGCTGAAGGCTGCCTTCGCGGCGGGGGAGGACATCCACCGGTCCACCGCGGCCCGGGTGCTGGGCATCGCGCCGGAGGCGGTGACCGCCGAGCAGCGCTCGATGGCCAAGATGGTGAACTTCGGGGTCGCCTACGGGATGAGCGACTTCGGGCTGGCCGAGCGGCTCCACATCGATCGCGAGACGGCCCGCCAGTTCATCAACGACTACTTCGCCGCCTACGAGGGGATCCGCCGCTACACCGTCGAGATCCGGATTCTGGCCCGCGACCAGGGCTACGTGACGACCCTGCTGGGCCGGCGCCGCTACCTCCCCGAGCTCCAGGCCCGGAACAGCGCCCTCCGGGCGGCGGGGGAGCGGATGGCGATCAACATGCCGATCCAGGGGACCGCAGCCGACGGGATCAAGATCGCCATGGTCCGCCTGGACGAGGCCATGCGCGAGCGCGGGATGGCGTCGCAGATGCTCCTCCAGGTCCACGACGAGCTCGTCTTCGAGACCGATGCCGACGAGCGGGACGCGCTCGCCACCCTGGCCGCGACCACCATGGAGGGGGCGCTCCCGCTCGACGTCCCGCTCACCGTGGATCTCAAGGTGGGCACCGACTGGGACCGGATGGACCGGCTGGTGGCCGATGACGGCGGGTACCGCGTCGTCGAGGTCGACCACGCCGATGCCGACGTGGAGGACCCGGCCGTCGTCCTGGCCGACGCCTGATGCCTGAGCTGCCCGAAGTCGAGACGGTCGCCCGCCGGCTCCAGACCCGACTGCCCGGTTCGACGATCACCGGCGCCGAGGTGCTCTGGCCGCGGACGGTCGTGTTCCCGCAGCCGCCGGAGCGCTTCGAGGCCGAGGTGACCGGCGCCCACGTCGACCGGGTCGGCCGGCGGGCGAAGTCGGTCGTCGTGTATCTCGCCGACGGGCGGGTCCTGACCGTCGCTCTCCGGATGACCGGCGCCCTGATCGTGGCCGCGCCGGGGAGCGCGCCCGATCCTCACGCCCGCGTCGTGTTCGAGCTGGCCGATGGGCGCCAGCTCCGCTTCCGGGACGCGCGGAAATTCGGGCGGATCGGCCTGTACCCCGGTCGTGGCCGGCGCCGGGTGGCCGACGTGTTCGCGCGCCACGGCCCCGAGCCGCTGGCCCCATCGTTCACCGCCGCGCGCCTGGCCGAGCGGCTCCGACGCCGCTCCGGGCGGCTGAAGTCGCTCCTCCTCGACCAGTCGTTCGTGGCCGGGGTGGGGAACATCTACGCCGACGAGGCGCTCTGGCGCGCCCGGCTTCACCCGCTCCGCCGGGCCGACACGCTCACCGAGCCCGAGATCCGCCGGCTCCACCGGGCCATCCGGGCCGCCCTCCGCGAGGGGCTGGCCGGCGGCGGGGCCTCGTACCGGGACTACGTCGACCCCGACGGCGAGCCGGGCCTGGCCGCCGAGCGGATGCGGGTCTACCGCCGGACCGGCGAGCCCTGCTTCCGCTGCGGACGAACGATCGAGCGAATCGTGGTCGGGCAGCGGGCGACCCACTTCTGCCCGCGCTGCCAACCGGCACCCGAGGGCGGCTGACCGATGCGGGTCATCGGCCTGACCGGCCGGATCGGGTGCGGCAAGACGACGGTGGCCGGGATGCTGCACGAGCGCGGCGTGGCCACGATCGACGCCGACGAGGTGGCCCGCGAGGTCCGCCAGACCGATCCGAATGTCCGGGCGGCCATCCTCGCCCGCTTCGGCACCGACGACCCGGCCGCCCTGGCCGCGGTGGCGTTCCGTGACCCGCTCGCCCTGGCCGATCTCGAGGCCATCGTCCACCCCGCCGTCCGCGATCGGGTGCGGGACCGGCTCGTGGCGCTGGCCGCGGCCGAGACCCCGGTTGTCGCCGTCGAGGCGATCAAGCTCCTCGAAAGCCCGCTCCGCGACCAGTGCGACGCGGTCTGGGTCGTCGTCTGCCGGCCGGAGGATGCGGTCCGCCGCCTCGAGGCGCGTGGCCTCTCCGCAGCCCAGGCGAAGGACCGGATGGCGAACCAGATGGCCGAGGAGGACATGGTCCAGGCCGCGGACGTCGTCCTGTCGGGCTCGGCGGACCTCGCCGAGACGGCGCGCCAGGTCGAATCGGCGCTGGCGGCACTCCGGGAGGCCGACGCCACCGGCGGCTAGAATCGGTCTTCCCCCAGACGAGTTCGCCCGATCCGACATGCCCGAGTTCACGCTGCAGGCGCCGTTCGAGCCCACCGGAGACCAGCCCCAGGCCATCGAGGGCCTGGTGGACGGCCTTGGGTCGGGGATGCGCCACCAGGTCCTGCTCGGGGCGACCGGGACGGGGAAGACCTTCACCGCCGCCAAGGTCATCGAGTCGGCGCAGCGACCGACCCTGGTGATGGCCCACAACAAGACGCTGGCCGCGCAGCTGTACCAGGAGTTCCGCGAGTTCTTCCCGGACAACGCGGTCGAGTACTTCGTCAGCTACTACGACTACTTCCAGCCGGAGGCCTACCTGCCCCGGTCGGATACGTACATCGAGAAGGACTCGAGCCGGAACGACGAAATCGACCGGCTCCGCCACAACGCCACGCGGGCGCTGTTCGAGCGGCGGGACGTGATCATCGTGGCGTCGGTTTCGTGCATCTACGGGCTCGGCGCCCCGATCGACTACGGCGCGACGGTCATCAACCTCAAGGTCGGCGGTCACTACCGCCGGGACGGCGTCCTCCGCCACCTGGTGGACCTCCAGTACCAGCGCAACGACGCCGCGCTCCAGCGCTCGCGCTTCCGGGTCCGGGGCGACGTCCTCGAGGTCCAGCCGCCGCACGGCGAGCAGGTCGTCCGGGTCGACTTCTTCGGCGACCAGGTCGAGCGGATCGTCGAGGTGGACGGGCTCACCGGGGAGGTCCTCGCCGAGAGGCAGGAGGTGAACTTCTACCCGGCCACCCACTACGTGACGCCGCGGGACAAGCTGCTGGCCGCCATCGGCGACATCGAGGCCGAGATGGAGATCCGGGTCGGGGAGCTCGAGGCCCACGGCCAGGCGCTCGAGGCCGCCCGGCTCCGGCAGCGGACCCTGTTCGACCTCGAGATGCTCCGGGAGGTCGGCTTCTGCCCGGGGATCGAGAACTACTCGCGCCACCTCTCCCGCCGGGAGGCCGGCAGCCGGCCGTGGACCCTGATCGACTACTTCCCGACCGACTTCCTGCTGATCGTGGACGAGAGCCACATCACGATTCCCCAGGTCAACGGGATGTTCAAGAACGACCGGACCCGGAAGGAGGTCCTCGTCGAGTTCGGCTTCCGCCTGCCGTCGGCCCTCGACAACCGGCCGCTCACCTTCGCCGAGTGGGAGGACCACCTGAACCAGGTCGTCTCGATGAGCGCGACGCCGGGCCCGTACGAGATGGAACGCGCCGAGCGGGTCGTCGAGCAGTTCATCCGCCCCACCGGGGTCGTGGACCCGGTCATCACCGTCCGCCCGACCGCGCACCAGGTCGACGACCTGATCGCCGAGATCCGCGACACGGTGGCCCGCGGGGAGCGGGTCCTGGTCACGACCCTGACCAAGAAGATGGCCGAGGACCTGGCCGACTACCTCGCCGAGCTCGGGGTCAAGGTCCAGTGGCTCCACTCGGAGGTGGACACCCTCGAGCGGGTCGAGATCCTGCGCGACCTCCGACTGGGCGTGTACGACGTCCTGGTCGGGATCAACCTCCTCCGCGAGGGCCTCGACCTGCCGGAGGTGACCCTGGTCGCCATCCTCGACGCCGACAAGGAGGGCTTTCTCCGGAGCGGCGGCTCGCTCATCCAGGTCATCGGGCGCGCGGCCCGCAACGTCGGGGGCCGGGTGATCATGTACGCCGACCGGGAGACCGCCGCCATGCGCGAGGCCATCGAGGAGACCGATCGGCGCCGGGCGAAGCAGGAGGCCTACAACCTCGAGCACGGGATCGTCCCCGAGACGATCACCAAGGCGATCCGCGACATCCACGAGGGGCTGCGCCGGGTCGCCGAGGAACGCCAGGCCCTCGACCTGGGGGACCGGGGGAGCGAGGAGATCGCCGAGCTCGCCACCCGGCTCGAGGCCTCGATGAAGGAGGCGGCCCGCAACCTCGAGTTCGAGCGGGCAGCGGCCCTCCGCGACGAGCTCATCGCCCTCCGCCGCCTTCGCGAGGAGCTGAACGCGGCGCCGGGCGAGATCCCGGCCGACGTGTACGCCGCGGCCGCCGAGGCCGGGCGCGACGGCTGGGGGAACGGCGGCCGGCCACGGCGCGACGTCTTCAGCACGGCCGCCCGGCCGAACATCATCCCGGCGGGCACGCGCCGTCGTCCGCCGCGGCGCCGCTGAGGGCGGACCGATGGCCGGGACCCTTCCCCACGCGGTCTTCGTCGAGACCGATCTCGATGGCGGCACCGCGGTCGCGTTCGCCGGCGAGCTGCCCGGCTGCGCGGTCACCGGCAGCGATCCGACCGCGGCCGTGGCCGGCGTCCCGGCCCGCGTGACGGCCTTCGTGGCCTGGCTCCGCGCCCACGGCGAGACCATCCAGGAGCCCGTCGGGAACTGGTATGAGGTCGAGCGCGCCGCCGCGACGTCGAACGGCACCAGCCGGGCGGGCTTCTCCCTCGACGAGCTGCCGCCATCGCCTGCTGAGCTGGCGACCTGGAGCCACTGGGCGGAGCTCGCGCGGGAGGACCTGGCGGCCGCCCTCGACGAGCATCCCGACGCGGCCGAGTCGACGGCCTGGCTGGCCGAGCAGGATGCTGCCCTGGTCGCGGACCTGGGCGGCTCGGTCGAACTCGACGTAGCCGGCGATCCGATCGACCGTCTCTATGCGGCCCGCGACGCCCTGATGGCCGCCCTCGCCGCTCCCTCGGGCCACGGCAGCGTCCGGCGCGCCCTCCGCCTGGCCATCGCCGACGACCTGCGCCTGGCCGACCAGATTCGGGGCGGATGACCGATTCGGTTGGTCGATCGGAGCGCCGCTACTGGCTCGCCATCCCGATCATCCTGGTCGCGACGCTGGTCGTCTTCCTCACCGTCGGCAGCCTCGGGGAGCGGCGCTCCGAGCTGAGCCGGCTCGAGGTGGCCGACGTCCTCGCCCAGGCGGATCCGGTGGCCACGCTCGGCGGGACGGAGGTCGAGATCGTGGGCTGGTACGCGAACCTCGACGAGGACTGCGAGCCGCCGGCCGACGAGCCGGCCGCGACGACCTGGCTCGAGCGGACATGCCCCCTCCGCCTGCTGCTCGCCGAGCAGCCCGCCGAAGGCGCCCCGCAGGCCGGGCTCGAGGCCATCGGCCTCCGGCTGGCCGCGCCGACCGGTGAACCCTTCCCGCCCCGCTCCGAGCCCGGCGGCTGGTCGCTCATGCTCGAGCCGCTGATCGTGACCGGCCACTTCGACGATCCCGCCGCCTTCGACTGCCAGCCCGAGCGACAGGCGCGCTGTCGCGCCACGTTCGTCGTCACCGGGGTCGACGGCCTCGTGCACTGAGGGGTTCCCCCGCGGCATCGGATGGCGCAAGATACCCGGCGGCCCCGCGCAATCCAGGGGGCCGGGTACTGCTGTGGAGGAAACTCATGGACGTACAGGCGCTCCTGGTCGGCATCGTGGCCATCGCCATCGGCGCAGCCATGATGCTGTTGGGGTACCGCCTCGCCCTCATCCTTCTGCCGATCTGGGGATTCTTCGCCGGCTTCATCTTCGGCGCCCAGGTGCTGCAGGAGTTCTTCGGTGACGGCTTCCTGGCGACCACCGCGAGCTGGGTGGTAGGAGTCGTGATCGGCCTGCTGTTCGCGGTCCTGTCGTACCTGTTCTGGTACGTGGCCGTCGTCATCCTGTTCGCGTCGATCGGCTACTGGCTGGGCTGGGGCTTCATGACCCTCATCGGGTTCTCGGAGACCGGCCTGGTCGCGATCGGCATCGGGCTTCTGCTCGGTGCGGTCTTCGCCGTCGCCGCGTTCGTCACCGGCGTGCCGCTGGCCGCCCTGGTGGTGATCACCGCAATCGGAGGGGCGCACGCCTTGATCGCGGGGATACTGGTCCTCTTCGGGACGATCGCCGTCTCGGACCTGGGGACCGGCGTCGCGAACGCGATCATCGCGACCAATGCCGGCTGGTGGCTCGTCGCCCTCGGTCTGGCGGTGGTCTCGATCATCTTCCAGCTGAAGACGATCGGGGACTACGTCCTGGAGCCGCCCACCGCGCGGATCTAGGACTCCCCACCCGAACCCGAAGGGCCCGGATCCGCGAGGAGCCGGGCCTTTCGCTGCTCGCTGATCGGGCGAAATCGAACAGGCGTTCGGGTCGCTTTGCTATCATCGGGCTGATGCCCTCGGACCGGATCGTCGTGCGCGGCGCGCGCGAGCACAACCTGCGGAACATCGACGTCGAGATGCCGCGCGACCGGCTGATCGTGATCAC
>DATBIW010000023.1:0-3487 GCA_036556745.1 Candidatus Limnocylindria bacterium | reverse complement strand
GTCGTCGCCTCCGTTCGGGCGGTGCCGACGGTCGTCCGCGAGGGCATCGGCCTGCTCCGCGGCTCGCGCGTCCTGCTGGCCCTGGTCTCGGTCGAGCTGTTCTGGGGCTTCGCCATCGTCGCCTTCGAGACGCTCTTCCCGATCCGGCTCGCGGAGGTCGTCGGCGGCACGACCGAGGCCGGCGCCCTGATGGGGCCGATCAGCTCGGGGGCGTGGTTTGCGGCGGCCGCCGGGGCGGCCGGGATTGCCCTCCTGAGCCGACGCACCGGGGTGGCACTCGCCGCCCTCGCCCTCCGGATCCTCCAGGGGGCGACGATCGTGCTGATGGGCGTGCTCGCCGGGGTCGTGGGCCTGGTCACCGCCTACCTGGCCTGCTACATGCTCCACGGCGCCTCGGGCCCGATGCATACGACCCTGCTCCACCGCGAGGTGACGGCATCCCACCGCACGACGGTGCTGTCGCTGAACTCGATGGTCTTCCATCCGGCCGCCGCCATCGGTTCGCTCGTGCTGACCGCGGTGGCTGCCGGTGCCTCGGTGTCGGCGGCCATCGTCCTGGGGGGCGTGGTGTGCGCCCTGGCCGCTCCCCTCTACCTGCCCGCCCGCCGAGCGGAACGCGAACGCGCCGCCGGGGCGGCGGGGCCAGCCCCGGTCTAGGGACGCGCCGTCGGCTCAGGCCACCCGCACCGAGCCGAAGCCGCCGTCGATCTCGAGATACACGCGGTTGACGGCCGTTTCGTAGTCGGGGGATCGCCAGCCATCGGGCTCGCGCGGGAAGCGGGTCTCGTCCACCTCGGTGGCGCCAATCGCCATCTTGCCGCGGATCAGCGCCGCGACGCCGGCTGGCACGTGGAGCGTGACCGACGCGAAACCGCACTCGACCCGCACCGCGGTGATCCCGGTCTGTGGCAGGTGGACGATCGTCTCCGATGCCCCGGTGTGCAGCTCCAGCCGACGGATCCGGAGCGCTCCGAGATCGACGACCGAGCGGTTGGCGCCCGTGTCCAGGCGAAGATCAACCGGGATTTCGGCGCTGATCCCGACGTCCCAATGCAGGGGAGCGCAGACCACCATGGGCCAGGCCACCGTGCGCGGTTGGAGCTGGATCCGTCCCGCCCCGGCGCTTCGCTCGGTGACGCCGTCCTCGAAGGTTCCCGACAGGAGAATTCCCGGTTCCGCCCGGTGGATCGCCAGCTCGCCGCCGCCGAAACCGATGCGGATCTCGGCCTCGGTCAGGCCGTCCAGAGGCTTGCTCAGCGTCTCGACATTGGGTGCGGCATTGGGTGCCGATGTGGTTGCCATGGCGATGGTCCTTTCCGACGCACGGTGAATGCCGCTGCTCGCGTCCAGGGTCACCTTCGGGTCCCGGCGGGCGGCCGGCCAGTGTCATTCGGCCCCACTTGGGGGGGTCTCCCGGGACGCTTGCTATACTCCCGGCCGATCCCGTTCGGGACGCCGGGCCGCATTCGTCTAGAGGCCTAGGACACCGCCCTCTCAAGGCGGAGATCACCGGTTCGAATCCGGTATGCGGTACCACCATCCTCCCCATCCAGCCGCTGCTAGGCTCTGCCGTCCATGGAACGGATGGCGCACGCCCCCGAGCTGCTGGACGGGCCCCTGACCGACCTCCCCACGCTGCGCGGCAACCTGCGGGATCTCGCCCGGGTGAACCGATGGACGGGCGGCGTCGACCTCTCGCGCCGGGCCCTGGCCGCCCTCGCTCCGCCACCCCTGGCGATCTCGCTGCTCGACGTCGGAACCGGTGCCGCGGACATCCCGGTCGCCCTGCTGGCCGATGCGCGCCGCGCCGGCCGCGAGCTGACGATCACCGCGGTCGACAGCCGGGACGAAGTGCTCGCGGCGGCCCGGGCCGCGGAACCCGAGCTCGACCGTACGCCGGGTCTCACGCTCGACGTTGCCGATGGGCGGTCGCTGCCGTACGGCGACGGATCCTTCGACGTGGGCCACGCCTCGCTCGTCCTGCATCACCTCGAACCGGACGAGGCGGTGGCGTTCCTTGGCGAGCTCGCGCGGGTTGCCCGGCTGGGGATCGTCGTCAACGATCTCGGCCGCTCCCCGCTGACCTACTTCGGGGCCCGCGTCCTGTCGCGGATCGGGACCCGCAACCACTTCACCCGGCACGACGCCCCGCTGTCCGCCCAGCGCGCCTATACCCATGGCGAGGTCGTCGGGCTCCTCCTCGGAGCCGGCCTCCGGCCGGTGTACCTGACCCGGGGCCTGGCGGGACACCGCTGGGCACTGGCCGCCGTCCGGCGGTGACGTCCCCGGACGTCGTGGTGGTCGGCGGCGGGCCGGCCGGGGCGACCGTCGCCGCCCTCCTCGCCGGCCAGGGCCGCCGCATCCTCCTGATCGATCGATCCCCGACCTGGCGCTGGCATGCCTGCGGCGTGTTCGCCTCGCCGGCGGCGGTGGCGGTCCTGCGTCGGGTCGGCGTCGACGACGCCACGCTCGCCACGGTCCGTCGTCCGATCCCCGCGATGCGTGTCGAGGTGGTCGGCGGCGCCACGTTCCGACTCACCTATGGCGACGACGGGAGCCTCAGCCGTCCGGCGGTCGGCTTCGATCGGCGAGCGCTCGACGAGGCGCTCCTCCGGCTCGCCGAGAACGCCGGGGTCGAGGTCCGGCGTGGAACGACGCTGACCGGCCTGGAGCCTGGTCCGGATCGGATGCGCCTCCACGTCCGGGAACCCATGGGAGACGCCCGCATTGCCACCCGATTCGTGGTCGGCGCGGATGGCGTGCGGTCCACGGTGGCCCGCGTGGCCGGGGTGACGCGCCGCGCGCGGCTCGGGGATCGGGTCGGCCTGACCTTTCATGTCGCCGACCCGCGACCGACGGCGGACCGGGACGCGCGGATGGTCGTCCTCGACGGTGCCTACTGCGGCCTCGCCCCGGTGCCCGGCAACCGGGTGAACGTCGGGATCGTGCTGGCCAGCCCGGCCTGGCGTCGTCGGCTCGCCCAGGAGGGGGCGGCCGGGGTCGCGACCGCGATCCTCCGGGCCATCCCGGCCGCCGAGGACGACCCGGTCAACTGGGCCGCCGCCGAGCGGCTCGACCCCATCGAGGGGGCGTCGCCGCTGGGCCACCGCGTCGCCCGCCGCGCCGACGCCGGCTGGCTGCTCGTCGGCGACGCCGCCGGGTTCCTCGACCCGCTCACCGGGGAGGGTCTCCACCGGGCCCTCGTCTCGGCCGAGGCGGCGGCAACGGCCCTCGGCGCGCACCTGGACGGCCGCGACGGGGCGCTCGCCGCGTACGACCGGCACATGACCCGTCGGTTCCGGTCGAAGGACGCGGTCACCAACCTCATCCAGTCGTTCCTCGACCGGCCGGTGCTGCTCCACCGGGCCGCCTCGCGCCTGGCGCGGTCCGACTCGCTCCGTGAGACGATGGGCCTCGTGATCGGCGACCTGGCGCCCGCGACCCGCGCCCTCGAGCCCGGCTTCCTGGCCCGCCTCCTCCTGTGACC
>DATBIW010000022.1:0-1701 GCA_036556745.1 Candidatus Limnocylindria bacterium | reverse complement strand
CGCGGCGCCATCGGTCAGGCGCAGCTCGGAGCCATACGCCAGGAGCGGCACGCCCCGGATGGCGGCCACCGCACCGGGAACGAGCGATCCACGGGCGTCGTCCGACGCCATCCCCATCAGGGACACGTCCGGGACCAGCTTCTCGAGCGCGGCCGCCAGCACCCGGGCGGTCACCCACTCGTCGGCGCCCGCCAGGGCGCCATCGGTCACGAGCACGCCGCTGTCGCCGCCCATGGCCAGCGAGCGCCGGACGGCCTCGGCCGCGCCCTCGGGGCCCATCGACAGGTAGACGACCTCGTCGGCCTCCCCAGCCTCTTTCAGGCGCAGTGCCTGCTCGATGGCGTACTCGTCCAGCGGGTTGACGATCGCCTCGGCCGCGGCACGGTCGAGGCGGAGGTCGGCGGTGTAGCGCTTGTCTGCGGTCGTGGCGGGCACCTGCTTCACGCAGACGACGATCTTCACGCGGGCCTGTCCCTCCCTAGCGACCGATGCCGGCCTGGGCCATCAGGCGCCGGGCGATCACCAGGCGCTGGATCTGCTGGGTGCCCTCGTACAGCTGGGTGATCTTGGCGTCGCGCATCATCCGCTCGACGGGGTACTCGCTGCTGTACCCGTAGCCGCCGTAGACCTGGACGGCATCGGTCGTGACCCGCATCGCGGTGTCCCCGGCGATGAGCTTGGCGGCCGAGGTCCAGTAGGCGAGGTTCGGGTCGTTGTCGTCGACCCGGGCGCTGGCGACATAGACCAGCTGGCGGGCGGCCTCGGTCTGGGAGGCCATGTCGGCCAGCATGAACTGGATGGCCTGGAAGTCGATGATCCGATCCCCGAACTGCCGCCGCTCGGCCGCGTACCCGAGCGCGGCGTCGATGGCGCCCTGGGCGATGCCCACTGCCTGGGCCGCGATCGCCAGTCGCGATCGGTCGAGGGTGCCCATCGCGATCTTGAATCCGTCCCCCTCCTCGCCGAGGCGGTTGGCGATCGGGACGCGGACGCCGTCGAAGTTCAGCTCGGCGGTGGGCGAGCCGCGAATCCCCATCTTGTGCTCGAGCCGGGCCACGCTGAAGCCGGGCGTGTCGGTCTCGACGATGAACCCGGTCATCCCCTTGCGGCCGCCGGCCTCCGCATCGGTCAGGGCGAACGTGGTCAGGACGTTGGCCACCGAGCCGCCGGTGATGAAGCGCTTGGTGCCGGTCAGGACGTACTCGTCACCCTCGCGGACGGCCCGCATCCGCATCGAGGCGACGTCGCTCCCCGCGCCGGCCTCGGTCAGGGCGAAGGCCGGGAGCCACTCCCCGGAGGCGAGCCGCGGGAAGTAGCGGTCCTTCTGCTCGTCGCTGCCGGCCAGCATGATCGGCAGGGCGCCGAGCTTCTGGATGACCGGAATCAGGCTGGTCGTCGCGTCGGCCCGGGCGATCTCCTCGACCACGATCGCCTGGCTGATGCCGTCGAGCTCGGTCCCGCCGTGCCGCTCCTCGAAGCCGGTGCCCAGCAGGTCCTGCTCGGCGAGGAGCTGCTTGAGGTCCCAGGGAAACTCGGCGGTGGCGTCGATCTGGGCCGCCCGGGGCGCGATCCGCTCGTCAGCGAGCTGCCGGACCATGGCCCGCAGCTCGTCGTGCTCAGGGGTGAGCCGATACGGAGACGCCGGAGAGGTCTGGGTCAGCGGCGGACTGGCCAAATCGCCGCGAGTCTACCCGACCATCA
>DATBIW010000021.1:0-9673 GCA_036556745.1 Candidatus Limnocylindria bacterium | reverse complement strand
AAGGTGATCTGCTTCTTCGAGATCGGGGATGGCAAGGGGACCCTGCTGAAGTTCGACTATGACCACCCGCCCCAGCCGCCGGCCCCGAACCGGGTGTGGCACCTCGGCAAGCTCGTCTTCAACAAGGCCTATTGGCACACGGTCCCCCAGGGCCGGGTCTAGGAGGGAGTCGGCGGAGGCGGTTTCCCGGGCGATTTGGCCCGCGGTTTCGTCGCCTTCTTCGCGGGCGGCTTGGCCGCCGGTTTGGTCGCGGCTTTCCTCGTCGGCTTCGCGGGGGCGGGTTCGACGGCCGCGGGTTCCGGAGGGGTAGCGGTCTCCTCGGAGGTCATGGCCGAGGGTGGAGCCGGCGTCGCCTGATCAGCCGTCGGCGACGGCCATGGCAGCGGATAGGCGGACGCGCCGGCCATCGCCTCGGCCGGCGACGGCTGACGACCGATGAGCAGGATTCCCAGGGTCGCCCCCACGGCCACCACCACCACGACCACCAAGGCGCTGGCGAGGTTGCCGAGGAGGGCGTTGACCAGGGCGCCGATCGTGTTCGTCGCTCCGGCTTCCGCCAGGGCGTTGGCCACGAGTCCGCCGATCACCGACGTGCTGGCCACGGCGGCGAGCAGCGCGAGCACCATGCCGATGCCCAGCAGGAGGACGGCCCGCAGCCGGTCGCGGGCCAGCCAGATGGTGAGGAGCACCAGGGTCAGCGTGATGAGGACGCTGGCGACGGTCACGATGTCGAAGATCCGCACGAACTGGCGCGCCGTCTCCAGCCGTTCCGATCGGACGAGTGTGATCTCGCCGAAACCGGGTGGGATGTCGATGTTGAGCCGCTCCGCGAGGATGGCACGCACGGCCTCCACGGCGTCCTCGTCCAACGGATCGGGGAGCTGGACGTCGTCAGGCACCACGCCCGCCTCCTGAAGCCGTTCGATCCCGATCACCAGGAGCTGGGCAACGCTGATGGTCACCGGCTCCTCGCCGAGAACCGCATCGCTGCGGAGGACGCGGACCAGGGCGCTGTGCGCGGCTCGGTTGGCTGCCGCCCACCCGTCGCGAAACGCCTCGCCGGCCATGAACGAGGCGATCTGCTCCTGGAGCCAGTCCTGAAGGAGCGGCGCGACGAAGGGGGGAAGGTCGACCCGGTCCACGACCCGGGTGGTGATCCGCTCGGCGAGGTTGGTGCTGACCTCGTCGATGACCTCCGCATCCGCCGCCACCCCGCTGACGACCTCGACGTACCGATCGGTGTTGAGCGCGATCTGGTGCACCCACAGCGTGGTCACCGAGATCGTCATCGCCAGGCACGCGAGGATGCCAAGGACCGCGACGAGCACACTCCGGCTGCGGGATGGCTTGGCGGTGGTCACGGCCCGAGGATACGCGCTGGAGCGCCCGGTTCGAAACCACCCGAATCGCCGATCATCGGCCCGGCGTGGTCGAGATCGCGATACCGACCCTCGAAACCGAGCGGCTCATCCTCCGGCCCTTCCGGGAGGAGGATGCCGCCCTGTTCTGCGAATACCTGCAGGACCCCGACGTGAACCGCTTCGTCGGGGAGGGGCAGGCGCCGAGCGCCGAGGACTGCTGGCGGGCGGTCGCGGGCTGGATCGGGCACTGGGTGATGCGCGACTACGGCCCGTGGGCGGTGACCGAGAAGGCGACCGGCACGTTCATGGGGCGGACCGGGATCCACTTCCCGGAGTCCTGGCCGCAGCCCGAGCTGGCCTACACGTTCGGCAAGCCGTTCTGGGGGAAGGGCTACGCGACCGAGGCCGTCCGGGCGGCCATGGACTGGGGCTTCACCGAGCGCGACTTCCCCGAGCTGTGCAGCCTCATCGATCCGCTGAACGAGCGGTCGATGGCGGTGGCCACCCGGGTCGGCGAGACGTACCGACGGGAGGGCGCGCTCCGCGGCCACGCGCTGCGGGTCTACGTCATCACCCGCGCCGAGTGGGAGGCCCAGCGGGCCCAGGCCTAGCTCGCGAGCGCCTCGAGGACCGGCATCGCCACGGTGTCGCCGCGCTCGTCGACCGGGATGATCGCCACGTGGTCGGCCCCGGCCGCCTGGAGCTCCCCGATCCGGCCGCGGAGCGTCTCGACGTTGCCCCAGGCCACCATGGCGTCCACCATCCGCTCGCTGCCCGGCCGCTCCCAGTCGGCCTCGGTAAACCCCTGCTCGAGCCAGGCCGCCTGGTAGTTCGGGGTGCGCAGGTAGGGCAGCAGGTAGTGGCGGGCGGCCGAGCGGGCGGCGGTCGGATCGGTCTCGAGGACGCAGGGCAGGACCGCGCAGAGCAGCGGTCGCTGCTCGGCCGGGGAGGCATCCAGCACGCCGCGGATCCAGGCCAGGCGCTCGGTGGTGACCAGGTACGGAAACGCCCCATCGGCCGCGGTCGCGGCCAGGGTTACCATCCGCTCGCGGAGCGCGGCCAGCACGACCAGCGGCTCCCGCTCGGGGGCCGGCGCCTTGTAGATCGCCGCGCGGTACGCCTCGAGGTACTCGCGCATCCGGGTCAGTGGCATCTCGTAGACGTGGCCGCGGACCTTCTGGGCCAGGTGGTGGTGCGAGACGCCCAGCCCGAGCGTGAAGCGTCCCCCGGTCGCCTCCTGGAGGGTGAGCGCCGCCATCCGGGTGGTCTGGGCGTCGCGGCCCCAGATGCTGACGATCGAGGTCCCGAGCCCGATCGACGAGGTCGCGCCGGCCAGCAGCCCGGCCAGGGTGAAGGGCTCGCGCCCGACGACGTCGGGGATCCACAGCGTCCCATAGCCGAGCCGCTCGACCCGAGCGGCGAACGCCAGCATCTCGGAGGCCGGCAGCGGATCGGGGTCGGTCCACACCCCCACCGGGCCCAGTCCACGGTCGCCGTTGGCCATGGACCGATGCTACCCGCTGTGCTCCGCGCCGAAGCGGTAGCGGAGGAACAGCTCGTCCCCGTGGCGGTGGGCGCTGACCAGGGACGCCGGCCGCGGAGTCTGGGCCGGGGGTTCCGGGGCGATCATGGGCAGGCCCTCCCCGCCGAGCAGCCAGGGCCCCACCGTCCAGAACAGTTCGTCGATCAGGCCCGCGGCGTGGAAGCGGGCATTCACGGTGGGCCCGCCCTCGAGCAGGACGGAGCCGATCCCCCGCTCCCGGAGCGCACCGGCCACCCACCCCGCCTCGGGATGCGCGGTCGGCGCGACCAGCACCTCGGCCCCGGGGACCTCGGTCGGACCGCCGGCCCCGACCACCGCCAGCCGAGGCTGATCGGTCCCGAACCAGCGCCGATCGGTCGGGATCGGCCCGGACCCGGCGATGAGCACCCCCAGCGGCTGGGCCGGGCGTCCGGCCCGGACTCGGACCTCGGCCAGATCGGCCGGGAGATCGGTCCAGCCGTCCACCGCGCGGAGGGTGCCGATCCCGATGGCGACCGCGTCGAACGGCACCCGGAGGAGGCGCATGAGCCGCCGGTCGGCCCGGTCACCAATGTCGTCGGCGGTGCCGTCGCGCTGGGCCCGCCCGTCCAGGCTGGTGACCATGTTCAAGCCCACCCACGGGCGATCCGCCGGCGGCTCGGGCAGGGCGAGGTCGGCGAAGGCGGCATCGAGGTCGAGGTCGGAGGCGGGAGCAGGCCATAACCGGTCGATGACGAACATCGGCGCCATGCTAGTGGCCGGGACCGCAGCCGGCCCTAGGATGCGGCCGTGAGCCTGGTCCTCATCCTGCTCCTGCCGGTGGCCGTGTTCGCCGGGGGCGTGGCGGCCATCGCCGGATTTGGGATCGGGAGCCTGATGACGCCGCTGCTGGCGATCGAGTTCGGGACCAGGACCGCCGTCTTGCTGGTCGCCATTCCCCACGCGACCGCCACCGCCCTTCGCCTGTGGCTGCTCCGCGGCGACGTCAACCGGCGGGTGCTGCTCACCTTCGGTGCAGCGAGCGCGCTGGGTGGACTGGTCGGGGCGCTGTTCCTCACCGTCCTCGCCAGCCGGACGATGGGCATCATCCTGGGCATCCTGCTGATCTTCTCCGGCCTCGGCGGGCTGACCGGGCTGACCGCGCGGCTGCGGATCCCGGCCGGGCCGTGGGCCGTGGCCGCGGGCATGGCATCCGGCGCGTTCGGTGGGTTGGTGGGGAACCAGGGCGGCATCCGGGCTGCGGCGCTCCTGCATTTCGGGCTGTCGCCGGCGGCGACCGTCGCGACCGCCACCGGGATCGCGCTGGCGGTGGACGCGGCCCGGCTCCCGATCTACCTCGCCACCGGCGGGGCGGAGATCGCCGCCAATTGGCCGTATGTCGTGGTCGGTGTGGTGGGCGTGGTGGCGGGCACGTTGTTGGCGACGCCCATCCTGCGCCGTCTGCCTGAGGACACGTTCCGCCGATTCGTCTTCGTCCTGGTCGCGGCGCTGGGCGTGCTGCTGATCGTCGCCCCGGGGAGCTGATCAGTCGAAGACGCGCTCCAGGTGCCAGGTCCCGCGGATCTCGTCGAGGAAGACGGTGCACAGCAGCCCGTCGCGGGTGACGAGCTTGAAGTAGGCGCGGGCGACCGGCTCACGCCACCAGTCGTCGACCAGGCGCCAGCGGTTGCAGATGCCGATCTCGGCGTGGGTCTGGCCGTCCAGCCGGAGGCTGACCGGGACGCCGTCGGCATCGGTCTCGACCTGGACCAAGGGCAGGGCGGCGTGGAGGCGGGTCATGGCCGGCTCGGCTGGGGCTCGTGGCCGACCTCGGCCAGCCGGGCCCGGTGCTCGGGTCGGAAGGCAGTCGGCCGGTCCACGGTGGCGCGCCACAGGCGCCCGGGCCCGAAGCGGGCGCCGATCCGCTCGACCGACCAGCGGAGCTCCTCCCAGCGGGCGGCCTGGGGCTCGAAGGCGGGCAGCTGGCGCGCAGCTGGCGGGGCGAGCCGGTCGAGGACGAGGGTGAGCGACGTGATCGGCGGCTCCTCCCCGTCGGGGGCGTCGTCCGACGGGCGGGCCGTGGCCTCCAGCCGAGCGAGCAGGAGGCGGGCGATCCAGTCCGGGTCGGCCGTGGACTCGGGGAGCGCCAGGCCCACGCTGAGCGGCGGGGCCGCGTCCCGCTCGAGGATGAGGGTCGCCCGGCCTGGGGCGAGGTGGCGGCCGCGGAGCCGGTCGGCCAGGCCGGTGGCCGCGCGGCGGAGGGCGAGGGTGATCTCGGTGATGCCCGCCGCCGGCGGCTCGAAGCGGGCCGTGGTGGCCAGCCGCTCGGGCCGGGGCCGCGGAACGAGGGGCCGCGGATCCTCCCCGCGAGCGAGCGCCTGGAGCCGCTCTCCCTCCGTCCCGAACTGGGCGGCCACCGCCGACCGCGGCAGCCCGGCCAGCTGGCCCATCGTCGTCAGCCCGAACAGGCTGAACCGATCCCGGGTCGCCGGGTCCGCCGGCAGCAGGCCGATCGGCAGGCGCGCCAGCGTCTCGCGGGCCTCCCCGGCGGGCAGGATCCGGCAGGCGGCCCGGGCGGTGTCGCCGGGCCCCACCCCGTCCCCGGGCCGCGCCAGCCGGGCGGCGAGGGACGCCAGCCAGCGGTTGTCCCCGATCCCAGCGCGCACCGGGGTGACTCCGGCCAGGGCCACCGCCCGGGCGGCGACCCGCCGTTCCGAACCGTGCATGGGCTCGAGGCCCGTCACGTCGACCAGCGCCACGCCCGTCTCGAGCGCCTCGACCCGTGGGGAGAGGTCGTCGAGCCGGTCGAGCAGCGCCTCCCACCAGGTCGCATCGGTCTCCGCCTCGCCGATGCGGAGGGTGGGCCAGACCAGCGCCAGGATCCGCACGGCCGGGACGAATCAGGCGCTGAGGACGGTCAGCGCGGGCGCCTCCTCGATCGGCTCCACCGCCACGGGCTCCGGGGCGGCCAGGGCGGGAAGGAGCGGATCGATGCGGCGGCCCTCCCCGAAGTGCAGGTCCAGCTCCGCCGTGCCGCCGGCCAGCGCCCACCGGTGGCGGGTCACCGAGGCGGCGGTCCGCAGCCCGACGAGGTCGCGGCCGATGGCCAGCCACATCCGGCGCTCGAGCCGGAGGCGAACGCCGGCCACCTTGCCCGCCGCCTGGCGGAGGGCTGGCGGGGCGAGGAGCAGGACGGTGGTATCCGACCGGGGCAGGAGGGCAGCCAGCCGGTCGAAGCGCGGGGTCGCCGACCCGTCGAGGTCGAGGACCACCAGGTCGAGGAGCCGGGAGCGGACCAGCCAGGCGGCCAGCTCGACCGCCTCCGCACCGTCGGCGGGACGGACGAGGAGGAGCCACTCGAGGCGGGTCCCGTGCCGTTCGGCGAGGGCCGCGTCGAACGTGCCGGACAAGTCGACCCAGGCCGCCAGGCCGCCGGCCGCCTGGGCCGCCGCCACCGAGTCGTGGGCCAGCGAGGTGGCGCCATGACCGGGAGCGGCATCCAGGACGGTCAGCGCGCCGCGTGGCCAGCCGCCCGTGCCGAGGGCCTGGTCCAGGGCGGCGTGCCCGGTCGGGACGGCGGGGATCGCCACCTCCCCGGGGAGCGGGGCCACGCCCCGCCGCAGGCCGCGTTCACGGAGCGCATCGAGCACCTCGGGAAGCGGCTGGACAGCGGGGAGGGTCACATCGGCCAGTCTAATAGAACAAGTGTTCTACGACAAGGCCCCAAATCGGTCCGTGCTATCCTCGCGAACGCCTCGATTCGCGCCGTTCGCGGCGCCCCGTGGGGATGTAGCTCAGCTGGGAGAGCACCGCGTTCGCATCGCGGGGGTCAGGGGTTCGAGTCCCCTCATCTCCACCATCAACCAGTCTGGCGCGTCAGTCTCCGTTTACCGGCCCAAACACCTCGGCCGAGGCGGTCCACACCCAGGCATCCCCACGGACCACCTCGGCAAGGCCCTGGGTTCCGCCGGTGACCAGCACCCGTCCGTCGGGCAGGAGCACCGCGGTGTGAAACTTCCGGACGTCGTTGAGCGGGGCTGCGGAGGCCCACGATCCGCTTCTCGGGTCGTAGAGCTCCGTTGAGTCGAGGTAGAAGCTGTCCGCGCTGCCATACGCGCCGCCGGCCACGATCACTTCCCCACCCTGCAGCAGCGTCGCGGTGTGGGAGGAGCGGTCCGTGCTCATCTCGCCGGCGGACGTCCACGTGCCGGTGACCGGGTCGTACCGTTCGGCACGGCCCACCCGTTCGCCGCCGACGAGCAGGACGGTGCCGTCGAGCAGCAGGGTGGCCGAGCCGTCACTTGCCCTGGGGCTCTCGGTCACGGTCCACGTCCCCGAGCCGGGGTCGTAGAGCTCGGCGAAGTTCGGGCCACAGCAACCGGTGAACAGGACGCGCCCATTGCCGAGCAACGTTGCCTGGCCGGCGCCGGCGATCGACCGATCACCGGTCGCGGTCCACTCCCCAGTACTCGGGTTATACAGCTCGGCCGACACCGGGAAGTCACGCCTGGATCCGATTGTGTCTCCCTCACCTCCGACAACCAGGACCAGGCCGTCGGGCAGGAGGATCGCCGAGTGGTTTCCGCGGACGTGACGCATGCTTCCGGTGGCCGTCCACGTCCCGGTACCGGGGTGGTACAGCTCGGCGGAGTCATCGCCCGTGCAGACCGGTGGTTCATCGGCGCCACAATCGACGCCGCCGGCGACGAGTACAGTCCCATCGGGAAGCACCGTGGCCGTGTGACCGACGCGTGCGTGGTCCATGCTGCCGGTGGCCGTCCACGAGCCCGTGGCCGGGTCGTACAGCTCCGCACTGGCCAGGTCGCCCTCGACCCGTCGTCCCCCGGCCACCAGAACGAGGCCATTCTGCAGGACCGTGGTCGTGTTCAAGCCGCGCGGCTCCAACATGTCTCCAGTCCGCGTCCAGGTCCAGCGAGCGAACTCATTCGGACTCGCCGCGTCGGCCGGAGGGAGCGGCGGTGTCGGGGGATCGATAACGCGAGATCCAACCAATGCGGCGCCGCTGACAGCGACCACGAGCAGCACGGTGAAGACGACCACGGCGAGGAGTGAAACGCTTCGGGGCCCTGATTCGGATTCGACCAGCAGTGGCCGCCGATCGTAGGGCGTTGGGAACGGCGGTCCCTCGCGCAGGGCGCGCTCGATGCGGGTCTCGTCAATCACGAGATCACCTCCTCGGTGAGGTCGGCTCGGAGCGCGGCCATGCCCCGGCTGGCGTGGGTGCGCGCCGCACTGCCCGAGATGCCGAGGATTTCGGCGATCTGGTCGAATGGCAAGTCGGCGGAGTAGTGGAGATACAGGACCTGGCGCTGCCGGGCAGGCAGCCGATCCACGGCCGACCAGACGCTCAGCCGGTCAGACGACTCCGGGCCGGCGTAGTCGGTCCGGGAGGGCGCCACCCGCGGCAAGAGCCGCGCCAGCTGGCGTCGCCAACGATGCTGGGCCATGGCCAGGTGGTAGACCGTGCGGAACGCCCAGGCGACTGGCTGCGCGATGCCCGTCCCCCGCCTGAGCTCGCGCCAGAGGCGAAAGAACGCCTCCTGCACGGCGTCCGCGGCCTGCTCATCGGTCAGGCCCTGGTGCCGCGCAAAGTCGAAGAGCGCCTGCCCGTGGTCGCGCTGGAGATCGGTCAGCAGGTCGGCGTCAGTCCGCCCTGCCTCGATCTGCACGACCTCGTCGAACGCCGTGGACCGCGCGCTGTTCACAACCCATAGATGCCCGAGCGTGGTGAAACGCCTAGTTCACCGTCATTCGGTGATTGTGAGCCCCCCGCGCCGAGCGCCTACTGGAAGAAGGGGAAGTCCTCGCCCTCGATGACCTGGTCGGCCGGTGGCGCGCTGATGTCGAACGAGGTGTTGTACTCGCTCAGCTGAAGGCGCATCGACGCCTCGCCGTTCTCGCCGTCCGAGCTCATGGACACCTCGCGGAGCCACAGCCCGTCGTGCTGGAACAGGAGGTCCACCACCGCGGGGCCGGTGAACTCCGGGTCGGGGAGCATCCCGCCCGTTGACTGCCCGAAGACGTCGAGCTCGTCGGAGCCCTCCGCCTGGTGGGCGGCCATCGCCTCGGCCGAGACCGAGAGCTGGATGTGGTAGCAGGTGTCGTCGCCGCAGGCCTGGTCGGCCAGCAGGCTGACCGAGACGCCCTCGGTGGCGAGCAGCTCGTCCACCTTGGCCGCGATCTCCTCGTCGGTCGGCGGCTCGCCGGCCGGCTCCTCGGTCTCGTCAGACGACTCGGTGAAGTGCAGCCACTGGTCGCCGACCATGGCGGTCAGCAGGTAGAGGTCCTCGCCGACGGCGATCACCTCACCCGACATCCCGAGCAGCATCGGCATCGAGAAGGTCACGTGCGCCGCCTCGCCCGCCAGGTCGAGGTCGCCCTCGACGGTCATCCCGTCCAGCTCGACCGGTGAGCCGGTGTCGCGGTCGGTGACGCTGCCCTCGACGGTCAGCGAGACGTGGACGCTCTGGGCGTCGACCGTGGCCTGGGCACCCTGCCTGAGGATGTCGGCCGGATCGGTCAGGCCTCCGCCGGCACCGGCGAGCGCCACCCAGGCCCAGAAGAAGATGCCCGCGAAGATCAGCACCGCGAAGGGCAGGGCGCGGCTGCTCAGGGAGTTCGTGGTTGTGGTCACGGCGGCAGGATAGCGGGTCCCCGGATTCGTGCCATGTACCCGATGGTCCTGCCGCGTCATCATGGGCCGATGCGGGTCGTCGTCACCGGCGGGGCCGGATTCATCGGCCAGGCGGTCGTCCGCCGGCTGCGCGAGCGCGACGACGAGGTCGTGGCC
>DATBIW010000020.1:0-4204 GCA_036556745.1 Candidatus Limnocylindria bacterium | reverse complement strand
CGAGGTTGGTCTCCGGGCTCGGAACGGCGGCCAGGATCTGGTCGTGGGTGATGAACCCGTCCTCGCGGCCGTGGGACAGCAGGTCCTCGACCGCGGCGGTGGCCTCCTCCGAGGCTTCGGCGGAGAGCAGAGCGGCCTTGGAGGCCCTGCTCGCGGCCTTCCCGGTCGGCTTGGCGGGCGCCTTGGCCGGAGCCGCCTTCGCCGAGGCTGCCGTGGCTGCAGCCTTGGTCGGGGCGGGCTTCGGGGCGGCGGCCTTGGTTGGCGCGGCGGCCTTGGTTGGCGCGGCGGCCTTGGTTGGCGCGGCGGCCTTGACGGCAGCCTTCGGCTCGCTCTTCACCGATGCGGTCTTGGTCGCGGTGGCCGCGCTGGGCGCCGACTTCGCCGCTGCCTTCGCGACCGGCTTGGCCTCGGCCTTGACCGCGGTCGCCGGCGCCGGCTTGGCGGCCTTCGCGGTGGCGGGATTCGCGGGCGTGGTCGCCTTGGCCGCCGGCTTGGCCGATGCGGCCGCCTTCACCGGTGCTGCCGCCTTGGCGGACGGCTTGGCGGGCTTATCGGCGCTCGGCTTGGCCGTCGCCTTAGGGGCGGCCTTGGCGGGTGCCTTGGCCGCTTCTCGGGTAGGGGTCTTCAATGCCACGATTCAGGAACCTCCGTGCGCCGATACGGCCGGCGTCGCCAACAGTCGGGTGACCTCGGCCTTTTCCCGGCCGAGCTGGGTGATGTGGGTTTCAATCTGGGCCAGCAGCTCGCGATCGCCATCGCGCTCGGCGTCCTCGAGCATGTGCCGCCCGTCGCCGATGGCCTCCTCGATCCGGGCACGCCGCAGGCGCAGGCGGCACACGCGCAGGGCCTCGGCGGCAACCGGTGGATCGAGCTTGGGACCCGCGCTGGCGGCCTGGATGACGGCCCGTGCGAGCTCCGACGAGATCGGATCCAGCTCGGCCAGGAAGCCCTCGAGGTTGGTCGAGCCGTTCGAAGCGTGCTGCGCGACCCAGGCCGTCCACGCGTCGGCGAGGGCGGTCGCGACCGGGCGGCCGAACGGGAGCGGGTTGTTCGTGTGCTCGGCCGTCAGGCCCGGCTGGCGGAACAGCAGGGCCAGCGTCTCCGTCTCGACCGGATCGAGCACGATGGCGCCCGGTCCGACCGCGGTGGCCGCCGTCGGCGAGGTTGCGGCGCGACGCTGGACTCGTGGCCGCTCGAGGCCCTCGCGCAGGATGCGCTCGTCGACCTTCACGATCTGCGAGAGCTCCTGGAGGTACATGTCCTGGACGACCGAATCGGTGATCCGCTGGAGCTTGGCCAGGACCCGCCCGGCCATCTCGCGCCGGCCGGCAACGGTGCTCATGTCCACCCGCGCGGCCTCGCGCTCCATGAAGTAGTCCATGAGCGGCTTGGCGTCCTCGATGGCCTGGCGCCAGGCGTCCGGGTCGGTCTGGAGCAGCTCGGCCGGGTCCTTGCCCGAGGGGATGCGGATCACGCGGAGCTTGGTGATGGCCTGGCTGGGACCCAGCTCCTCGAGCAGGCCGCGCTCGGTCGCGGCCTCGCCCGCGAGGTCGACGTCGTACGCCAGCGTGATCGCATCGGCGTAGCGGGTGACGATGTCCACCTGCCCACCGGTCAAGGCGGTGCCCATCGACGCGACGACGTTCGTGAAGCCGGCCTGGTGGGCGGCCATCACATCGGTGTAGCCCTCGACGATGACCGCCAGCTTCTCGCGGCGGATCGCCTGGCGGGCGAGGTCGATCCCGTACAGGGTCCGGCTCTTGTCGAACAGGGCGGTGGCCGGTGAGTTCAGGTACTTCGGGCCCTCACCGCCCGGCATGACCCGGCCTCCGAGCCCGGTCGGCTTGCCCGACGCGTCGCGGATGGGAATCATGATCCGGCCCCGGAACCGGTCGACCGGCTTGCCCCGCTGACCGACCGACGCCAGCCCGGCCGCGACCATCTCCTCGGTCGTGAAGCCACGCGCCGCCAGGCGCTTGACCAACGCCTCCCAGTTGTCCGGCGCAAAGCCGATGCCGAACTGGTCGAGGGTCTCCTCCGTGAAGCCGCGCTCGGCCAGGTACTGCCGTGCCGGTTCCGCCACGCTGGCCTGGCGGAGGACCTCCCGATACCAGGCGATGGCCGCCTCCAGGGCGTCGCGGAGGCGCTTTCGGCGCCGATCCTCCTTGGCGCCAGCCGCGGACAGCTCCACCCCGGCACGCTCGGCGAGGCGGTTCAGCGCCTCCCGGAAGTCGATGCCGTCGCGCTTCATGACGAAGGTGAAGATGTCGCCGTGCTCGCCGCAGCCGAAACAGTGCCAGCTCTCGCGTTCGGGGCTGACCGTGAAGGAGGGGGTCTTCTCGGTGTGGAAGGGACAGAGGCCCTTCATCGTCGAGCCGGCCCGCTTGAGCTGGACCGTTTCTCCAACGATCTCGGCCACGGGCAGGCGCGACTTGATCTCGGCGACCGAGCCGGCTGAGCTCATGCAGCAGTCCTGCGCGCCACAACGAGGGCGGCGCGTGTCAAGTGGTTTGTCAAGAGGTCTGTCAAGTGTCCAGGAACCATTCTAGCGCGATGTCAAGCATCCGACCGCATTTGGTACCCCGACACGATGACTGGAGTTCAAACGCGCGTCGGCTACCATCCGTGAGGTGGAGGATCACTCGCGAACCGCCGACTTTGTCGAGCTGCACGGCGACCGCCTCTTCGGATTCGCCATGCTCGTCACGCTGGGCGATGCCACGCTCGCCGGGAAGCTGTCGTCCCAGGCGCTGGCGGCCGGGGTCGAGCGCATCGAGGAGCTCCGCCATCCCGTCCGGGCCGCCGCCTGGCTCCGCGGTGAGGTCACGAAGGGCGCCGGGCGGCCGGCGTGGGGCCACCAGCGCCCGTCCGAGATCGAGCGCCGCGACGCGCTGGGCTCGCTCGGGGTCGATGCGCCCACCTTCGACGCGCTGGCCAGCCTCGACGTCCGGAGCCGGGCCGCGATCGTCGCGACATCGGTCGAGGGGTTCTCACCGGCCGACGTCTTCGAGATCGTCCACAGCGACGAACGGGTTCGCCGAGCGCGACGCGAGTACCTGACCGCCTATCTCGCCTCGTCCGAGACACGCCAGGCCGATCCGCCGGCGGGTGACCTCGCCGCCCGGGTGCGCGCGACCGCCGCACCCGTCCTCCCCGGGAACCGCCGATGAACGACTCCCACCAGATCCTCGACGAGTGGCTGATCGAGGGCGCCCTCGGCGATCCGCCGCGCGAGGTCGCCGTCCATGCCGCGGTGTGCGCCTCGTGCGCCCGGCGGCTGGGTGCCTTCGACGCGCTGGCGGCCGTCGACGTGAGCGCGGCCGGCTCTCCCCCGCCCCTGCCCGCGCCCTCGCGACTGGTGGTCGGCATGGCGTGGGCGCGGATCGGCACCGCGGTGGCCGGGACAGTCGTGGCCGGGATCCTCGTCGTGTTCGGCGCGTCCCAGTTGCTCGGCTGGGTCGGCAACCTCGACCTGGGCCCCGGGCCGTCGGAGATCGCCGGCTTCGTGACCCCCGACCCCAGCCGGGATCAGGGCACGATCAACCCCGACCCTGCGGTTCAGCCCAGTCTCTCCGCCGAGCCTTCCGGCACGCCGATCCCATCGTTCATCCCCCTCCCATCGCTGTCACCGAACGAGCAGCCGCCCGACGCTCCGAGTGCGCCCTTCCTCCAGCTCAACGGCGTCGGGCAGACCACGATGAGCGTCCGATGGTCACCCGGCAGCGGTGGTGGACCGGTCCAGAAATGGGAGATCTGGCGCCGAACTGGGAGCGGGACATGGTTCAAGCTCGGCGAGCTCCCACCGGGGAACCTGAGCCTGACCAACAGCGGACTGAGCCCGAACACGAACTACTCATATCGCGTCCGGGGTGTGAACGTGGCCTGGCTTGGTCCCTTCTCCACGCCGATTACCGCGACCACGCTGCCGCCGGCCACTACTCCGCCTCCATCTGCGCCGCCTTCAAGTACGCCGGCGCCGACCGACACCCCGCCGCCGCCGACGCCGGAGGTTACGCCGCCTCCACCGACCCCGACGCCGGAGGTTACGCCGCCTCCACCGACCCCGACGCCGGAGGTGAGCCTCCCGCCGCCTTCGCCCTAGGCATCCCGCGGATCCGGCGTGCGGCGAGGGGGGCTGGTCGTGTAGAAGAATCCTCCGGTATCGGTCTGTCCCAGTTGGAGGAACGCATGGCTTTCGACATGT
>DATBIW010000019.1:0-10801 GCA_036556745.1 Candidatus Limnocylindria bacterium | reverse complement strand
CGGCGCGGAGGCCGGGGCCTCGGACGTGGTGGGCGCCGGCTGGGGAGTCGCCCCGGTGCGGATCTGCACCACCTCGTTTGCGTCGAACATCGGCTCGCCGATCGGCGGCGAGGTCATGGCCACCGAGTCGGCCGGCGAGGTGCTCCCATTGCGGGCGAAGAACGTGAACGCCCGCGTCGACTGGATGCCGCTGGCTTCTGACTCCGGGATGTAGCTGATCAGGGTCGAGCCGTCGATCCAGTCGAACACGACATCGCTCGGCGTGCCCGTGAAGCTCTGGAACGGCTCCACGTAGGCGAGGCCGAACCCCACCCAGTCAGCGCCGAGGTCGGAGCGCAGGACGAAGGCCTGGTTCGCGCCCGCGAAGAAATCCTGCGGGAACGCCGGGTTCGCCACCCACGGTCGCGCCTCGCCGCCGCCGGGCGGGTCCTCGTTGAAGATCGCCTGGCCCACTTCGAGCCGAGCGCCCGGGTTCGGGGTTGCCAACGGCGTCGCCGTCCGGATGACGTAGACGTAGTACTCGGACTCCGGTCCCAGGTTGGGGCGGCCGGGATAGCAGTACACCGTCGGCTGGTCGCAGAACAGGCGGCCACCGGGCCCGAAGTGGGCCATGGCCTCCGTCTCGGTCATGACCATCTCGAAGGCCACGCCCCAGGCGATGTGGACGTTGGACGCGGTGATCCCCGGCGGCTGTCCCGTCGGATGGAAGAACGCCGGCTCCGGGTATGTCCTGGTCGCATCGGCGACGGCCTGGATCGACTCGGGGGAATAGTTCAGGGACGCGAGGTACTCGGCGAACGGCGCGAAGGTGGAATCCTCGGGGTCGATCCCCACGCCCTCCCCGGCGCGCGACAGCCCAACCGGAAGCAGCGGGGCGGCCAGCACGGCCGCGAGCACCGCCAGGAATGCGAGGCTGCGAATCCGAGGGGACACTGATCGGGCGCCTGTCCGGCCATGATACGGGCCGGTCAAGCACGGTCGGCCGCCGAAGCCGCGCGATGAGCGGTGTACCATCGGCCCGCCGTGACGTACGTGATCACCGAGCCCTGCATCGGCGTCAAGGACGCCTCGTGCGTGGACGTGTGCCCGGTCGACTGCATCCACGCCACCGACGACGACACGATGTTCTTCATCGACCCCGACGAATGCATCGACTGCGGCGCCTGCGAGCCCGAGTGCCCGGTGACCGCGATCTTCGCCGAGGACGCGGTCCCCGAGCAGTGGACGAACTACATCCAGATCAACGCCGATTACTTCAAGGCCAAGAGCTGACTCGATCGCGTCGTGGCCGTCCGCCTGATCGCCCTCTACGCGACGCCCGAGGACCCCGCCGCCTTCGACGCCCACTACCGCGACGTCCATGCGCCCCTCGTCCAGCGCTACCCCGGGCTCCGTGACCTGCGCCTGACTCGGGCCGATGGCGTCGCCGGCCGGGCGCCGGCCTTCCACCTGATGGCCGAGATGGCCTTCGACTCCCGGGCCGATCTCGACGCCGCGCTCGCCTCCGACGCGGGAGTCGAGTCCGGGCGGGACCTCCGCAACTTCGCCGGGGCGGGGGTGACCCTCCTGGTCATCGATGACGCCGCCGGGTTCTGACGCATGACCGAGGCGGAGGCGCCGATCCCGGTCGAGGATCCCACCGGCTTGGGCTTCGAGCGGATCCGGTACGACCGCGACGGGGCGACCGGGGTGGCCACGGTCACGATCGACCGGCCCCAGGTCATGAACGCATTCGACTTCCGCACCCTCCGCGAGCTGGGCGCCGCGTTCGAGCAGGCATCCTGGGACGACGCGGTGTCCTGCGTGGTCGTCACCGGGGCGGGGGAGCGGGCGTTCTGCACCGGCGCCGACCTCGACGAGCAGGCGGCGATGGGCTCGACGAGTGGCCAGTACTGGCGGTGGATGGGGGCGTTCATCGAGATGCACGACCGGCTCCGCCACATCGGGAAGCCGGCCATCGCCCGGATCAACGGCGCGTGCGTCGGGGGCGGCAACGAGCTCCAGATGGCCTGCGACCTGTCGGTCATGGCCGATGACGCCTACATTCGCCACGTCGGGCCGGAGCACGGGTCGGTGCCCGCCGGCGGGGCGACCCAGTGGCTCCCGATCATGGTCGGGGACCGGCGGGCCCGGGAGATCGTGATGCTCTGCGAGCCGATCCCCGCCGGCCAGGCCCTCGAATGGGGCCTCGTCTCGCGGGTCGTGCCCCGGGCCGAGCTCGACGCCACGGTGGCGGAGCTGGCCGCCAACCTGCGCCGCAAGCTGCCGGAGGCGCTGCGCTACACGAAGACCCAGCTGAACTGGTGGCGCGACCTGGTGTGGGCCCAGACCGTGACCCACGCCCGCGACTGGCTGGCGGTCCACTCCACCGCCGACGAGACCCGCGAGGCGGTGGCCGCCTTCCACGCCAAGCGCGCGCCGGACTTCGAGGCCCTTCGCCGACTGGCCGCCGGCGAGGGACGCATCTGCCGGGCCTGCGGGGCCACCGGCCTGCCGGCCCACCACGCGTACTGCGGCGCGTGCGGCGGCCCGCTGTACTCCGCCTTCGAGGCCGTCCCGTGAGCGACGAGCCGCTCGTCCTCGTCGAGCGCGACGACGCGCGCCGGATCGCCCTGGTCCGGCTCAACCGGCCCAAGCAGCTGAACGCCCTGAACGGCCAGGTCATGGACGCCCTGTGCGAGGCGCTCGAGGCGCTCGACCGCGACGAGGCCATCCGGGTCATGGTCGTGACCGGCAACGAGAAGGCGTTCGCGGCCGGCGCCGACATCGGCGAGATGGCCGAGGCCGGGCCGATGGACATGCTCCGCACCAACCGGATCGCCCAGTGGGACCGGGTCCGGCGGATCAGCAAGCCGGTCATCGCCGCCGTCGCCGGCTGGTGCCTGGGTGGGGGCTGCGAGCTGGCGATGACCCTGGACATCGTGATCGCGGCCGAATCGGCGAAGTTCGGCCAGCCTGAGATCAAGATCGGGATCATGCCCGGGGCCGGGGGGACGCAGCGGCTGCCGCGGGCGGTGGGGAAGTCGAAGGCGATGGAGATGATCCTGACCGGCGAGCCGATCTCGGCGGCCGAGGCGGAGCGCATCGGCCTCGTCTCCCGGGTGGTCCCGAACGAGGTGCTCGAGACCGACGCCCTGGACCTGGCGGCGGAGATCGCCAAGCGGGCGCCTCTGGCGCTGCGGCTGGCGAAGGAATCGGTCAATGCCGCCTACGAGATGAGCCTGACCGATGGGCTGGCGCATGAGCGCCGGCTGTTCTACCTGCTGTTCAGCTCCGAGGACCAGAAGGAGGGGATGGCCGCCTTCCTCGAGAAGCGCGAGCCCGACTTCACCGGCCGCTGAGCGTCACTCGGTGGGGCGCTGGACCCACCATTCGCGGAAGGAGCTGGCGCGACCGTCGTCGGCGAGCCGGATGACCCAGATGTTCGAGTACTGCTCCGACCAGGGATCGCCCTCGCCGCGGTCGTAGTCGGTCCAGCCCTCGATGACCGCGGTGTCACCCTCGACGGCGAGGATCTCGTGCTCGAAGCGCCAGCCGGTCTTCGAGTCACCGTGGCCGATCCACTTCTCGACGATCGTGTCGCGACCGTGCCAGGCGTTCTCGCCCCGCGGCCACGGGAAGGGCGAGTAGGTCGCGTCATCGGTGAACAGGGCGCCGATCTGGGCGGGGTCGTCGGTCGACCAGGCCTGGCGGTAGTCGGCGATCCAGCGCTCGACGTCGGTGCGGTCCATGAGGTCCTCCTGCGTGGCGAGAAGAGAGCCCGACCTAGCGGCCGGGCTCGCTCTGGGCCTGGAGCTGGCGGCGCATGACGTCCCGCAGCTCGCGCTCGGTGGCCGCGTCGAAGGGGGGAGTCGATCCCCGGAGCGCCCGCATCAGCCGGTTGCGCTCCTCGATCCGTCCCCGGTCGGCATCGACGCGGTCCAGGTAGTCGTCTGGGTGCTCGATGTTGAACATTGCGTTTGACTCCGTGTCTAACCGGCTACTACTCTATGCCAGTTAGTACTAACCTGTCAACCGCGTTCAGTGGTAACGTGGCGACAGCAGGAGAGGAATCTTGGCGACACACCTGACCATCCCGGTGGCCGATGACGCCCAGCGCCGCGACCCGGCGCCCGGCGACCTGGAGCTCATCCGACAGTTCGTGAACACCCACGGCGTCGAGAGCGGCTGGGAGGGATTCGACACGCCGGCCGAGCTCGCCGCCTGGCTGGCCGAGCGTGGCCTGGTCCGGCGAAGCCCGCGACTGACCGATGGCGACGTCCTGACCGCGATCGCCTTCCGGGAGGCGCTCCGCGAGGCGCTTTCCGCCAACGCCGGCCATGGCGACGCCGCTGAGTCCGCGCAGGCCCTCGACCACCTCGCCGCCCACTACCCGATGCGCGTGCGATTCGACGGAAAGGCCCGCCTCGAGCCGTCGGGCGGGTCCGGGATCGCGCCGGCCATCGCCCGGATCCTGGCCACGACCTACGACGCGATGACCCTCGGGACGTGGGAGCGGCTGAAGGTCTGCCGGAACGACGAGTGCCAGTGGGCGTTCTACGACCACTCCCGCAACCACTCGGGGGCCTGGTGCCGGATGGCGATCTGCGGAAACCGGATGAAGGGACGCGCCTTCCGGGCGCGGCACGCCCAGCCCGCCGGGGCCTGACTAGAATCGGGCCCTGATGCCCGACACCCCCGCCGCGCCCGCCTTCGAGACCATCCGCTGGACCGTCGCCGACGGCGTCGGCACGATCACGCTGAACCGGCCCGACTCCCTGAACGCGCTGAACGCGACCATGCGGGGCGAGCTGGCGGCCGCCGTCAAGGCCGCATCCCGTGACGACGCGGTCCGGTGCCTCGTCCTCACCGGGGAGGGACGCGGCTTCTGCTCCGGAGCCGACCTCCGGGGCGGCGACGCGGAGCGCCACTTCCGCCACGTCCTGACCGCCGAGTACAACCCGCTGATCACCGCCATCCGCGACCTGCCCAAGCCGGTCGTGGCGGCCGTGAACGGGGTGGCTGCCGGGGCGGGCGTGAGCATCGCCCTGGCCTGCGACCTGGTCTACGCGAGCGAGGACGCGCGCTTCATCCAGGCGTTCGTGACGATCGGCCTCATTCCCGACTCGGGCTCGACCCGCACGCTCGTCCGCACCCTGGGCCGTCACCGCGCCGCCGAGCTGATGTTCTTCGGTGAACCGATGTCGGCCGCCGAGGCGGCGGCGGCCGGGCTGGTGAACGCCGTCTTCCCGGCGACCGAGTTCGCCGACGGGGTCCGCGAGGTGGCGCGCCGGCTGGCCGCGGCGCCGACGGCGGCCATCGGCCTGGCCAAGCGATCCATCACCCAGGCGGAGGACGCCGATCTCGCCGCGTCGATGGCCTACGAGGCCGCGCTCCAGGACGTGGCCGGCGGGACGGACGACCACGCCGAGGGGCTGGCGGCCTTCGTCGAGAAGCGTCAGCCGAAGTTCACCGGGCGCTGAGCGCGTCTTGCCTGAGCTGACCCGGATCGGCGTCCTGGGCGCCGGGACGATGGGAGCGGGGATTGCCCAGGTGGCCGCAGAAGCGGGGCTGGAGGTCGCCCTGCTCGACCCGGTGGCGGGGGCCTACGACCGGGCGCGGGACCGGATCGGGGGCTTCCTGGAACGCAAGGTGGCCAAGGGCCAGCTCCACGCCGGGATGGCGGACGCGGCCCTGGCCCGGATCGGGGAGTCGGGGTCGGTGGCCGACCTGGCCGCCACCGGGTTCGTGGTCGAGGCCATTCCCGAGGACCTCGACCTCAAGCGCGACGCATTCCGCCGCCTCGACGCGGCGGCCGCCCGGAACGCGGTGCTGGCCACGAACACCTCGTCGCTGTCGGTGGCCGAGATCGCGGTGGCCGCGGCCACCCATCCGGAGCGGGTGGTGGGCATGCACTTCTTCAACCCGGTGCCGCTCATGGCCCTGGTCGAGGTCATCGCCGCGCCCCGGACCGATCCGGCGGCGGTGGCCGCCACGACCGCGCTCGCCGAGCGGCTGGGCAAGACCCCGGTCGAGGCCGCCGACACGCCGGGCTTCATCGTCAACCGGGTCGCCCGCCCGTACTACCTCGAGGCGCTCCGGATCCTGGGTGACGGGCTGGCCGACGTGCCGGCCATCGATGCCGCCATGCGCGACGCCGGCTTCCGAATGGGCCCGTTCGAGCTGATCGACACCATCGGCGCCGACGTGAACCTTGCCGTCAGCCAGACCGTCTGGCTCGGCTTCGACCGGGCGGCGCGATACACCCCGCACCCGCTCCAGCTGGTCCTCGTCGAGGCCGGGCGCCTGGGCCGGAAGGCGAACGGCGGCTTCTACGACTACGGAGCCGATGGGGAACGCGGCACGCCGTGGTCCGGCCTGCTGGTCGGCGCGCCGGGCGCCGCGACGCCGCTCCCCGGGGAAGCGGTGGCGGACCGGATCCTGGCGACGATCGTGAACGAGGCCGCATCGGCCGTCGCGGACCACACCGCCACCCCGCAGGCCATCGACACCGCCATGCGGCTCGGGACCAACTGGCCCGAGGGACCCCTTGCCTGGGGCGAGCGGCGTGGCCTCGAGCGGGCGGTCGCCACCCTGGACGGGCTGGCGGCCACCGTCCCCGACGACCGGTATGCCGTGGTGCCGCTCCTCCGCGATCTGGCGGGGAGCGGCCGCTCGTTCTTCGGCGCCGCGTGACCGGGGTCCAGCCTCCGCATCGGTATCGGGCGGTCGTCTTCGACATGGACGGCCTGCTGCTCGACACCGAGGTCGTCTGGCAGGCGGCCGAGGAGCGACTGTTCGCCGCTCATGGCCAGGTCTTCACCCGGGAGGACAAGCTGGCCGTGATCGGGACCGACTTCGCGTGGACCGCCCGCTACTTCGCCGAGCGGCTCGGCCGACCGCCGGACGACGGGCCGGCGCTGGTCGAGGAGATGGTCCTGGACATGTACGACCTTCTCCAGCAGGACGTCGAGGGGCGGCCGGGAGCCCTCGAGCTGGTCGCCCGCCTCCGGGGCCGGCTGCCGCTGGCGCTCGCCTCGAACTCGCCACGCCGGCTGGTGGATGCCGCCCTGGCCACGGCCCGGCTGGCCGAGGCCTTCGACGTCATCGTCACCTCGGACGACGTCGAGCGCTCGAAGCCCGCCCCGGATATCTACCTGCTCGTCTGCGAGCGGCTGGGCGTGCCGCCCGAGCACGTCCTTGCCCTGGAGGATTCCTCGGCCGGGGTCGCCTCGGCCAAGGCGGCCGGCCTGGCGTGCATCGCCGTGCCCCAGTACGCCGAGACCGATGTCGCCGCCGCCGACCGAGTGATCGACTCGCTCGAGGAGCTCCTCCCCGAGTTCTGATGCGTGTTGCGCGCGGGTCAGCGCGGGCGTTCCCGGGATGCCAGTCCCAGAGCTGTTGACGGCGGTGTGTGCTACGAGCGGTTAGCACACACGGATGTCAATACCGCAGGGCCGGCCTGCCGCGGTGCTGCGCACGCCGCGCTACCCTTGGCGCATGTGTCGATCCATCCATGTCCTGCGCGAGGGTGCCGAGGTTGCGCCCGACGATGACATCACCGCCGCCGCGCTCCAGTTCGTCCGGAAGGTGAGCGGCTACCGGAAGCCCTCAGCCGCCAACGAGGCCGCGTTCAACGAGGCCGTGACCGAGATTGCCCTGGCCTCCCGCCACCTCCTCGACCACGTCGCCTCGACCCACCCCGCCGCCCACCGCCACTAGCCGATCGCGTCAGGCGTTCCGCCGGCCGAGCCGGAACGCGACCAGGGTCAGCGTGATGGTCAGGACCATCAGCAGGACGGCGGCGGCGATGAGGACCGGCAGCCGGCCGGCGAAGCGGAGCTGGCCGTAGAGGAAGACCGGGAAGGTCTGGTCGCCGCCGGCGAGGAACAGCGCGATCGCGACCTCGTCGAACGACACGATGAAGCAGGTGAGCCACGCCGACAGGAGCGACGGCCCCATCAGCGGGACGACGACCCGGCGCAGCGTGGAGCGGTAGGGCGCGCCGAGGTCCATGGCCGCCTCCTCGAGGTTGGCGTCCAGCCCGACCATCCGGGCCAGCAGGATCAGCAATGCGAACGGCAGCGCCACGATCGAGTGCCCGATCGCGATCGTCAGGAGCGACCGCGGCAGGTCCAGGAAGATGAACAGCAGGAACAGCGAGACCCCGAGCACGATGAACGGGACGATGAGCGGCAGCGCGGAGAGGCCCACCAGCCCGACCCGCCCGCGGTAGCGGAAGCGGACGGTCGCCACCGACACCCCGAACCCGAGGGCCGTGGCCAGGGTCGCCGCCAGCAGGCCGACGACAAGCGAGTTCACGATCGCCTGGATGAGCGCCTCGTCCCCGAGGACCGCTTCGTACCACTGGGTGGTCGGGAACCCGTTCATCGGGAAGACCAGGGTCGTGTTCTCGCTGAACGAGAAGACGAACAGGATGCCGATCGGCAGGTACAGGAGGAACAGGAGGACGAAATAGGTCGCCCGGAGCGGCACCCGGGTCTGGCCGATGCCGGCCGACGGCGCCGTCATGCGACCACCCGCCGGAGGTCCACGAGCCGCAGCGCGACCAGGACGAGGACCAGGGTCACGGCCAGCATGAGGACCGACAGCGCCGCCCCGATCGCCCAGCTGCCGGCGCTGCCGAAGAAGTCCTGGATGATGTTGCCGTACATGATCCCCTCGGTCCCGCCGACCAGGGAGGGCGTGACGTACTCCCCGACGGTCGGGATGAAGACCATGAAGAACGCGGCGAGCACCCCGGGGAGGGCCAGCGGAACGGTGACGCGCGCGAACCGGGCCCACGGGCCGGCGCCCAGGTCCGCGGCGGCCTCCAGGTGCCCGCGGTCGATCCGCTGGAGCGCGGCGTAGATCGGGAGCGCGGCGAACGGAATCCAGACGTAGGTCAGGGTGATGACGACCGCGGCCCGTGAGTACAGGAGCAGGTCCAACGGGGCGCTGATCAGGCCCACCCCCTCGAGGAACGTGTTGATCGCCCCCTCACCGCCGAGCATCAGCCGCCAGGCCATGACCCGGAGCAGGTAGCTGGTCGCGAACGGGATCAGGAGGAGGACGAGGTACAGGGCCGCCCGCTGCCGCGCCCGGAACGTCAGGAAGTAGGCGATCGGGAAGGCAAGCAGCGTGGCGGCCCCGGCCACGGCCAGGGCCATGAGGATCGAGATCCCGAGCAGCCGCAGGTAGGCGGGGGTGGCCAGGATCGTCTCGTACTGGACCAGCGACGGGTTCCACGGGTCGTCGAAGTCGATCGGCCCTGCCTCGGGCCGCAGCGAGATCGCGATGACCAGGACGAGGGGCAGGACGAAGAACAGCCCCAGCCAGACGTACGGAGGAACGGCGAGGAAGCGAAGCGCCCCTCGCCGCCCCAACATCGGTCTATGGGCGGGCTAGACCGATCTCGTCCGGCGCGCGGTCAGTCCGCCTTGACGCGGGTCCACATCGCGGTCCAGTCGTCGCGCTGCTCGGCGGTGACCGGCGGGGTGAAGTTCGTGGACTCGAGGATCGTCGGGTCGTTCACGCCAAAGGCCTCGATGAGCACCGGGTCCTCGATCGCGTCCATGACCTCCTGGTTCGCGCAGCCGTAGTAGAAGAGCGTGACCGCGTTGCCGCAGGTCAGCTCCGCCAGCTTGGCGTCGAGGAACTCGAGCGCGAGCGCGGGGCTGTCGGACTCGGCGCTGATGCCGTACAGGCCGACCCAGCTGTTGCGCCCCTCCTCCGGGGTGGCATAGGCGACCGGATCGCCGGCGTACAGCGCGGTGGCGTAGCAGCCCTGCCACGCGTAGGCGACCCAGATCTCGCCGCTCTGGATGCCCGGGCACAGCTCGTCGTACTCGGAGGTCCAGTAGAACAGGTTCAGCGGCTTCTGGGCGATCCAGTCGGCCTCGGCCTGGGCGAGCTGCTCATCGGTGATCGCGGTCTCGTCGACCCCGTTGATGTAGCTCCACACGGTCACCGCGCCGGGGCCGTCATCCCACATCGAGATGTGCCCGGCATACGCCTCGTTGAACAGGGCGTCCCAGGAGGTGACCTCCTCGACCTGCTCGGTGTTGTACAGGATCGAGGTGAAGCCCCAGTCCCACGGGATGAAGTACTGGACGCCGTCCACCTGGCCGAGGGCCTGCATGTCCTCGGGCACCGCGTCCCAGTTCTCGAGCTGGCTGGTGTCGATCTCCTGGACGAGCCCCTCGTCCACGTAGAACTGCTGCCAGCCGGTGTAGAAGTGGAAGATGTCGGCCTCGCTGCCGGCCTGCATCTGGGCCAGGACGTCCGCGTCGGTGGCGCCGAACTCGAAGTCGACCGCGACCTCCGGGTTCGCCTCGGCGAAGTCCGCGAAGAAGTCGGGGGCTTCGTAGCCCGACCACTCGAGGACGAGCAGCTCCTGCGGCTCCCCGCCGGTGCAGGCACCCAGGATCAGGGCCAACCCGGCCCCGAGGCCGATGGCGACACGGTGGGAACGCGGGACGCGGGACTGCGGACGGGCAGACACGGGCACTCCTCCTCTTCCCCCGGCTCGATCGGCCGATGCTACACCCGGGACCTAGTGCTCAAACCGGTATCCGAGGAGGCCCGGAACGCGGGCGATGGCGCGGACCGCGAGGCCCGGCGTCCGGCCGGCGTCATAGGCGTCGTCCCGCCGGATGAGGGCCTCCCGGATGAGCCGCGCCCCGACGAACCGGAACGGCTCGGGCGGCAGGATCCGCTGCCGCCGCCCGACGAGCGGGAGGCGGGCCAGCGGGTCGTTCGGGTCGTCGACGAGGGCGGCCAGGATCCGCCCCGCCAGCCTCGATGGCCCCGCCCCGTTGCC
>DATBIW010000018.1:0-8001 GCA_036556745.1 Candidatus Limnocylindria bacterium | reverse complement strand
CGGCGAGCTCCGCACCCATGCCGACGTATTGGGATCCCTGGCCGGGGAACACGAAGGCGTGGGCGCCGGCCGTCACATCAGGGGTGGACATCGTGGCGAGCTGGTTTCCTCTCGAATGAGGCGGCGAGTATAGCCGAGGACCTCCGAGATTCCGCTACCCCGCCTCAGCGCCGGCGAAGGCGCGGACGACCTCCTCGAGCACCGGAACGCCGAAGCGGAGCGCGCTGACCGGGACCCGCTCGTCGTTGCCGTGGAACAGGTCGAGGAACGGGGTGTCCGCGCCGAGCTGGAGCGGGCAGAAGCCATAGGTCGGGATCCCGAGCCGGGCGAGCGCCTTCGCATCGGTTCCGGGGGTGATCATCATCGGGACCGCGACGGCGTCCGGGTCGGCGCGGTGGAGCGCCTCGCGCATCTGGCCGACGATCGGGGCGTCGGGATCGGCCTCGGTCGCCGGCAGGGCCATGACCGCCTCCACCGTGACCGCGTGACCGGCCAGGGCCTGCAGGCGCGCGGCGAAGGCGACCTGGTCGGTGGCGGGGAGGGTCCGGACGTCGACCTCGGCGCTCCCGGCGCCGGGGATGACGTTGACCTTCGTCCCCGACCGGATGACGGTGGGGGTGATCGTGTCCTGGAGCATCGCCCCGAAGGAGCGGCGCTGGGTCGGGTCGGTGACCAGTCGCTCGAGGGCGGCTCGCGCGGCTGCCCGGTCGGCGGGGACGAGGTCGGCCACTTCCTCCAGGCCCAGCGCGGCGAAGAACTCGCGGACTACAGGCGGCGGCTCGCCGCTCGGCGGCGCGGCGGCCAGACGGGCGACCGCCTCGGCGATGTGGATCGTGGGGTTCGCCGCGTGCGGCATGCTGCCGTGGCCCGGCGTCCCGGTGGCGTGGAGGCGGGTCCAGATGATCCCCTTCTCGGCGACCTGGATCGCGTACACCCGCCGATCACCGACCGTGATCGAGTAGCCGCCCACCTCGTTCAGGGCCGCGGCTGCCGGGCCGGCCTCGGACCCGAACAGGTCCGGCCGCTCGGCTACCCAGTACTGGGCGCCCGCCGACCCGCCGGCCTCCTCGTCGGCGACCCCGGCGAAGATCACGTCGCGACGCAGCGGCTGGCCGGAGGCGTGGAGGGCGACCATGATGGCCAGCTCCATGCCGACCATGTCCTTCATGTCGACCGCGCCCCGCCCCCAGACCACCCCGTCCACGAGCGCCCCGCCGAAGGGGTCGCGCGACCAGGCGCTGGCATCCACCGGGACGACGTCGAGATGGCTGAGCAGGATGAGCGGCGGCTCGGGGGTGGCGACGCCCGGATCGGCCCGCAGGCGGGCAAAGCAGCTGCCCCGGCCCGGAGCGGCCTCGAGCACCTCGGCCGCGATGCCGGCCGAGGTCAGGACCTCGGCGCAGTAGCGGGCGGCGGCGGTTTCGCCACCGGTCGAGTCGAGCCCGGCCGCCGTGTCCGGGTCGCCCGGCGGGTTGACGGACGGGATCCGGATGAGCTCGCGGAGGTGGGTGATCGCCTCGTCGGCGTTGGCGGTGAGCGGATGGCTCACGAGCCGCTCACGGCTCGTGGACCTGGGCGCGGACCGGGGACAGCTCTCCGCCGTGGGCCGCAGCCGGGTGGGCCTCCCTCCGGCGCTGGTCGACCAGCCGGGCGACGCCGATATCGGCCAGGAACAGCGCCACCGAGGTCAGGAGCAGGACCGGGAGCTGGGTGGCGAGTCCCATCCACAGCAGGGCGACCAGGAAGAAGCCATGCATCGAGAACCGGGTGAAGAAGGCCAGTCGGAGGTCGACGATGGCGGTCGCCTTGCCATCGGGCAGCTGGCGGTTGGGTCCGAACGTGCCGAACCCGGCGATGACCAGGAACACGGCCAGGGTCAATCCGAACAGCCACAGGCCGCCACCCGGGTCGGCGTTGAGGAGCTGGAGGATCATCGCGAACGGGAAGATCGAGCTCAGGAGGATGCCGAAGGCGGGGATCGGCACCGCCAGCTGGAGCCATTCGAGGCGCGGCCGTTCGGCCGAGGCGTCGCGCAGCCACCGGCTCATCAGGCTGAAGCCCAGGGTCACGAACAGCCACGCGTAGAAGTTGCCGGCCGGGACGCCGAACCAGCCCTGGTCGGGCTCGATCCCGACCCAGGTCCACATTCCCATCCGGATGGCGACCGCGTCGAAGGCGAGGTCGAGCATGATCACCAGCACGGCATCCACGAAGGGCGCCGTCCAGCGCCGGACGCCGAGCGCATCCGTGATCCGCATCGCGCCGGCGATCAGCAGGGCCCAGGTCAGGCCGATGACGAGCGGCGCGCGGTCGACGACGAGCACCCAGTCGGGGCTGTAGTGGTAGGTCTGGAAGATCAGCTGGTCGCCCTCCTCGAGGAGGAGCCCGAAGGCGGCGGCGCTGATGAGCTCGAGGAACGGCAGCCGGCCCCGCCGAAGGGCCGCCGCCGCCGCGCCGATGAACAGGACCGAGGCGGCGACTTCGAGGAAGAGGAAGACCGGGTTCACGACGATCTGATCATAGGGGCGCGCCATGGAGCGGCCAAATCCGGTCGTAGAATGGCCCGCGTGACGACCGAAATCGGCGCGCCCAGCGTCCCGATCTACCTCGCCGGCGAGTTCGTCGAGGCCGGATCGCCGCTCGAGGTGCGGAACCCGGCCACCGGCGACCTGGTGGCGACGACCTGGCAGGCGGGGACCGCCGAGCTCGAGCGGGCGACCGAAGCGGCCGTGGCGGGGTTCGAGCAGACCCGACGGCTGGCCAGCTTCGAGCGGCGCGACGCGCTCCAGCACGTGGCCGAGGCGATCAGCCGGGACGCCGACGAGCTGGCCGAGCTGCTGACCCGCGAGTCGGGCAAGCCGATCCGCGACGCGAAGGCGGAGGTCGCCCGAGGGGCGCTGACCTTTCGGACGGCCGCCGAGGAGGCGCTGCGGATCAACGGGGAGTGGATTCCCCTCGACTGGACCGCGGCCAACCGCGGCCGGAGTGGGATCGTCCGCCGCTACCCGATCGGGCCGGTTGCCGGCATCAGCCCGTTCAACTTCCCGCTGAACCTCGCCGCCCACAAGGTCGCGCCGGCGATCGCCGCCGGCTGCAGCATCGTCCTCAAGCCACCGAGCAAGGACCCGCTCGTGATGCTCCGGATCGCGGGCTACCTGGCCGAGACCTCGCTGCCGAAGGGGGCGGTCTCGATCCTGCCGATGGACCGGCCCACCGGGGACCGGATGGTCGCGGATGATCGGTTCAAGCTCCTCAGCTTCACCGGCAGCCCGAGCGTGGGATGGAAGATGAAGGCCGATGCCGGCCGCAAGAAGGTCGTCCTCGAGCTGGGCGGCAACGCCGGGGTGATCGTCGACGAGACCGCCGACCTGGACTGGGCGGTCGCGCGGCTGACGTTCGGCGCCTTTGCCTACGCCGGGCAGGTGTGCATCAGCGTCCAGCGGATCTACGTGGTCGAGTCGATTTACGCCGAGTTCGAGCGGCGCTTCGTCGAGAAGGTCCGCGAGGTCAAGCTCGGCGACCCGCTCGACCCGGCCTCCGACCTTGGTCCGATGGTCGACCAGGACGCGGTCACCCGCACCGCCAGCTGGGTCCAGGAGGCCATCGCCGACGGCGCCCGGGCGCTGACCGGCGCGCGCGCCGACGGGCTGTTCTATGAGCCCACCGTCCTCGTCGATGTGCCGCGCGACGCGCGCGTCTGCGGAGAGGAGGTCTTCGCCCCGGTCGTCAACCTCTTCCCGGTGCCGGACTTCGCGGCGGCGGTCAAGGAGATCAACGACAGCCGGTTCGGGCTCCAGTGCGGGGTATTCACCGGGTCGCTGGAGCGGACCCTGTCCGCGCACGACGAGCTGGAGGTCGGCGGGGTGATCGTCAACGACGTTCCGACCTGGCGCACGGACTCCATGCCGTATGGCGGCGTGAAGGACTCCGGGCTTGGCCGCGAGGGCCTGCGCTGGTCGATCGAGGACATGACCGAGCCCCGCCTGCTGGCCTTCGCCCGCCCGCTCTGAGTGACCCAGGCCGCCACCCGCTACGCACGGATCCTGCCGGCGGCCGATCTCCGTGACGGGGACCTGATCCCGGTCGTGATCGACGGCCGGCCGGTCGTCCTGGTTCGCCACCTCGGCGCGTTCTACGCCGTGCAGAACAACTGCTCGCACAAGGACTACCCGCTCTCCGAGGCGGGCTTCGACCCACGGGACGGGGTCCTGATCTGCGCCTGGCACAACGGCTGCTTCGACGTCCGCACCGGCGAGGCGGTCGCCCTGCCGGCGACCGAGCCGGTCGAGACCTTTCCCACCCGGGTGACCGATGACGGCTGGGTCGAGATCGGCCTGACCGGGAGCCTGGCGTGAGCGTCGAGGCCCTGCCGTACGTGAACTGGATCTTCTGGGGCGCGCTGTCCGGCGGGACGCTGCTGGCCATCGGCCTGACCGAGTGGCGCGGCGGGACGACGCGCGGCTACCGGCTGTTCATGGCGTGGTCGATCCTCATCGGCGCCGTCATCTGGGTGCTGTCCGAGACGGGCCTGGCGCCCGTCCCGGTTGCCGATGCGACCGCCGAGCTGCGTCGCGGCCTGGTCTGGGGGTTCCTGGTCCTCGCCGTGGCCTATCTGCTGGCGGTGTGGCGCGCGTGGCCACGGGTGCCCCTCGGGACGGCCGTGGTCGGCGGCGGCGTCGGCCTGGCGGCGCTCGTGTCCCTCGCCCTTGCCGGCGAGGCGGAGACCGGGCTGTTTGCCCTCGGGCTCGTGACCGCGGCCGTCGCCCTCGGATCGGTCACCGCCGGGATGCTGCTCGGCCATTGGTATCTCGTGACGCCCAAGCTCTCCCCCGACCCGCTGCGCCGGCTGATCCGGATCCTCATCGGCGCGCTCTTCGCCCAGGGCCTGCTGGTCGCCTGGTCGGTGGTCACCTTCGGCGTGGACGACGCGGTCGCCTGGCTGACCGGGCTGCGCTTCTTCGTCGGCGTGGTCTTCCCGCTCGCGATCGCAGTGCTCGCCCTGCTGGCGACCAGCGCGCCCTCGATGCAGTCGACCACCGGCCTGCTCTACATCGGGCTCGCCGCGGTCATGGCCGGAACGATCGGCGCGGCCTCGCTCGTCTACCTGGGCTGGGGCGCGGTCTAGGCCGATGCGGATCCGGGTTCGCTGCTTCGCCACGCTGCGCGAGCTGAGCGCCGGGTTGACCGAGCTCGAGCTGGCGGAGCCCGCCACCGTGGCCGGCGCCTGGGCTGCCCTCGCCGACCGGTATCCGGCGCTCGAGCCGCATCGGTCCTTCGCCCAGCCGGCCCGGAACGGCGTCGCGGTCGGCTGGGAGGAGCCCGTGTCCGACGGGGACGAGGTGGCCTTCCTGCCACCCGTCTCGGGCGGCTCCGAGCCGCCGATCATTGGGCTGAGCGCGGAGCCGATCGACGTCGAGGCGCTCGAGCGGGTGGTCGCGACGACCCACGGCGCGGTCGTGACCTTCGTCGGGCGGGCCCGGCGGCTGGCCGACGACGGGCGGGAGGTGACCCGGCTCGAGTACGAGGCCTATCCCGAGATGGCCGAGGCGACCCTGCGGGAGATCGCAGCGGAAGTCGAGAAGCGGTGGCCGGGCGGGGCCGTCGCGGTCGTCCACCGGGTCGGCGTCGTGCCGATCGGGGAGGCGGCGGTCGCGATCGTCACCGCGGCACCGCACCGAGGGGACGCCTACGACGCGAACCGCTACGTGATCGAGGCGATCAAGGCGCGACTGCCGATCTGGAAGCTCGAGCACTTCCCGGATGGCTCGCAGTGGAAGCGGCCGGGGGCCTAGGATCGGGGCATGGACGAGGAGTACCGCGAGCCATCGTGGCGCGGCGTGATCATCACCCTGGTGGCGACGGTCGTGCTCGTCGCGGGGGCGGTCCTGCTGGTGTCGTACCTGCTCCAGCAGAACTGCCCACCGGGCAGCACGGCATTCGGCTGCTCGCCACCGGCCATTAACGCCGAGCCGGGTGCGGGGGAGGAATAGCCGCACGAGAGCGCCGCTCCTCGGTGGGGGCCGGTGGCGCTGAGGTGAGTGGTCGGGGCACAATGCGCGCCGATGCCTGACACCCGAGGCGACGTCCTCTGCCCGACCTGCGGCCAATGGACGCCGCCGGCGCCCTTCTGCACCGAGTGCGGCGCCGCCCTCCAGGTCGGCCTCCGGGAGTCGGCCGACCAGGGCTCGAGCGTCTTCCGGCGTGGCCAGGAGGTCGACCAGCCCGGATCGCCCTGGGACTCTCCCACCGAACGCTTCGAGCCGGAGCCGGAGGATGCGGCCGCACGAGGTGCCGCCGCTGGGGCGGCGCCCGCGGCGGGCGCTGGACGGATCGACAACCTTTCCGAGGCGCCCCCGGCCCCCGAGCCGCCCTGGCCCCAGGAGCCGGGCATGCCCGGCGCGCCGCCGCCGGCGACTCCACCACCGCCCGCCGAGGCGGTGGACGAGCCCGGACCGATGGGTCGCACCGAAGCCGCGGCTGCGGCTGCCGCCGCCGCGGCCGTCGCGGCTGCCGCTGCGTCGGCCGACGAGGCGCCGGCGCCTCCCAAGCGCCGGTCGCGCGCCAAGGCCACCGAGACACCCACCGAGGCCGTGCCGGCCGCTGCTGCGGCCGCCGGCGTCGCCGCCGCGACGCCTGAGCCGGCCCCGCCACCTCCACCGCCGGTCGAGCCCGCGCCACCGCCTCCTCCGGTCCCGCCGACGGTGAGCTACACCGGCCCACCGAGCGACGGCGAGGACGGCAACAGCGGTGTCAGCGGACTCGTCTTCGTGCTCTTCCTGGGCCTGGGCGTGCTGGCCCTGTTGGGCGGCGCGATCCTCGGCGGCGTCTTCGACGGGGAGACCGGGCAGGCCTCGCCGACGCCATCGGCCTCCGTCAGCACCCCCACCCCTGAGCCGACCCCCGAGGCATCGGCCAGCGCCTCGGCGGCGCCGAGCACGCCGCCGTCTTCGGCCCAGCCGACGCCGACTCCGGTTCCGCCGGCGGACGGGTTCATTGCCCGGGCCGAACCGTGCGAGGAGCAGCCCTCCGGCTCGACCTGCGACAACAGCGGCGCGGTCAACGACGGGAGCGTGTGGATTCTCGTCAGCTTCCGCCACGCGCAGCCGAGTGACACGATCGCGGTCACCGTGCGCGACAGCGGCGGTGCGGTTGCCGACCAGGGCAGCATTCCGCTCTCGTTCTGCGGCAGCAACACCGACTGCGCCGGCTACACCTACTTCCAGTTCGGCGGCTTCGCGCCGGGCGACTACGACGTCGAGGCCACCCGCAACGGTGAGCCGGCGGCGACCACCGAGTTCACGGTCGAATAGCCGCCCGAACTCCTAGCGCAGGGTCGGGCGGGGCGCGTCTCCCCGCTCACGGCGCCGCGCGGCCAGCGCGCTGAGCGCCTCGAGCACGGACCGGTGAGCGGCGGCGGCCGTCACCTCGGCCACGTCGTAGGCGGGCGCGACCTCGACGACGTCCATCCCGACCAGCTCGACGGCACCGGCCACCTGGCGCACGGCCCGCAAGAGCTCGCGGGTCAGCAGGCCGCCCGGCTCCGGCGTGCCGGTCCCGGGTGCCATGCCCGGGTCGATGACGTCGATGTCGACCGACAGGTAGACGACTTCCGGCCCGTCGAGCGCTTCGCTGATCGCGTCCGCCACCACCGCTTCGGCGCCACGTGACTCGATCTCGGTCATCAGGTGCCAGCGCATTTCCTTGTCGCGCATCCAGGCCAGCGTCTCCGCCGGCGGCCAGTAGCCGCGCAACCCGACCTGGATGAAATTCCGGCCCGACACCGCGCCCGACTCGATCAGGCGCCGCATCGGTGTCCCGTGGGACAGGAGGTTGCCCCAGGTGTTGTCCCCGGTGTCCGCGTGGGCGTCGAAGTGGACGATGCCGAGCCGACGGGGCGCGACCGCCTCGGCCACGGCGCTCGCCGAGGGGTAGGTGATCGAGTGGTCGCCGCCGAGCACGATCGGGATGGCCCCGGTCCGAGCGATCTCGAGGACGCGGGCG
>DATBIW010000017.1:0-6379 GCA_036556745.1 Candidatus Limnocylindria bacterium | reverse complement strand
ACTGATGGCAGGTGGCGGCTACACCCGGCGCTGGGAGCGCCCGGGGAGTCTACGGGCGCGCGCCGTTCAGTGTCAACAAAACTCGCGGCGCCTACTCCGGCAGGTCGAAGGCGAAGCGGATCGTGTCGACGACGTCGCCTTGGGTGATCGTGAACTCGACGTACCACTCCCCGCCCATCTGGAACTCGACCCCCTCGACCAGGTAGTCCCCGTTCCCGAGGTACTCACGTACCAGCGGCTGGGACGCCAGCCCGTGACCGTGGGCCGGCATGTCGCCGACGACCGTCACAGTCGCCCCCTCGATCGGGGCTCCCGACCCGTCCTCGAGGTGGAGGACCCAGTCATGGAGCTCCCCGATGGGCGGCGGCATGACCGCTGGCTCCACCGTGCCGTGGATCGCCCCGCTGGTCGAGGTCGCCGGCGAGAACAGGGCAGCGGACGACGGGTCGCTGGACGGGGCAATCGACGCCGGGTCGCTGGGCTCGACCGATCCGGACGCGGATTCGCCCTGAGCCGAGGCGCCGGGTGACCCGGTTCCCGAGCAGGCCGCGAGCAGGACGAGGGTTCCGGCGAAAGACAGGGCGGTCTTCATCGGCTTCATGGGTGCTCAGTCCTCCGTGGAAGGGGATGGGAAGTCCGGCATCTCGGCCGGACCGGTCAGGGTCTGCAGGAAGGCGACGAGCTGCCGGAGCTCGGCATCGGTCAGGCCCAAGGGCTGGAGCTCGCTGTGGCCGAGCTCGTCCTGCGGGGCGGTGTTGTAGTGGGCCAGCACCTCGTCGAGGGTCGCGAACTGTCCCGCGTCCATGTACGGGGCGGTGAGGGCCACGTTGCGCAGGGTCGGGGCCTTGAACATCCCGGCCAGGCCGTGGTCGTCGATCCGGAGGAAGTCAAGGTGCGGGCAGTCAGGGGGCTGGGCGTCGCTCCAGCGGCTCCGGCAGTTGAACTCGTCGTTGAGGACCAGGTGGGCGCCGGCCGCGCGTCCCGTGTCCGGCGCGGCGTTGGGAACGCGCGGGACGCCGGTGTTGTGGAACTCCCCGTTCGTGAAGCGAGGCCCGCGGTGGCAGGTCGTGCATCCCGCCCGCCCGATGAACAGCTGGAGCCCGGCCACCTCGTCGGCGGAGAGGACGGTCGCGCCGGCGGCGTCGCCTTCGAGTACCGCGGCCGCGTAGGCGTCGAACCGGGACGGGGTGGGAACGAGCAGGCGCTCGAAGGCCGCGATCGCCTTGCCCATGTTCACGAACACCGTGGTGACTGCGTCCTGGTCCGCCGGGGCCATCGCCCCCCAGGCGGCGGCGGCCGCTGCGTCGCCGTTCGGGCCGGCCAGCCCGGGGAAGCGAGTCGCATCCGAAAAGTCGGGCAGCGGGCCGAAGATCGCCTCGTAGGGCTCGCGGTAGTGCTCGGCGACGAGCCGGGCATACATCGTCCGGGTCCCACCGTGCTCGACGAGGCTCTCGAGCGGCGCCAGCGCCTGGGCCCACTGGCTGTCCTTGCGCCCGTCCCAGAAGAGCCACTGGTCGTAGGCGGTGGCCACCAGGTTCATCGTCTTGCGCGGCATCCGGCCCACGCCGACGCCGGTCGGCAGGCCGTCGGTGAAGGACAGGTCGGGCACGTGGCAGGTCCCGCAGGCCACCGAGCCGTTCGTGCTGAACCGGGTGTCGAAGAACAGGTCGTGGCCGAGCGCCGCCGCGGCCGGGTCATCCGCCACCCGGTTGGTGGGATCGTCCGGCACCGGACCGAGCTCGGACAGCGCCAGCGAACGGAGAGTCGCGAGCTCCTCCTCGCTGAACTCGGGCAGGGACGGACCACGACCGACGCCCAGGCCGAGCGCCACCACCAGGACGATCATCAGGATGCCGCCCGCGACGAGCCCGGCTCGACGGCGTGACCGACCGATACTCTCGCGCGTGCCCAAGACGCCCTCCTCGTCCGAACTCTGCTCTCCATAGGCCGCTCGGCCGGTTTCCGTTCCATTGGTCCCGCCGAGCACGGGCCGTTCGGACCGGGACGCCATCGACCTGGCTGCGAGAATGGAGTTGAAGGAAACTCGGAGGGAGGCCACTCGGCCATGCGACGCGTCTCTCGTGGAGCGGTCTTCTGGGGCTCGGCCCTGGTCACGGCCGGTCTGCTCATCCTCGCCATCCAGCAGGGGCTGATCGATGAGGCCCTGCTCCTCGACATCGGTCAGTGGTGGCCGTTGCTGCTCATCGGCGCCGGGGTGGCGATCGTCTTCGCCGGGGCGCTGGGAGTCGTGGCCGTCGCCCTGTCGGGGGTCCTGCTCGGGCTGCTGGTCGGCGGCCTCGTGAGCGGCGCCACCAGCCTGCCGGTCGGTTGCGGGAACGACGACCCCGAGGAGGTGAGCGTGGTCGAGGACGGAACGTTCTCGGGCGACGCGCCCACCATCCATCTCGAGCTCGACTGCGCGACGCTCATCCTGGGCGGCGGAAGCGGTGACGATTGGTCGGTCGAGGCCGACGAGGACACCGCCGACGAGATCCAGGTGGAGTCCGGCGACGATCAGCTCACCATCCGGACCGACGACGACGAGACGTTCGCGACCGGCGACCGGCGCCATCTCGAGGTGACGGTCCCGCGCGACACCGGGGCGAGCCTCGGCGTCTCGGTCAACGCCGCCGACACGGACCTCGACCTTAGCGACGGTGCCTGGAGCCAGATCGATTTCAGCGGCAACGCCATGGCGACGCGGATCGACCTGTCGGGCGCCGAGGCCGAGGACGTGTCGGTGACCCTGAACGCGGGCTCGGCGAAGATCCAGCTGGGCGAGGGCACAACCCTCAACTCGCCGATGCGCCTCGGAGCCAACGCCGGGTCGATGGAGGTATGCGCCCCCGCCGGTATCGGCCTCGAGATCGCGATGGGCGAGGACGTCACGGTGGGCCACAACCTCGACGCCGAGGGCCTGACCGAGGACAACGGCGTGTGGCGGACCGACGGTTTCGAGGACGCCGACACGCAGATCGAGATCGAATTCGAAGGCAACGCCGCGTCGTTCACGCTGAACCCTGAAGGAGGCTGCTCATGAACCGCCGCCTGTTTCGGTCGTCGTCCGATCGGAAGATCGGCGGAGTCGCGGCCGGGACCGCCGCCTACTTCGACATCGACGTCTCGATCAGCCGCGTCCTGTGGCTGCTCCTGGCGATCTTCACCGGCGGCGCGTTCCTGATCGTCTACCTCGTGATGTGGGCGGTCGTGCCCGAGGAGCCGTGGTCACCGCCGGCCATGGCCGGTGCGGCTGCGCCATCGGCTGCGGCAGCTGGCGTGGTCGCGGGGAACCCCGCTGGGGAGTCCGATCCCGAGCCGGCCGAGGGTGCCTCGGAAGCCGGCGGCACGGCGGATGCGCCTGCCGGGGCGACCGATACGCCCGCCCCCTGGACGCCGCCCGCCCAAGCGAGCTCGACATGGAACGCGACCAACGAGGTCGACCGGGGGCCGGGACCTCACGTCATCTTCGGGGTGATCCTGATCCTGATCGGCGGATGGTTCCTGGCCCAGCAGTTCCTACCCTGGCTGAACTTCGGGCTGCTCTGGCCCATCGGGCTCGTCGTCATCGGCGTCGTCATCCTCCTCGCCGCCCTCCGCCGCACCGGCTGAGCCGGGCAGGAAGCCCTCGAGCAGGTCGCGGCCGAACGAGGCGAACGCGGCGGCTCCGACCGACACGAGGGTCGCCACCATCAGCACGATCGGGTTGTCGCTGATGAGCGGCGGCCGCTCCCCCTGCGGCGGGGACGGGAACTGGAACGCGTAGTTCCACGGCGGAAGGGTGCGGGCCGCGTTGATGTACCAGTCCGGCATGGCGAGGGCCGAGTTCAGCGGGTAGATGAGGAGCCCGGTCAAGCCGACGGCGACGAGGAACGCGATCCCGTAGTCACGCAGGTACCGGTCGCGGAGGACCTCGTCGAGGACGTAGGCGATGGCCACGAACCCGAACAGCACCGCGGTCAGGTAGTGGTACTGGAACGTCGCCCGCTCGACCCGGGCCCAGGGGACGAACTGGAAGGCGAACGCCACGGCCACGAGCAGGAGCGCCCACGAGCGGCGGCGCCACGCCAGGAGCAGGCAGGCCAGGACGGCGGGCACGCTGGCCCAGAACAGCGGCGGGTTGCCGCCGTTGTACGTCACCGCGACCCGGTCGAAGTCGAACGAGTGGCTGTAGAACCAGACCGGCTTGAGGTCGAGCGGCCAGCTCCACCACGGCGATGAGGCCGCGTGGCCGGCCTGGAGCCCGAAGTGGTAGTTGAACATCTGGGCGTGGAGCTCGTCGAGCGACCAGCCGTAGCCCACGCCCCCCGAGATCGCCACCGAGTGGCCGATGTTCAGCCACGGGATATAGGTGGCCACGTAGGTCGCCACCGGGATGACGACCAGGCAGCAGAAGATCCACGGCCACGCGAAGCCGGCCATCTCCGACGGCGAGTACCAGCGCGCGTCCGATCCCCGGGCGCGGATGCTCCGGATGCCGCGGATGATGAGCAGGACCGCGGTGATGCCGAGCGCGAGGGCCGCCGGCCACCACGCCTCGATCCCGCGGAACAGGATCCCGAAGCCCAGCTCGATCAGCCCACCCGGGTCCCGGCAGCCGGCCTCCCCGCAGTCGAGGGTCTGGAATCCGACCACGAAGGCCAGGCCGATGGCGCCGATGACGATCGCCGAGGCCGGCACCGCCCACATCTCGGCGGTCTCCAGCCGGACCGGCCGCACCCAGGCGACGGCCAGGCCGATCGCCAGCGCCGCGAGCATGATCAGGGTGAATGGCCACGGCGCCTCCCAGCCGATGGCGAAGGTCGCGAAGCCGGTCGCGCCGATCACCAGGAACCGTCCGAGCTGTGACCTCAGGAGGACGAGGAACCACAGGCCGATGAGCGCGTACCAGCCCACCCACTTGGACGCGGCCGCCAGGCCGATCATCACCCCGACCAGGGGCAGGACCCACCAGGCGCTCCGCTTCCAGCGGCCGCCCCAGATCGGCCAGAACAGGGCGTACCCGGCGACGATGAAGAACGCGACGAAGATGTCGTTCATCGCGATCCGGCTCATCGCGAAGCTCATGAGGTCGATCGCGACGAAGACGCCGGCCAGGATCGCGATCGACCGCCGCCGGAACAGCAGCGCGCTCAGCAGGTAGACGAGGCCGGCCAGCAGCGAGCCGAAGATGGTGGGCGCGAACCGCCAGGCGAACGCGTTCTGGCTGACGTCGATCTGGGTGATGGCGGCCTCGTCATCGGTCGCGCCGGCGACGAGCAGCACCCCCTGGTCATCGGTCTGGGAGGTGTCGCTGATGTCAAAGCCCATGGCCGAGGCGGTGCCGGTGATCGGGGCGGTGTCGTACACGCCGTACCCCGATCGGCTGTCGCCGTGGGGCTCGATGACCCAGAGCTCCGAGTCTCCCGCCACGTAGACGAGGTTGGCAACCGGGTCCCAGCCGACCGCGCTGGCCGGGCCGGGGAGCGGGACCGTGTCGTCGGGGAGCAGGGTCCCGCCCCGGTAGATCGCGAGCCCGCCGCTGACCGGTGGGTGCTCGTCGCTGGCAGCGAGTGGCCCGACCGGGATCCAGGTCAGCTGGTTCGTGCCGCGACCGCTGGTCATCAGCGGGCCCAGCGGGTCGGATGGAGGCGTCTGGCTCGACTCGGTCTCGAGGGTGGACGCCTCGAGCGTCCGGACGACCCCCTCGTCGAGCTCGAGGACGATGACCCGGGCGGTCACCGGGTTGTCGCCGCCGACCTCGGCGACGTAGGAGACCGCGTCCACCTGGATGGCCCTTCGGGCCAGCTCGGCCCCGGTGACCCGCTCGAGGACGGCGACCTCGTCCGGCCCGCGGACGACGAAGACCTGACCGCCGTCGGGGGCCACGACCTGGAGGACGGCGTCCATGTCGGTCTCGATGGGGAGGCCCTCCACCGGCGACGCCCGCCGGGCGTCCCCCTGGTCGGCCATGAACGCCCCGAGGCTCCAGGTGGCGATCGACCCGCTCGAGCGGAGCCCGGCCAGCAGGCGGGTCGCGTCGGGGTCGAAGACGAGGCTGGTCACCCGGTCCGGCGCGTCCCAGCTCGCCAGCGACTCTCCCGTTTCCGCGTCGCGGGCCTCGATGGTCGGGCTCCCGTCCGAGGTGAACACCACCGACCGCGGCCAGCCCAGGTACGCCCGCCGGGGCGCGACCGCCAGGCTGGTGACCGGCTCGTCCAGCTCGATCGTGCCAGTGACCCGGTTCGGGTCGGCGACCACGATCCCCGCCGCAATGAGGTACTTGGCCAGCATCGGGTGGGTCCACTCGTAGGGGTCGCGGTTCCAGCCCCAGCCCCAGTCGGACAGGAAGTCGGCCGCCGTCCGGGCGTGGTAGACCTCGTCGAAGATCATCTGGCGCGGG
>DATBIW010000016.1:0-10750 GCA_036556745.1 Candidatus Limnocylindria bacterium | reverse complement strand
GGTGGGCCCGAGGTCGGCGCGTGGGCCACCGAGCACGGGTTCCGGCTGCCCCCGGACGCGCCGGAGGTCCTCGACTTCTACGCCAGCCGATCCCCGATCTTCCTGGCTGCGGTCTTCGACGCCGACGCCGCCGCGGCTCGTGGTCAGGCGGTTGGCGACGGAACGCCGGTCCACCTCACGATCCCGACCGACGATCCGTGGGTCCCGCTCCGGATTCTGGGCCTGGGCAAGTCCGAGGCCGAGACCGTCGAGGCCGACGTCTACCTGTTGACCGATGACCAGCCGGCGCTCCTGCCTGCCCCCGGCAGCCTGCTGGCCGCCAACGGGATGGAGCTCGCCCACAGCGCGCCCGCCAGTGACCAGCTGCTGGCCGATCTCCGGTCCGATTCGGGCATGGAGTGGGTTCCTGAGCACGCCTGGCTGACCAAGGTCCGGATCGATGCCGCCGCCCCCGATGTCGCGTTTGACCTGGCCATCGACGCCGGCGGTGGCGTCCCCTCACTCGTCGATGCCGGGCTCCAGCCATCCGGGGCGACCCAGGTGCTCTGGGAGACGTCCCGCGCGTTCGGGCCGCTCGTGGTGGTCCTGGCGTTGCCAATCCTCATGGCGTGGTTCGCGGCCACGCTCATCGGCCGCCGACCTTCGCCGCCGGCTGGGGTCTGAGCCATGCGGTCTCGCTGGACCGGGGCGATGCTGGCCCTCGCCTTGGTCGTGCCGGTCACCGCGGGCTGCGGCCCGCGGCCCGAATCGGTCCGCGTGGAGATCACCATCCACTACTCGCACTTCAGCCCGGCCGAGGTCACCGTCCCCCGCGGGGTGCCGGTCCGGTTCGTCCTGATCAGCCAGGACCCCATCGAGCACGAGTGGCTCATCGGGGACGCGGCCTTCCACCATCGTCATCGCACCGGGACGGAGCCGTCCCACGGGGAGCGCCCGGACGAGGTGTCGATCCCCCCACTGGGCATGGCGGAGACGACCCTGACCTTCGACGAGCCCGGTGAGGTGGCGTTCATCTGCCACATCCCCGGTCACGAGGACTACGGCATGGTTGGCGTCGTCCGGGTGACGTGATCGCGCCGGATCAGGTGGCGACCGGCGGCGCTCCCAGGAGCGGCGGCAGGACGTTGCCAAAGAAGTAGCCGATGACGCCGGCCAGGGCACCGATCACGAGGATCTCCAGGCCCGAACGCAGCGCTCCGCGCCGGGTCCAGCGCGACTTCGCCACACCGATCCCGAACAGGACCGCCCCCGCGCTCAGCACCGACACCCAGACCGCCACCTCGACCGGGAAGATGAGATAGGGCAGGACCGGGACCATGGCGCCGAGCCCGAAGGCGCCGCCCATCACCATTGCGCCCTGCAGCGGGGAGCCGGCGTGCTCCTCGACGTGCAGCGCGAGCTCCTTCTCGACCATGGTGCGCAGGAGCACGTCCGGGTGGCGGGACACGATCCGGGCCACTTCCGCGGCTTCGTCTGATGGGAGCCCATCCTCCTCGAACATGAACGCGACCTCGGCCTGCGCTTCGCCCGGCCGGGTCTCGACCTCCTCGCGCTCGCCGGCGATCTGGGCCTCGAAGATCTCGCGCTGGCTCTTGCTCGACAGGTATTCACCGGCGGCCATGCTGAACATGCCGGCCAGGGCGGTCGCGATACCCGCCACCAGGATCACGAAGCTGTCGCCGGTCGCCCCGGCCACGGTGCTGGCCACGGCCACTGTGCTGACCAGGCCGTCCTGGGCCCCAAAGATCGCTTCCCGGATGTCGCCCAGGCGCGCCGCCTGGCGGCGCTCATCGGAAACGTGCTCGCGGATCCAGTCGCGGTCGAACTCGTCGGCCCGCAGCCCGGCGCGAGCGGCCTCGTCCGGGGTGGGGGTCACTCCTCGGTGCGGTCTCCGGCGAGTCGCCAGGCGAACGGGAACGCGAAGGTCGCGACCGCGACCTTCGCGAGGTCCCACGGGATGAACACGATGGCGCCCCAGTAGATCGCCTCGCTGAACGCCATCCCGGTCACGATCGCGAGGATCGGAACGCCGATCAGGTAGATGACGAACGAGCCGAGCAGCATCAGGAGGAAGGCCCCGGTCCGGGTCCGCTCCCACTGGCGCTGGGCCAGCCGCCCGCAGAGCGTCGCCGCCACGATGAACGCGAACAGGTAGCCGATGGTGGGCGTCAGCCCGTCCCCGCTCTCGGCTCCCAGCCCGCTGCTGCCGTTCGAGAAGACGCCCAGCCCGAGCGCCCCGGTGGCCACGTAGAGGGCCATCGACGCGAAGCCGCGGCCGGCGCCGAGCGCCGTGCCGGTCACCAGGACCGCCGCCGTCTGGAGGGTGTAGGGGACCGGGTTGTCGCCGAGCGTGAACGAGACCTGGGCGGCCACGGCCGTCAACGCGGCCCCGGCCACGATCAGCAGGACATCGCGCACGACCCGCGCAGACCGGCCATCCACCCGCGGGACGAAGGTGTCGACCAGGGTGTTCGCGCTGGCGCGCATGGGCGGCAGGTTGACTTCCGGGCTGGTCATCGGACGGGATTCCCTCCTTGTCAGCGGAGTGTAGTCCCGCACGGCAACGATGGGTGTCCCCGAACCGATGGGCTTCCGGTACACTCGACCTGTCCTTTAAGTCCGGCCCCGTGAGGCCGGAAAGGAGCGCGATGACGACCCTGGCCAGCCTGCCCGACACGACGCCGCCCGAAGGCTCGGGACCGGCGTCGTTTTCACGTCCGGGCCTGCTGGCGCTCGAGGGCGGCACGGTCCTCGCCGGCCGGCTCCGCGGGGCGCCGATGGACGCCGAGGGCGACCTGATCTTCACGACTGCCGCGACCGGCTGGGCCGAGATCCTGACCGATCCATCCTTCGCCGGCCAGATCGTGGTCCTCACTCATCCGATGGTCGGCAGCTACCGGATCGATCGATCCGAGCTCGAATCCGACCGCGTCCACGCCCGAGCCCTGGTGGCGACCCGCCTCGTCACCCCTCCCGACGGCCCTGGCGTGTCCGTCGAGGAGCTCCTGGTCGAGGCCGGCATCCCGGCCATCGAGGGCATCGACACGCGGGCCCTGACCCTCGAGCTCCGGCGCGGCGCCGCGCGGCGCACGGTCATCCGCCCCGCCGGCCTTGGGGAGGAGGAGGCCGTCCACGCCGCCGCCACCTCACCGGCCTGGGAGGCGGTCGACCATGTCGCCGCGGTAGCGCCGGCCGAGCCGTACCGGATCGCGCCTGACGGGGCGCGGCGCGGCCTCGCAGTCCTCGTGGACTACGGGGTCAAGCAATCGCTCCTCCGCGCGCTGACCGGACGTGGCCTCGAGGTCGTCGGCCTGCCGCCGGACGCCGGCGCGGATGCGGTCCGCGCCCACCGGCCGGACCTGGTCGTCCTCTCCCCGGGACCGGGGGACCCGTCCCGGATGGCGCCCCAGATCGCCGTCGTCGCGGATCTGCTCGATGGCGCGGTGACCGGCGGACCGCCGCTGCTCGGGATCTGCCTCGGCCATCAGCTGCTCGGGCTGGCCGCAGGCGCCCCCACCCGTCGCCTGGCGGTCGGCCATCACGGGGGCAACCACGGGGTCATCGAGACGGCCACCGGGCGGGTGACGATCGGCGCCCACAACCACGAGGTCGAGCTCGTCGACCATCCCGCACTGGCCGTGGCCGGGCTGCGGGTCAGCCACCGGGACCTCAACGATGGGACCGTGGAGGGCCTGATTCACGAGACCGGCCGGGTGGCATCGGTCCAGTTCCACCCGGAGGGCGCCCCGGGCCCGACCGACGCCGCCGGCCTGTTCGATGTCGCGCTCGCCGGCGCCGGCCTGGCCTGATCGGATGACCCCGCGGAAGGTCCTGATCATCGGCTCGGGGCCGATCGTGATCGGCCAAGCGGCCGAGTTCGACTACGCCGGCGTCCAGGCCTGCCTGGCGCTCCGCAACGAGGGGACCGAGACGGTCCTGGTGAACTCGAACCCGGCCACGGTCATGACCGATCCGGACGTCGGCGGCACGGTCGTCATCGGCCCGCTCACGGTCGAGCACCTCGAGCGGGTGATCGCCGAGCACCGGCCGGACGCCCTGCTGCCGACTCTGGGCGGGCAGACCGGGCTGAACCTGGCCGTCGGGCTCGACGATGCCGGGGTGCTGGACCGATTCGGGGTGGCGGTGCTCGGCACCCCGCTGGCCGCGGTACGCGCCGCCGAGGACCGCGGTGGCTTCCGCGCCCTGGTCCAGTCGATCGGAGAGCCGGTTCCCGAGTCGGCGGTCGTCGAGTCGGTCGAGGCCGGCCTGGCGTTCGTGGCGGAGCTCGACGCCCCGGTCGTCATCCGGCCGGCCTTCACCCTCGGGGGAGGGGGTGGGGGCTTCGCGTTCGACCTCGTCGGCGCCGACGCCGTCATCCGCCGTGGGCTGGAGGCCAGCCCTATCGGCCAGGTCCTCGTCGAGCGGAGCCTGCTGGGCTGGGCCGAGATCGAGTTCGAGGTCATCCGGGACGCGGCCGACACCGCGATCGCGATCTGCGGGATGGAGAACCTCGACCCGATGGGGGTCCACACCGGCGACTCGATCGTGGTCGCGCCCATCCAGACCCTGCCCGACATCGTCGTCCAGCGGCTCCGTCGCTCGGCGCTGGGGATCGCCCGCGCCCTGAAGCTGGAGGGCGGCTGCAACGTCCAGCTGGCCGTCTCGCCGGACGGCGCGGATTACCGGGTCATCGAGGTCAACCCGCGCGTCTCCCGCTCGTCGGCCCTCGCCTCCAAGGCCACCGGCTACCCGATCGCCCGGGTCGCGGCCCTGGTCGCGCTCGGGAAGCGGCTCGACGAGATGCGCAACCCGGCCACCGGTGGGGGCTCGGCGGCCTTCGAGCCGGCCGTGGACTACGTCGTCGTCAAGCTGCCGCGCTGGCCGTTCGACAAGTTCCCGCTCGCCGAGCGCGGCCTCGGGGTCCAGATGAAGGCCACTGGGGAGGCGATGGCCATCGACCGCGAGTTCGGTGCGGCCCTGCTGAAGGCGGTTCGCTCGCTCGAGCCGCGCGGTCGCGGCTGGCTCTGGGAGGACCCGGCCTGGCACCTCGGGGAGCGGCCCCCGGCCGACCTCGGCATGTTCCTGGCGGCCTCCGACACGCGTCTGTGGCGGATGATCGGCCTCCTCAGGCATGGCTGGACCGATGCCGCCGGGATCAGCGCGGCGACCGGGATCGCGCCGTGGTTCACCGAGCGGATCGCCGAGCTGGTCGCGGCCGAGGGTGGGCTGGTGGGCGCCCCGCTGGCCAATGCCAAGCAGGCAGGGTTCGGCGACGCCGAGATCGCGACCCTCTCGGGCGTACCGGCGGCCGCGGTCCGCCGGGCCCGGGTGCGGGCCGGGCTGGCCCCGGCCTACCGCCGGGTGGATACCTGCGCCGGCGAGTTCCCGGCCGAGACCCCGTATTTCTACTCGTCGTACGCCGCCCCCGAGGTGCCGCCACCCGCGGAGCGCCAGTCGGTGATCGTGGTCGGGTCGGGTCCGATCCGGATCGGCCAGGGGATCGAGTTCGACTACTGCTCGGTGCGGGCCGCGTGGGCCATCCGCGACCTCGGCTACGACGCGGTGGTCATCAACAACAACCCCGAGACGGTGAGCACCGACTACGACGCCTGCTCCCGGCTGTACTTCGAGCCGCTCGATACCGAGAGCGTGCTCGACGTCCTCGACCACGAGCGGGCGCTCACCGGGGAGCCGCCGCTCGTCCTGCTCACGTTCGGTGGCCAGACGGCCATCGACCTCGCCCGCGACCTCGCCTACGCCGACGTGCCCGTGGCCGGGCTGACCGCCGACGCGATCGAGGCCTGCGAGGACCGTGAGCGGTTCGCCGCCCTCCTCGAGGCGCTGGGCCTGGAGGGCCCGGTGGGCCGGCTGGCCGCCGACCAGGCTGAGCTCGAGGCGGCTATCGAGGTGCTGGGGCTGCCGGTCATCGTCCGCCCCTCGTGGGTCATCGGCGGGCGGGGGATCGCCGTGATCCGCGACCGAGTCGAGCTGGGTGTCCTGCTGGCCGAGGAGGTCGGCTGGCCACTCCGGGTGGACGCGCTGGTGGAGGGCGTGGAGCTCGACGTCGACGTCATCTCGGACGGTGAGCAGTGGAGCGTCCCGGGGATCCTCGAGCAGCGCGACCCGCCGGGCGTCCACTCTGGCGACTCGCTGGCCGTGCTTCCGCCGCGAGTCATCTCGCGGGCGGCCCAGGAGATTGCGGCGGAGGCCGCCGGCCGGATCGCGCTCGCGCTCGGGGTGCGCGGGATCCTGAACGTCCAGGCCATCGTGTCCGACGACCGGGTGGTGGTCATCGAGGCCAACCCCCGCGCCTCGCGGACGGTCCCGATCGTGGCCAAGGCCACCGGGCGCGACGTCGTCGCCGCCGCCGTCCGATGCGCCCTGGGCGGCTCGCTGGCCGAGGCCCGGCTGACGCCGGGATTGGCTGCCGATGGACCGGTGGTCGCGGTCAAGGCGCCGATCGATTCCCTCTGGCGGCTGCCCGGGGTGACGACCAAGCTGGGTCCCGAGATGCGGTCGACCGGCGAGGTGCTCGGCCTGGGGGCGGACTACGACGGCGCCCTGCGGGCGGCCGAGGAGGCCGTGGCGGCTCACCGCCCGTAAGTCAACGCCGGGTCAGCGGCGCTTGCCTTTGCCGGTTGGGGCGGGGGAGGCCATCCGGCGCCGGAGGTAGCCGCCGTAGAAGCCGGCGAACGCGCCGACCAGGCCGTACAGCGGGATCAGGGCCATCAGGCTGCCGAGGACCGTCACCGCGTTCGCCGGCGCCTCACCGGCCTGCATGACGACGAGCCCGGCGATAAGCGCGTGCATGACGACCCCGAAGACGCCCGCCGCCACGCCGAACAGCCATGGTCGCCACCAGCCGAACCAGCCAGCTCCGATCAGGAGCGCGTACTGGCCCAGGGTGATGGCGAAGGCGATCGCGTTCTCCTGGGCGGTGACGAGGAGCGCGAGCTGGAGGATGGCCCAGCCGGACGCTGCCGCGCCCCAGGACAGCGGGTGGCGAGCCAGGAGCCACGCCCCGGAGACGAGGCCACGGAACCGGCCGCGGTAGGTGAAGCCGGCCAACGGGTCACCCTTTCCGGGGAGTGGTGGCGCCGGCGGGAACAGCCGGCCCAGCAGGTTCGGCGGCCGGCCGGCGGTCGAGGTGGTCGTGACCTCCGCGGCCGACTCGAGGGCGACCTCCTCGCCCCGGGCGACCTGGCGGCTGCGACGACGCGCGGCGGCGCGGTCGGCGCTCGAGGGCGACTTCGTGGCGGGCATGGGCGCGGATTGTACGCGGGCGCTAACCCGGCGGTAAGTGGGACCGGGGAGGATGGCCGGCCGCGTCACCCGGGCGGCGCGAGAACCGGTTCGCCTCCGTCCGAGGTCCTCGCATGCTCGTGTCTCGGTCTCCCGCCACCCGCGCGGTCGTCAGTGCCGGGGCGCTGGCGGCCCTGCTGCTCATGGACGTCACCCGGGCCGCGCTGCTTCCCGAGGTGGCTCCTGAGGCTTCGCCTTCGGTCGGCCACCTGGTGATCTCGGAGGTCACGACCGGTGGCGCCGGCGCTTCCGACGAGTTCGTCGAGCTGTACAACCCGGCGCCGGCGAGCCTCGCCCTGGACGGGCTCGAGCTCGTCTACGTGACGGCCAGCGGGGCCACGATCACCCGGAAGGCGACCTGGGACGCAGGAACGGTCGTGCCGCCTGGTGGCCACGTCCTGGTCGCCAACGAGGCGGGCATCTTCGCGGGCCTGGCCGATGCCACGTACGCCGGCGGCCTGGCCTCGGGCGGCGGATCGATGGCCCTTCGGACGCCGGGCGCCGCGTCTGCGGTCGATGCAGTCGGCTGGGGAACGGTCGCGAGCACATGGCTCGAGACGGTTCCAGCGCCGGCGCCGCCAGCCGGCTCCAGCCTCGAGCGGCTGCCCGGCGGCGCGCTCGGTTCGGGCCAGGACACCGATCACAATGCGGTCGACTTCGCCGTCCGCCCGGTGCCCGACCCACAGAACAGCACGTCGCCGCCCGTGCCGGGAGCATCGGTCTCGCCGAGCCCGAGCGATTCACCGTCGACGACGGAGACGCCCAGACCGACGCCCGACGCGACCGCGACACCCGACCCGACAGCCACCCCGTCGCCTTCCGTCAGCCCGACCCCCGGCCCCAGCTCGCCCGTCCCGAGCCCGAGTCAGACCCCGACGCCGACCCCCACGCCGACGCCGCCGATCCTGACCGTGGCCGAGGCGCGAGCCCTGCCGGACGGGACGGCTGTGGTGGTCAGCGGCGTGAGCCTGACCGCGTCCGACTTCGCCGAGGGCGGCGGCTACCTGGCCGACGGCTCGGGTGGGATCGCCGTCCTGGTCGAGGACGGGACATTCCCGCGCGGTGTTCACCTGCAGGTGGCGGGCGTGGTGGACGACCGATTCGCCCAGCGCACCCTTCGAGTCGCAGCCGCGGACATCGTGTTCGGATCGCCGGCCGATGAGCCCGAGCCACTGCCGGTCACGACCGGCGAGGTCGGAGAGCCGCTCGAGGGACGGCTGGTCAGCCTGGCCGCCACGGTCGCCGGAACGCCGACCGAGCTCAGCTCGGGGCTCGCGTTCGAGGTCGACGACGGATCGGGTCCGATCCGCGTCCTCGTCGGGGCCGCGACTGGCATCGAAACCGCCGCGTGGGAGCCGGGGACCGCCGTCACCGTCATCGGCGTTACCGGCCAGCGTGACTCGTCGGGCACCGGCCTGGCCGGCTACCGCGTCCAGCCGCGAGACCCTGCCGACGTGTCCATCCTCCCGCCGCCGGAGACGCCGACCCCGAGCCCGACTCCTTCGGCGGCCGCCACGCCAACGCCATCCGTGACCCCGAAGCCGACCGCCTCGCCGTCGGCCGTGCCGCTGGTGACCGTCGCCCAGGCGCGACGCGCCGACGACGGGGCCCGCCTCCGCATCCGCGGCGTCGTGATCCTGCCCACCGGGCTGGTCGAGGCCGGCAGCGCCGTGGTCGCCGACGCCAGCGGGGCGATCCTGGTCCGTACCAGCTCGAACCTGGCCCGGCTCACGCGCGGTCAGCTGGTCGAGCTGTCGGGATCGCGGTCGACGAAGGCCGGGATGGTCAGCCTGCGGGTCACCATCCCACCGGTCGTGCTCGGCACCCAACCGGAGCCTGATGCGCTGCGCCGGTCGACCGGCGGGATCCGGGAGGCCGATGAAGCCCTGCTCGTCATCGTCCGCGGCCTCGTCCGCGACGGACCTCGCCGCACCAGCGGCGGCGGACTGTCGTTCACCCTGAACGACGGCAGCGGTCCGGTCCGCGTCTTCGCGGCGGCCGGAGCCGGGATCACGCCCCAGGCCATCCCCTCCGGGGCGTGGGTCGAGCTCAGCGGGGTCGTCGGCCAGGAGACGAGCGGCGCCCAGCCGAACGCCGGTTACCGGCTGTGGCCGCGCGACGGCGGGGACATCCGGATCGTGGCCCGCGCCACGGAGGGTGGCGGCACGAAGCCCAAGCCCACCCCGCGGGCGACCGCGCGACCGACCCGCCCGCCGCAACCGGCCAGCCCGCCGCCGCATCGGACGATCCGGCCGATGCTCCTGGGCGAGCCGGGCAGCACGCCGGCCGGCATCGGCTCCCGCCCTCTCGAAGCAGCCGCCCGGGGACAGGTCCCACCCATCCCGCTCCCGCTCGCCGCGGGGCTCGGCGGCCTCGCCGGGCTGCTGGTCCTCGCCTGGCGCCACGGGACGTGGGGCCGGATGCGGGACGAGCTCGAGCTCAGGACCGCTCGCCTGCGAGCCCGGATGGATGACGGAGACGAGGGGGACGAGTCGTATACTCCCGCCCCGTGAGCGAGCCGACTGCCGCCGACGCGCCTCGCACCGGGGCTCGCCAGTACCACATCGCCCTCGAGCGGGGCGAGGTGTCCGAGTACATCGTGCTGGTCGGCGACCCCGGGCGCGTGGCCAAGGTTGCTGCCCGCTTCGACCGGGTGGACCTCGAGCGCTCGAACCGGGAGATCACCACCGTCACCGGTGAGTTCCGCGGGATGCCGCTCACGGCGATGTCCACCGGGATGGGTCCGGACAACGTCGAGATCCTCGTCAGCGAGGTCCTCGAGATCACCGACCAGCCGACGTTCGTCCGGATCGGATCGAGCGGTGCGCTCCAGCCGGAGATCGGTCTCGGCGACCTCGTCATCTCCACCGGCGCCGTCCGCCTGGAGAACACGACCGACTTCTACGTCCACCCCGGATACCCGGCCATCGCCCATCGGGACGTGGTCTGGGCGCTGGAGGCGGCCTGCCTCGAGCTGGGCTTCACCCACCACCTGGGAATCACGGCCACCGCGCCCGGTTTTTTTGCCCCGCAGGGAAGGGCGATGCGCACGCTCCCGGTTCGCTATCCTGATCTCCGCGAGGAGCTCCGACGTGAAGGCGTTGTGAACCTCGAAATGGAGTCGTCGGCACTGTTCGTGCTGGCGGGCCTGGCCGGTTCGCGCGCAGGGACGATCTGCGCGGCCTATGCGCAGCGATCGGACGGGAGCTTCATCGAAGGCGCGGACAAGGAGGCCGCGGAGGCTCGCTGCATCGATGCCGGCCTGGCCGGCATCCACCGCCTGTGGGGGAATGACCAGGGTGGCGAGTCACCACCAGGGAATCAACGCTGAGGAGGCAGACAGACCGATGGCGACCGACGGCTACTGCGTCAAGTGCAAGACCAAGCGGACGATGAAAGACGACCGCAAGATCACGATGAAGAACGGCAAGCCCGCGACGCAGGGCAC
>DATBIW010000015.1:0-11570 GCA_036556745.1 Candidatus Limnocylindria bacterium | reverse complement strand
AGGTCGTCGTAGGCGTCCGGCCGGCGGTCGCGGAAGAACTGCCAGGTCTGGCGAACCTCGGTGATCTTGTCGAGGTCGAGGTCGCGGACGATGAGCTCCTCGTCATGTGGGTCGCCGACGTCGCCGACGAACTGGCCGCGCGGGTCGACGAAGTACGACTGACCGTAGAAGTCGTCATCGCCTAGGGGCTCGATGCCGACCCGGTTGATGGTCCCCACGAAGTAGCCGTTGGCCAGGGCGTGGCTGACCTGCTCGACCCGCCAGAGGTACTCGCTCAGCCCGCGGGACGTGGCCGACGGGATGAAGACCAGCTCGGCGCCGTTCAGGCCCAGCGCCCGAGCGCCCTCCGGGAAGTGGCGGTCGTAGCAGATGTAGACACCCACCTTGCCGACGGCCGTGTCGAACACCGGGTAGCCCAGGTTTCCGGGCCGGAAGTAGAACTTCTCCCAGAAACCCTTCACGTGGGGGATGTGGGTCTTCCGGTACTTGCCGAGGTACGACCCGTCGGAGTCGATGACCGAGGCGGTGTTGTAGTAGATGCCGGAGGTCTCCTCGTCCTCCTCGTACATCGGCACGACGAGGACCATGCCCGTCTCCTTGGCCAGGGCCTGCATCCGCTTGGTCGTCGGCCCGTCGGGGATCTTCTCGGTATAGCTGTAGTACTGCGGGTCCTGGACCTGGCAGAAGTAGGGCCCGTAGAACAGCTCCTGGAAGCACATGACCTGGGCGCCCTGCTTGGCGGCCTCGCGCGCGTAGCGCTCGTGCTTCTCGATCATCGAGTCCTTGTCGCCGGTCCACTCCGCCTGGAGCAGGGCGGCCTTGACGATGCGCGGCATCGGTCGTTCAACCCTCCGTGGGTGCGGGGTGCGTCGGGAAGGTCCGTACTCTACACCCGGTTCCGGGCGGGTCTAGGGTCGGTCGAAGACCTCGTCGGCGCGGGCCAGGACGACCAGGACGAACCCGTATGCCGCGCCCACCGCCAGGCTGACGAGGACCCCGAACCCGACGGCCGCGGTCATCAGCGACCGGATCCAGTTGGTCCACCACTCGGGGATGCGGTCGATCTCCCGGAGGTCGGGGAAGGCAGCCACCCAGACCAGGGTGCCGAGGACGCCCAGGACCAGGAGCACCAGGGCGGCGGCGCTGACCACCATGCCCAGGATCCGGGCCCACGGCAGGCGCTGGAGGATCCCCCATCCGGCGGCTAGGTGACCGCCGGCCACGGCGACCGACAGGCCCACCGCCAGCGCGACGAACAGGAGGCTGGCGAAGCCGATCCCTCCGCCGAATCCGTCATCGAACCCGTCGCGGAATCGGCCGAATCCGCCCCCCATCCGGGCCAGGAACAGGAGCGACCAGAGCAGGGTGAAGGCACTGGCCAGGGCCGACAGGGTGCCGAACACGAGCATGACGATGGCCGCCGCGGTTACCCGACCGGGCAGGCGGGCCGGAGTGGCGGGCGCCGGGTCGGTGGTGGGCGGAGGCGTGGCAGGGGTGGCCGGAGGCTTGGCCGGGGCAGGTGTCTTGTCGGGCATGTGAAGAGGCTACAGCGAAACCGATGAAGGAAATGTTTACGCTGTGCCCGTGTCCTGGACCCGCCCGGCGAAGATCGCCTTCATCGGCTCGCATTCGGTGCGCAAGACGAACGCGGTCCACGCCTTCGCCTCGGTGGTGGGCCGAGCCGGACGGAGCGTGGAGGTCGGCCGCGAGGTCATCCGCTTCAATCCGCTGGGCCGCAACGAGCAGGCCACCCCGGAGGCGCAGCTCTGGGTCCTGATGACCCAGGTGAAGGAAGAGCTCGAGCTCGCCGGGCAGGCCGACATCCTGGTCTGCGACCGGAGCGTCGTCGACAACTTCGCCTACTTCCTCCGGGTGACCGATGGCGCCGACCCGTTCGGGGTTGAGCCGCTGGTCCGGCGCTGGGCACAGACCTACGACCTGTTCGTCCGGCTGCTCCCCGATGTCGAGCTCCTCCCCGACGGCGTCCGGTCGACGAACGACGCGTTCCGCGACGAGGTCGAGGCCATCCTCGACCGGATCGTTCCCGCCTACATCCCGGTCGACCGATGCCTGCGCCTCCCCGCCAGCGAGGTGACCGAGGGCTACGACTGGATGGCGCTCGCCGAACGCCTGGCTGCCCTCGTCGGGCAACCGCTCCGCGACCCGGTGGAGGCGTAGCCGTGGACCCGTACGAGCGAGCCCTCCGGCGCGCGGCCGAGCTGGGTCTCGACTTCCTGGGCGCCCTGCCGGAGCGGCACGTGGGGCCGCGGGCCACGGCCGACGTCCTGGCCGACGCCATCGGCGGGCCGATCCCCGAGGACGGGTCCGACCCGGTGACCGTCATCGAGGACATGGCCCGGCAGCTCGACCCCGGCCTCGTGTCGTCGGCCGGGCCGCGCTACTTCGGGTTCGTCATCGGCGGCGCGCTGCCGGCGGCGATGGCCGCCGACTGGCTCACCGCCGCGTGGGACCAGAACGCGAACCTCCATGCCCTGTCCCCGGCCGCCGCTGCTGCCGAGCAGGTCGCCGGCGAGTGGATGCTCGACCTGCTGGGCCTGCCGGCCACCGCCAGCGTTGGGCTCCCGACCGGCGCCGGGCTGGGCTCGGCGGTCGGCATCGCCGCCGGGCGCCACGCCCTGCTCGCCCGCGAGGGGTGGGACGTCGAGGCGCGGGGCCTGTACGGGGCACCGGAGATCACCGTTGTCGTCGGCGACGAGGTCCATGCCACGGTGCTGACCGCGCTCCAGTACCTGGGCCTGGGACGCGAGCGCCTGGTGCGGATCGCCACCGATGAGCAGGGGCGGATGCGGGCCGACGCCCTGCGAGAGACGGTCGCGGAGGCGCGGGGCCCGCTCCTCGTGGCCGCACAGGCCGGCAACGTGAACACCGGCGGCTTCGACCCGTTGTCCGAGATCGCCGATGCCGTGGCGGTTCATCCCAATGCCTGGGTCCACGTGGACGGGGCCTTTGGGCTCTGGGCGGCCGTGTCCCCGGAGCTCCGGCACCTGGTCGCCGGCGTGGAGCGGGCCGACTCATGGGCCACCGACGCGCACAAGTGGCTGAACGTGGGCTACGACTGCGGGTTCGTGGCCGTTCGCGACCCGGAGGCGCACCGGGCCGCGATGGCGGCGACGTTCGCGGCGTACCTGATGCAGGACCGGGCGCAGCGCGAGTCCTGGGAGTACACGTTCGACAGCTCGCGCCGCGCCCGTGGGTTTGCCCTCTACGCGGCCATCCGCTCCCTGGGTCGCTCGGGCGTGCGCGAGCTCATCGAGCGGTGCTGCCGGCTCGCCCGGCGGATGGCGGAGGGTCTCGCCGCCCACCCCGCGGCCGAGGTCCTGAACGATGTCGTCCTGAACCAGGTCCTCGTTCGCTTCCACCCTGCGGGCGGGGATGCGTCGGACGAGGCGGTGGACGCGTTCACCCGCGAGGTGATCCGTCGGGTCCAGGACGAGGGCACGGCCTGGATGGGCGGGACCACCTGGCACGGCAAGGCGGCCATGCGGATCAGCGTCAGCGGCTGGTGGACGACCGATGCCGATGCCGACCGGACCGTCGAGGCGATCCTCCGCGCCACCCGGGCCTAGGGGCCACCGGACACGACCCTCGCCAGGGGTGCCCCTGAGCGGCGGGTTGTGGTGTAATCGGCTGCCGAGCCCGGCCCGCTGCCCGAGGTACCCATGACCGTCACGCCCGCCACCCGCCGCCTCACCGCCGATGAGGTCGTCGCCCTCAACCGGAAGTACACGTTCTTCAGCTGGTCGGCCCAGGCCAAGATCAACCCGATCGCCATGGACCACGGCGCTGGGATCTACTTCTGGGACCCCGACGGCAAGCGCTACATCGACTTCAACAGCCAGCTGATGAGCGTGAATATCGGCCACGGCGACAAGCGGGTGGCCGATGCCATCGCCGAGCAGGCGCACCAGCTGGCCTTCGCCGCACCCCAGTTCGCGACCGAGGTCCGCGGCCGGCTGGGCGAGCTGCTGGCGACCCTCACCCCGGGCGAGCTCGACAAGTTCTTCTTCACCCTGGGCGGGGCCGAGGCCAACGAGAACGCCCTGCGGCTGGCGCGGATGACGACCGGGCGGCAGAAGGTCATCGCTCACCATCGGTCGTACCACGGCGCCACCGCCGGGGCCATCTCGGCGACCGGCGACCCCCGCCGCTGGGCCAACGAGCCGGGCGTGCCGGGCGTCATCCGGGTCCTCGACCCGTGGCGCTGGGGCCAGACCGAGCCCGAGCCGGTGGACCGCCAGCTCGAGTACCTCGAGGAGGTCATCCAGTACGAGGGCGCGCACACGATCGCGGCCTTCATCCTCGAGACGGTCACCGGCACCAACGGGATCCTCATCCCGCCCGACGGCTACCTCCAGGGCGTTCGCGACATCTGCAACCGCCACGGGATCCTGATGATCTGCGACGAGGTCATGGCCGGCTTCGGCCGGACCGGCCGATGGTTCGCGGTCGACCACTGGGACGTCGTCCCCGACCTGCTGACCATGGCCAAGGGCCTGACCAGCTCCTACCTGCCGCTCGGGGCGGTGGCCATGAAGCCGGAGATCGCCGCGTTCTTCGACGAGAAGGTCTACTACGGCGGGCTGACGTACTCGGCCCACCCGGTCAGCTGCGCGGCGGCCATCGCCGCCATCGGCGTCCTGCGCGACGACGACCTGATCGGCAACGCCGCCCGCCTCGGCCGGGTCATGCGTGAGCTGCTGGCCGACCTCGAGGCGCGCCATCCCAGCGTGGGCACGACCCGAAACATCGGCCTGTTCGGGGTCATCGAGCTCGTCCGCGACCCGCAGACGAAGGAGCCGATGGCGCCGTTCAACGCCAGCTCCCCGGAGATGGCGGCACTCGACAAGCGGCTCCGCGAGGACGGGCTGTACACGATGCAGCACTGGCACCAGGTCTTCACCAACCCGCCCCTGTGCATCACCGAGGAGCAGCTCCGCGAGGCCTTCGGGATCATCGACCGCGCCCTGGACGAGACCGATGCCGCGGTCGCCTGAGCGACCGCCCGTTCCCACCGACCGATGACCGCGGCTGCCGCGTCGCGCCGGGCCGCCGCCCCGGGTCGGATGAGCCGCCCGGCCCGGATCGCGTTCGTCGGCCTGTTCCTGGTCGGGATCTTCGTCCTCTGGGAGGGCCTGAAGCTCCTCGGCGGCGACCCGCTCCGGGTGGACGGGCAGGTGATCTGGACCCCGCCGATGGACATCGGGATGGCGAGCGACATCAACATGCCGCACCTATGGGTCGTCTTCACCCGGCTGTTCGAGCCGCTCACCGGGGGCGCCCAGGAAACGCTGGCGGCCTACCTGGTCGAGCAGACGCTGGTGACCCTGCGCGCGGCGTTCATCGGCTTCGTCGTGGGGGGCGCGCTGGGGATCGGGCTGGCGGTCGCCTTCGTCCACTCGGGGATCCTCGAGCGGGCGTTCCTGCCGTACGTCGTGGCCAGCCAGACCGTCCCGATCATCGCGCTGGCCCCGCTGATCGTGTACCTGGTCGGCCAGGACGTGACGAGCGTCGTGATCGTGGCCACCTACCTGAGCTTCTTCCCGGTGACGATCGCCATGCTCCGCGGCCTGCGCTCCCCCGACCCGCGGGCCCTGGAGCTCATGCGCTCGTACGCCGCCTCGAAGCGGCAAGTCCTCTGGAAGGTCCGCTTCCCGGCGTCCCTCCCGTACCTGTTCACGGCCATGAAGATCACGGCCACCGCGGCGATCGTGGGGGCCATCGTCGGCGAAGGCTCCGGCAGCATGCAGGCCGGCCTCGGCCGGGCCCTGGTGTTCTTCGCCCAGCAGTACACGGTCGCTCCCGAGAAGCTGTGGGGGGCGATCCTGTTCTGCGCGCTCGTCGGGGTGGCCTGCTTCGGGTTCATCCGGCTGATCGAGATGCTCGTCGTCCGCGGCGGCCCGATCGAGGAGACGTTCTGATGACCAGCACGGCCGGCGCCCCGGTCGTCCGGCTGGCGAAGGTCGGCAAGTCCTTCCCGGCGACCGGCTCGAAGCGGGGCGAGACGGTCGCGCTCACCGACATCGATCTCGACATCGGGCGCGGCGAGTTCGTCTCGCTGATCGGCCCGTCGGGATGCGGCAAGTCGACCTTGCTGCGGGTGATCGGCGACCTCACCGCGCCGACGACCGGAACCGTCGAGGTCAACGGCAAGACCGCCTCCCAGGCGCGCCTCGACCGGGAGTATGGGATGGTGTTCCAGGCCCCAGTCCTGTTTGACTGGCGGACCATCGAGGACAACGTCCGCCTCCCGCTCGAGCTGTTCGGCTACTCGAAGGCGGAGCAGGCGGAGCGCACCGGGGAGATGCTCGACCTGGTCGGCCTGACCGACTTCGCCAGACATCGGCCGTACCAGCTGTCGGGCGGCATGCAGCAGCGCGTGGCCATCGCCCGGGCGCTGGCCTTCTCGCCGTCGCTCCTCCTCATGGACGAGCCGTTCGGGGCGCTCGACGAGATGACCCGCGAACGGATGAACTCCGAGGTCCTGAGCATCTGGGCACGGACCGGGATCACGGTCGTGTTCGTGACCCACTCGATCCCGGAGGCCGTCTTCCTCTCGAGCCGGGTGGCGGTCATGAGCGCTCGCCCGGGCCGGATCACGCGGCTCGTGGAGGTGGGCCTGTCCCGCCCGCGCGACATCGCGACCCGGGAGAGCCCGGACTACTTCGCCTCGATCACCGAGGTCCGCGAGGCGCTCCGCGCCGGCGGCGGGGACGTCGAGGCCGACGTCGCCTCGGCGGAGCGGACCGCGGCCGAAGGCCTGATCGGCTGACCGCCATGCGAACGATTCGCCGATACCTCCCCGCGGGCCTGATCCTGGTCGGGGTCATCGTCGCCTGGGAGGTGCTCGTCCAGGCCTCCGGCGTCCAGGGCTTCATCCTGCCCGCCCCGTCCGCGATCTGGGCCGCGCTCGTCGCGAACTGGACCACGGGCTACGCGATCCTGCCGGCCGCCCAGGTCACCCTCTTCGAGGCGATGGGCGGCCTCGTCATCGGCACCGTGCTGGGCGTGACGACCGCGTTCGTCGTGTCGCGCTTCCCGACCTCGAAGGACACCGTCCTGCCGCTGGCGATCGCCATCAACGCGATCCCGATCATCGCTTTCGCCCCGGTCGCCAACAACTGGTTCGGGATCCTGAGCCCGCTCTCGAAGATGGCGATCGCGGCGACCCTGGTCTACTTCCCGATGATGATCAACACCCTGCGCGGGCTGACCCAGGTCGAGCCCTCGGCGCTCGAGCTGATGCGCTCGTACGCGGCCGGCCCGACCACAGTGACCCGCGAGGTCCGGGTCCCGAACGCGCTGCCGTTCTTCTTCACCGGCCTGAAGGTGGCCACCACCCTGAGCCTGATCGGGGCGGTGGTCGGCGAGTACTTCGGGGGGCTGAGCGCCACCCTCGGCCGGGTCGTCGTCGCCGCGGCCAGCGGGCTGAAGTTCGACGTCACCTGGGCGGCCATCGTCGTCGTGTCGCTGATCGGGATCGTCCTCTACCTGGCCGTCGTCCTCCTCGAACGCCTCGTCATCCCGTGGCACGCCTCCATGCGGGGCGACCAGCTCGTCTGACGCGACCGAGCCCGACCTCCGTAGAATCAGAGCCCACAGGCGACCCGGCCCGGGTCGCAGATCGAGGAGTGGAGATGAGGGTTACGCGAGCCTTTGGTGTGCTGGCCGTTGGCGCCAGCCTGATCCTCGCCGCCTGCCAGTCGAGCGCCAGCGAGTCGCCGACCGAGACCGGTGGCGAGAGCGCCGAGCCAAGCGCCGCCGCCAGCGAGGTCAGCTACGAGCCCGCCAGCGTGCGGCTCCAGTTGCAGTGGACCGACCAAGCCCAGTTCGCCGGCTACTACGCCGCCGTGCAGCAGGGCTACTACGAAGACGTCGGCCTGACCGTCGAGATCCTGCCGGGCGGCGGAACGATCGTCCCGCAGCAGGTGGGCTCCGCCCCCGACGGGCCCGAGTTCACGATCGCCTGGATGCCCAAGGTGCTCGAGGCGCGGCAGTCGGGATCCGACCTGGTCCACCTGGCGCAGGTCTTCCAGCGCTCGGCCACCCTGTCGGTGGCGTGGGCGGACGCCGGGATCACCGAGGTCTCGGACTGGGAGGGCAAGCGCATCGGCGCCTGGCCGTTCGGCAACGAGCTCGAGGTCCTGGCCTCGGCCCAGATCCTGGCCGACCTCGAGGACGGCGTGGACTTCACCCGGGTCGAGCAGGACTTCGACATGAACGAGCTCATCGCCGCCCAGGACGGGTGCGCGGCGAGCGACAGCGACTGCGTCGACGTCGCCGAGGCGATGATCTACAACGAGTGGGCGCAGCTCCTGGAGGCCACCGACCCGAACACCGGTGAGCTGTTCCAGGAGGACCAGTTCTTCGTCTTCAACTACAACGACCTCGGCACGGCCATGCTGCAGGACGGCCTCTGGGCCCGGCAGTCCTGGCTCGAGGAAGGCAACAACGAGGAAGTCGCGGTCCGGTTCCTGGCCGCGTCATTCCGCGGCTGGATCTACTGCCGGGAGAACCCCGACGACTGCGTCCAGTACTCGATCGACCGGGAGAGCATCTGGGGTCAGGGCCACCTGGCCTGGATGATGAACGAGATCAACAAGCTCGTCTGGCCGGCGCCCAATGGCATCGGCTCCCTGAACTCGGCCGACCTGGACCAGACCCTCGCGACGGCGACGGCGGCAGGGATCCTGACCGACGCACCGGGCGAGGACGCGTTCCGGACGGACATCTGGCAGGCGGCCTACGACATGCTCGCCGGCGAGGATGCGACCGGTGACGGCTGGGAGGCTCCGACGGTGGAGATCACGCCGGGCGGCGAGTAAGCCACCGGTGGGATCACCCACCACCTGACCGATGGGAGGCCCCTCGTCCGCGAGGGGCCTCCGCCGTCACAGCAGGTAGCGAAGCCAGACGTAGACCGTGGCCACGAGCATCGTCCCGACCGTCACGGGCAGGCCGAATCGCGCGAACGTCCCGAACCCGATGGGATGGCCCTCCCGCTCCGCCAGGCTGGCCAGCGTCACGTTGGCGGACGCCGCGATGATCGTGGCGTTGCCCCCGAAGTCGGCGCCGATGGCCAGCGACCACCACAGGACGTCGGCCGCGTGGCCCTGGTCGCCGACGAGCTGCTGGACCACGGGGATCATGGTCGCCGTGTACGGGATGTTGTCGATGATGCCCGACAGGCCGGCCGACAGCCACAGGATCAGGTATGAGGTCGCGGCCAGGTCCCCGTTGGTGATGACGGCGATCTGGTCGGCGATGAAGTCGATGAGTCCAACCTCGACGATTCCCCCGACCATGATGAACAGGCCGATGAAGAAGAACAGGGTCGTCCACTCGACGTCACGGAGCACCTCGTGGGGGTCGAGCCGCGACACGAGCAAGAGGACCGCGGCGCCCGCCAGCGCCACCGTTCCGGGCTCCCAGCCCAGGGCGCCATGCAGCAGGAATCCGAGCAGCGTGGCACCCAGCACGATCAGCGAGGACCGGAGCAGCACCGGGTCGCTGATCATCTGTCGCTCGTCCATGGCCAGCAGGCTCTCCCGCATCTCCGGCGCGATCTCGAGCTGGGACCCGAACAGCCAGCGGGCCGCGATGAGGTAGAGGATCAGGCACACGACCGACAGCGGCGCCAGGTGGACGAGAAACGCGACGAAGTCGAGGCCGGCCGCGCTGCCGATGAGGATGTTCGGGGGATCGCCGATCAGGGTGGCCGCGCCCCCGATGTTGCTGGCCAGGATGGCGCTGACGATGAAGGGGAGGGGGCTGAGGCCGAGGCGCGCCGCCAGGAAGAGGGTGATGGGTCCGACCAGGATGACGGTCGTCACGTTGTCGAGGAAGGCAGACGCGACGGCCGTGATCAGGCTCATCACGAGCAGGATCCGATAGCCGTCGCCGCCGGCCAGTCGCGCGGCTCGGACCGCCAGCCATCCGAAGGCCCCGGTCCGCCGGATGACGGCGGCCAGCACCATCATCCCGGCCAACAGGAAGATGACGTTGAAGTCGATCGCCTCGAACGCCTGCTCCTGGCTGACGACGCCGACGAGGATGACGGCCGCGCCGCCCAGCAGGGCCGCCGTCGTCTTGTGGATGCGCTCGGTCGCGATCAGGGCGTAGGTGACGATGAAGATGCCGACGGCCGCCCAGAACGCGAAGTCGACCTCGTTCATGGGCCGTTCGTCTCGTCCGCAGGCCGCAGCAGGACGTCGCGCCCGGTGGATCGCACCCAGACGAGAAGGAGCTCGAGCTGGTCGAGGTACCCGATGACCCGGTCCTCGGCGTCGACGATGGGCAGGCCGTTCAGGCGCGAGTGGTGCATCCGCTCGAACGCCGTCCGCACTGTCTCCTCGGCCAGGACGGCGACTGGCTGGAGCATGATGTCTCGCGCCGTCCGGGCGGCAACGTGGTGAGCGTATTCGAGGGCCGCATCCACGTCGGCAATGGCGCCCAGGAACTCCTCCGGCACGATCTTCAGGAAGATGTCGTTGACGAGGAGGCGGACGGGGACGAGACCCAGGAGCCGCCGATCGGCATCCACCACCGACAGCACCCGGCAGGTGGGTTCCGCCACCGCCAGGTGGGCGAGGATCTCGAGGCTGTCGGTGTCACGCACGACGACCGCCTTCGCACTGAGCATGCGGTCGGCCTCCGCCACGGTCGTGGTGCTGGTGATCGACTCTCGACTCTGATGCGCCGGGTCGGTCATGCGTGCCATCTCCCATCGGTCCCGGATACGAGAAAGACCGCGCAGCGGTGCGCAGTCTCCACCTCGACCGGCGATACGGGCCCGGTCCGGCCCCTGGCGCGAGTCTAGACGGCGCCGAGAATCGAAGGCAAGCGCGCGGGCAGCTCCGCGAGGGAGTCGATCACGAGATCGGGCCGAAACCCGTCGGGCAGGCCCTGAATCCGGCCCCACGGCCCCCGCCGGATCCACACCGAGCGCAGGCCCCCGGCGGCAGCCGGCAGGACGTCGTTGTCCACCCGGTCCCCGACGTGGACCACCGCACCCGGCGACGGACGTCCCAGCCGATCCAGGATGGCCGCGAAGTACGCCGGGTCGGGCTTCGCCACTCCCATCTCGGAAGACATGGCGATCACCTCGACCGGCAGCCGGAGGGCGCGGAGCTCCCCAGACCGATGGGCCGGCTGGTTGCCGAAGATCGCCAGCCAATGCCCGGCCGCGCGGAGCGCGGCCATGGCCGGCCGGACGTCAGGGTACAGGTCGTCCTCGCGGAACCCACCGTAGGCGGCTTCCAGCTCGTCGCGGTGCTGCTCCCAGTGGTCCAGGCCGAACTCGGCGAAGACCTCCTGGTGCGCGCCCCCCCGTGCGATGACCGCCCCGAGGACCGCCATGAACGTCAGGCGCGGGACACCCACGACGTCGGCCCAGGTGGACCACACCCGGGTCTCGTCGACCAGCGTCTCGCCGACGTCGAAGACGACCCATGAGCCCGCGTCGGTCATGGGCGGACTCTAGCGCCAGCGGGTAGCATCGGCCGTCGGATGAGCCTCGTGGTGGACACCGTCACCAAGCACTTCGGGGAGAT
>DATBIW010000014.1:0-7908 GCA_036556745.1 Candidatus Limnocylindria bacterium | reverse complement strand
GGAGATCGTCGATGTGGGCGTCCAGGTCACGCCACTCCAAGCGCGTCGGGCGGCGTCCAGAGGTCGTCGTAGTCATGCCCTCAGCCTCAGCTCACCAGGATGCTCTGTCCCGTGCCGTTCTCGAGCCCGTCGCGGAGCCGGAGCGCCCGGCAGGCCCGCAGCGTCACCCAACGGCTCGGCTGACCCTGCCGTTCGAAGTCGACCCACGTCTTGCCGTTGTAGGCGTACTCGTTGCGCCACCGCCCCTCACCGTCCTGCTTGGCGAGCAGCCACGCGAAGGCGTGGTCGAGCCGCGGGTCGGCTCCCACGCCGAGCTCGCCGAGCACCTCGAGGATGGCGAGCACATCGGTCACGTAGCCCGATGGGAAGCCAGGCTTGAACCACGAGCCATTGGGACGGACGTTCCCCCATCCCATCGGGTAGTCGGCTTCGGCGGGATCGCGGCTCAGCAGGAAGTCGACGCCCGCCGCGATCGCCCGATCGACGAGGGGCGTCCGCGCCGCGGGGGGAATGGCCGCCAGGCCACGCAGCGCCTTCACCGCGCCCCAGGCGCAGGGCTGCTTCTCGTTGGCCGCGCAGGCGAACCCCGGCCCGCTCGTCCCCGTGGCGTACCAGCGGGTGACCTCCTCGCCCGTGATGGCTCGCGCTTCCCAGCCGATCGCCGCCTGCACCGCCGGCGCGTCGAGGCAACCGAAGACGATGAGAGCGCGCAGCAAGTTGCCGTTCAGGCAGTGGATGACCGAGGACGGCGGCGGCGGCCCGGCCAACCGCCCCGAAGCCCCGAACCCGCCGTCAGCGGCGGCGCTGTTGGCAAGGACATACGCGCACGCGCGACGGACCCGCTCGTCGGCTGCATCGGCTCCGAGCTGCTCGAGGAAGATGAGCTGCCAGACCGTGCCGCGGTACTTCGTCGCGTATCCCGGCCCGGGCTTCTCCCAGTACCCATCCGGATGCTGAGCCGCCAGGATGGCCGCGATCGGATCGGCGGCCATCGCATCGCGCCGCGCGGCGACGACCTCGGGATCGTCAGCGGGCGCACCGCCAAGGTCGCGAAGCGCGCGGTGACGAACCGCCGGGACCTCCCGATCGGTCAGCCACGGCAGCGGATCATCCCGCAGCAGGTCGCGCCACGGCTCCATGGCCTGATCGTCCGCCGGGCAGGGTCAGCGCGCCAGAGCCAGACGGCCCGACAGGCGACGGCGATCGGCCTGTCGGTACCCCGGCCGGCTCCGCGGCCGGACGCTCCTCAGGCCAGCTCGACGTTCCCGGTGCCGCCGTCCACGGTCACGCGCATCCCGTCGCGCAACCTCGCCGTGGCGTCCCCGCACCCGACGACGGCCGGGATCCCGTACTCGCGGGCGATGATCGAAGCGTGGGCGGCGGGGCTGCCGACATCGGTCACGACCGCGGCCGCCGTTCGGAAGAGGGGCGTCCATGCCGGGGCGGTCATCGGCGCGACGAGGATCTCGCCCGGCTGCAGGGTCCCGAAGTCGTCGGGACCGCGGACGACGCGAACCGATCCGGTCGCCCGACCCCCCGAGGCCGGGGTGCCGGCCACGAGCGCGTGCTCGCTCCGGACCGCCCCGAGCATCGCCGGGTAGCCCTCCCAGAGCCGACGAATCGCCGGGTGGGGGCGGCCGACCATGAGGGGAGGGACCAGCTTCGCCTGCGCCTCGCGTGTCGCCCGCCGGGACGCCGTGTCGACCAGTGCCTCGGACCCGCGGAGGGCCGCCACCGCCTCGGTCCGACTCAGGAAGAAGACGTCGTCGGCCGCACCAATCACGCCACGCTGCGCGAGGCGCTCCCCGATTCGAAGCACGGCGCGCCGCATGACGGGCCACGGCAGGGTCCATTCCGCGACCTGCGCCTCGCGGATCGGGACGAGGTGCTGCGCGTGGTCGAGCAGCCCGCGGAAGGCCCTCGTCCGTCGCGCCGATCCGGCCAGCACGTCGAGCGCGGCCCGCTCGAGGTCCACCCGCTCCCGGACGACCCGGGCGTGGACGTCCGGGTCGACGCCCATCGGCTCCACGGCGGTCGGCGCGTGCCACCAGTCGAGCGACAGGAGGGCGGCCGTGCCGGACGCCGACGGGGTGCCGAGCCCGGCCAGCAGCGGCAGGTGGCTGCCGCCGAGGATGGGAGCCAAGTGGCGCCGATAGAAGCGCGCCAGGTTCATCTCCGCCTTGTACGCCGCGCCGGCCAGGGCGACCAGCGAGAAGCTGTACTCCCCCGCCCGGTCGGCCAGGCCATCGAGGAAGGGCGGCAGCTCCTCGACCGGGATGGCATCGACCCGATTCTCGGCCTCGACAACCGCCGACCGATAGCGCGGCCCCAGCTCGTCGCGCCACTCCCGCTCGAAGACCGGGTAGGCGAACCGGACCAGGGGCGGGATGACTCCCGCCGCGCGTCGCGGATCACCGAGGACTCGAGCCAGGATGCTCGGTGCGCTGCGCAGCATGTTGGCCGGCGAGATCCAGTTGATCGAGTAGAAGTACCAGCCGTTCACGAGGACGTGGTGGGGAAGCGGCGCCCGCTGTCCGATCTCGGCCTTGAGGCAGGCGTGCAATCGGACCTCGAGCGTGCTCAGCAGCCACGACTCGAACAGCGGGGTCACCGGCTCGCCGATCCACTCCCCGAAGCGCAGGGTCCGGGTGAAGGCGCCAGGCGCGGGCGACTCCCACGACACGTCCGCCGGCAGCGCCGTCATCGGCCGCGCCTGGAGGATCCACAGCGTCCCGGCGACATCGATCGCCCATTCGACGTCTTGCGGCGTCCCCCGATCCGCGGCGATCCGTCGGGCGACCTCCGCGACCTGGACGGCCTGGGCAGCGTTGATGGCGTTCTCCGGATGACGCCGAGGCGTGGCGGACCCTTTCCGGATCGCCCACTCGTCGCCGAGAGCCTCGCCGGACACGAGGCGCTCACCCGTTCCGCGGACCGCGGTCACGATCGAGACCATCCGATCTCCGTTGACCGGGTCCGCGGTGAGGGCAACGCCGGCGGCGGCGGGTTGGACCATCTGCTGGACGATTACGGCGATACGGCCCAGCCCGTTGTCGCCGGCCGCGTATCCCGCGGGCCGGGGCCCGCGGGCGCTGGCCACGACCCGGTCCGTCGCGACCGGCAGGTCCTCCGCCGCGACGTCCAGCACTGATTCGTAGATTCCTGCATAGGAGTGGTCAACGCCGTCTTCGGAGACGCCGCTGGAGCGAACGGCAAACGGACCACTCCCCAGCCCGGCGACTGACTCGAGGATCGATGCCCACTCCACCGAGCTCGTCTCCGCCGCCCGGACCGTCAAGACCACGCCGTCCGGGACGCGGTAGCCGACCCCGATCAGCTCACCCAGGCTGGCGGCCTTGCCGCCGACCTCGGGGGCATCGGCCAGTCGCACATCCCTCAGGCGTCGGACGATGGTCGCCGGTGGGGTCTCGGCCATGCGCGTCATCCGTTCGAACCTTCCGCCGAGGCATCGAGCACGCTGCGCAGCAGCCATTCGATGTCGTCGGCGGCCTCATCCACCGACGAGCCGATCATGTCGCGCCACATCCGCATGCTCGACGAGCTGGCGAGAACAACCAGAACGCGCGCCAGCCGAGCCTGGTCGGCGGGGCTGGCATGTGGCATGACACCGGCGACGAATCGCCCGCTCATGGCCAGGCGGCTGGGCATCTGCAGCCGGCGCGGCTCGTCCGATGCAGAGCTCGTCATGGCGGCCCGAGCGACCTCGCCCAGCGTCTCGAGCTGCCCGAACATCGTGCGCACCATCTCGCGGAACTCGGGGACCGTCTCGGGGACGATCAGGTCATCGAGGCCGGCCCGGCCGATCAGGTAGGGATAGACCGCGGCGACGAGATCGGCCTTGGTCCGGAAATGGCGGTAGACGGTCGGGACCGATACTCCCGCCTCCCGCGCGACCTCGGGAATCGAGATCGAGGCCATTCCGCCGGCCATGACCCGGAGCGTGGCCTCGAGAATCCGGGTGCGGGTCGCCTCGGCCTGTTCCTGCCGCAGGTCGCTCCGGTATTCGCGCGTCCCCGTATTGGCAATACGAGTCATATTGTCAATATATGACTCGTGTCAAGTGGTCGACATGCCTCCCGGCGGGCTCCGTCAGCGGACCACGCGGTAGCGGAGACAGACCACTTTGGAGCCGAAGGTGCGGGTCTCGACGAGCTCGAGATCCACCCGGCGCTCGCTGCGGGGGAAGAACGGGGTGCCACCGCCGACCAGCACGGGGTAGACCATGACCAGGTACTCGTCGATCAGGCCCAGCTCCGCCGCCTCCGCGGCAAGCGTCGCGCCACCGATTGCGATCTCCCCGTCCCCCGGCTCGGCTCGCAGCCGCTCGATCTCCTCGGCCAGGCTGCCGGTGGCCAGGCGGGTGTTGCCCACCACATCGGACAGCGTGGTCGAGAAGACGACCTTGGGAAGAGCCCTCCAGATCTCGGCGAACTCGAGCTCGGCCCCGTCAAACGACCGCTCCTGGTCGGGCTCCCAGTACACCATCGCCTCGTACAGCCGGCGTCCCAGCAGGTGGACGCTCACCGCTCGGGTCTCGTCGATCCAGAAGCGGAAGATCTCCGGGTCGGGCTCCGACCAATCGAAGCCGCCGTCCGGCCCGACGATGTATCCGTCGAGCGAGGCGCTCATGGCGTAGGTCACGCGTTCCATGAGCGAGCTCCCCCGTCGACTACTCGAGGTAGTCCTTGAGCTTCCGGCTCCGGCTCGGGTGCCGCAGCTTGCGGAGCGCCTTGGCCTCGATCTGCCGAATCCGCTCGCGGGTCACGTTGAAGTCGCGACCCACCTCCTCCAGGGTCCGTGACCGGCCGTCCTCGAGCCCGAACCGGAGCTGGAGGACCCGCCGCTCGCGGGGGGTGAGCGAGTCCAGGACCCCTTCCACCTGCTCCTTGAGCAGCTGGTGGGAAGCGGCATCGGCCGGGGCGACCGAGGCCAGGTCCGGGATGAAGTCGCCCAGGTGGCTGTCCTCCTCCTCGCCGATCGGGGTTTCGAGGGAGACCGGCTCCTGGCTGACCTTCATGATCTCGCGGACCTTCTCCGGGGAGACGGTCTGCGGGCCGGCGGCCTCGCGCTTGTCGACCTCGGCCTCGGTCGGCTCGCGCTCGAGCTTGTCGCGGAGCTCGCGGACGATCTCGTCGCGGCTCATCCGCCGCGCGATCTCCTCGACGGTCGGCTCGCGGCCGAGCTCCTGGAGCAGGGTCCGGCTGACCCGGATCAGGCGGTTGATGGTCTCGACCATGTGGACCGGGATCCGGATCGTCCGAGCCTGGTCGGCGATGGCCCGGGTGATGGCCTGGCGGATCCACCAGGTCGCGTAGGTCGAGAACTTGAAGCCCTTCTCGTACTCGAACTTCTCGACCGCCCGGATGAGGCCGATGTTCCCCTCCTGGATGAGGTCCAGGAAGCTCATCCCGCGGCCGATGTACTTCTTCGCGATGCTGACCACGAGCCGGAGGTTGGCCTCGGTCAGGCGCCGCCGGCCGTCGGTGCTCTGCTCGACCAGCCTCCCGGAGCGCCGCTCCAGCGGGACCTCGGGCGGGATCGCCGGGTCGTAGCCCATCGACTTCATGTACTCGGCGTCGTTGCCGGCCTCGATATAGGCGCGGGTGATCGCCTGCGCCGTTTCGCGCGCCCAGCGCTCGAGGGCGTAGAGCTCGTCGCGGCCGGGCTGCTCGAGGACGCGGAACCGGTACGTGTGCCCGAACAGGACCGCGTCCTTCAGGGTCTGCGCCGGCTCGGAGTCGAGGGCCTTGAGGAGCGACTCGGCCTCGAGGATGCGGGCCCGCCCCTCGTCGTCGAGATCGGGGTCGCGCCGGGCCTTCGTGAACCGGATCGGCGGCTTCTCGATCTTGTTCCGCTTGCGCTTCACCCACCAGTCGATGGCGTCGCTCGTGACGTGCGGCGAGTCCTGTGGCAGGTCGAAGGCGCGCATCGCGGCCATGGCCCGGGCCTTGGGCTCGGAGTTCAGGGTGACCCAGGTGAACAGGTTGGTCATCGCCCGCCCGGGATCCTCGATGGCCAGCTCCCCGAGCTCGATGGCCTTGGCCAGGACGACCTCCTCCTCGGCGGTCAGCAGGGCGACCTTGCCGATCTCCTTGAGGTACATCCGGACCGGGTCGTCGATCCCGATCAGGTCGGCGGCGAGCGCCTCGAGGTCCTCCTCGGGCTCCTTCTCCGCCTTGCCCTCCTCGGGTTCCTCGCCCGGGACCGCGACCGTGTCGTCGCCGGGCTCGCTGAACGTCGGCTGGTTCTCGGCGTCGAAGACCTCGACGCCCTGCTCCTCGGCGGCAGCGAACAGCTCCTCGACCGCTTCGAGGTTGGTCTCCGGGCTCGGCACGGCGGCCAGGATCTGGTCGTGGGTGATGAACCCGTCCTCGCGGCCGTGGGACAGAAGGTCCTCGACGGCGGCGATCGCCTCGGACGAGGGCTCGGCGGGCACGGGTGCCGGCTTGGCCTTTCCGGTCTTCGCGGCGGGCGCCGGAGCCTTGACCGATGCGGACTTGGTGGCAGCCTTCGGCTCGGCCACGGCCTTGGCAGTGACCTTCGTGGCGGCGACCTTCGTGGCGGCGACCTTGGGCGCGGCGACAGCCTTGGCAGCCGGCTTGGCCGATGCGGACTTGGCGGCAGCCTTCGGCTCGGCCACGGCCTTGGCGGTGACCTTCGTGGCGGCAGCCTTGGGCGCCGACTTGACCGGCGTCACGTTCACGACGGCCTTCGGCTCGGCCACGGCCTTGGCGACGGTCTTGGGAGCCGCCTTGCCCGCAGAGGCCTTGACGACCGGCTTGGCGGCGGTCCCCGCCGGCTTCGCCGGCGTATCAGCCTTGGCGGCCGGCTTGGCCGATGCCTTGGGGGTGGCCTTGGCAGCAGCCTTGGCCGGTTCTCGGGTGGGGGTCTTCAACGCCACAGTCAGGATCCTCCGTGCGCCGGGACAGCCGGCGTCGCCAGCAGTCGAGTGACCTCGGCCTTTTCGCGGCCGAGCTGGGTGATATGGGTTTCAATCTGCTCGAGGAGCTCGCGGTCGCCGTCCCGCTCCGCGTCCTCCAAGAGGTAGCGGCCATCCCCGATCGCCTCCTCGATCCGCGCGCGCCGCAGCCGCAACCGGCAGACGCCGAGCGCCTCGGCGGCCAGCGCGGGATCCAGGCGGGGACTGGCGCTGGCGGCTTGGATGACCGCGCGGGCCAGCTCGGCCGAGATCGGGTCGAGCTCGGCGAGGAATGTCTCGAGGTCGGAGCTGCCGTTCGAGGCATGCTCGGTGACCCAGGCGGTCCACGCGTCGGCGAGAGCTGTGGCCACCGGACGGCCGAATGGGAGCGGGTCGGACGCGTGCTCGGCGGTGAGCGCCGGATGGCGGAAGAGGAGGGCCAGGGTCTCGCTTTCGACGGCGTCGAGGATGACCGTGCCCGGCCCGACCGGCGTGCCGGCCGACGCGGCGGGCGCCGCCTTGCGCTGGACGCGCGGCCGGTGCAGCGCCTCGCGGAGGACGCGCTCGTCCACCTGGACCGTCCGGGACAGCTGCTGGACGTAGAGGTCCTGCTCGACCGGATCGCCGACTCGCTGGAGGATGGCGAGCACCCGGCCGGCCATCTCGCGCCGTCCGACAACCGTGCTCACGTCCACTTCGGCCGCCACCCGGTCCATGAAGTACTCGACGACCGGCTTGGCCTCCGCGACTGCGCTCCGCCAAGCGTCCGGATCGGTCTGGAACAGCTCGGCCGGGTCCTTCCCGGCGGGGATGCGAATGACCCGGACCTTGGTCACGCTCTGGCTCGGCCCGAGCTCGTCAAGCAGGCCCCGCTCGGTCGCGGCCTCACCGGCCAGGTCGACGTCATAGGCCAGGGCGATCGAGTCGGCGTACTTCGTCGCGAGGTCCACTTGGCCACGGGTGAGGGC
>DATBIW010000013.1:0-1607 GCA_036556745.1 Candidatus Limnocylindria bacterium | reverse complement strand
GCCTTTGGGAAAGTGCCAGGCGCCGGCCGGCATGGGACCCAGGGTCAGCGCCAACAGGCTGAATAACAGGATCAGGAGCGTGCGACGGGGGGCTCGCTTGAACATGGTTCCTCCTCAGGACGGGGGTCACAGCTGGTCCATGCCGTCGGGCCGACGGCACCATGTAGCGCGCGACCATCCTAACCCTCGATCGGGCCCGCCGTCGGGGAGAACCGCGGGGCCTAGAGGTCGTCGATCCGGTAGACCAGGTCGGCCCGCCAGAGCGTCATCCACAGCGACGGACCGTCGAAGCGGATCGCGCCGCTGCCGTGGTCCGAGCTGATGATCGACACGATCTCGCCGGTGGTGGGATCAACCTCGAACAGGAACGGGTCCACCGCCTTGACCCACACCCCGTCGTCGGTGCCGGTGATGTCGCTCACGCTCTCGGGGCGCATCCCGTAGTCGAACGACTCCTCGGTCCCGGTCGCCGGGTCGAAGGCGAACAGGTCGGGATCCGACTCGGGCGCCTCATCGGCGGGTGGGAACCACTGGAGCCCGACCCACACCCGGTCGGCCGCCACGCCGACGATCCCGGGCGCGACGAGGTCGGTGGCCGCCTCGCTCACCGAGCCGGTCGCGGCATCCACCCGCAGCAGCATCCCGTCGCGGGTCGCGGTCCCCCAGACCGCGCCCAGCCCACCGGTGATCCAGGTCACCGAGTGGCCGAGCGGGTAGGTGGCCGTGACCGTGTTCGTCGCCGGATCGATCCGGACGACCGACTCGGCGGCGACATCCCCGCTCAGGGCCCACATCGCGTCGTCGGTGACCGCCGGCCGGCCGAAGAGGAGCGGTGTCTGGTAGTGGGCGGTGGCCACGATCGCGTTGGTGGCGGGGTCGATCCTCGCCAGCCCGTCCGGCGTGCAGGCCCAGATGCTCCCGAACCCGGCCTCGATGCCCTCGCACGACCCGCCGGGCAGCGAGATCCGCGCCTGCTCCTCGCCGGTCTCGGGATCCAGTCGGAGGACGGCCGGATCGTCGCCGTCAGGGACCAGGACCCACACCGAGTCGGCCAGGATCGTCGGCCAGTCGGGGGCCACCTCGGCCTCGATCTCGAGCGCCGCGACGTCGGAGAGCTCCGAGGTGGGCGGCCCGCTCACCGATGGCTCGACCGAGGGCGAGGCGACCTCCGTCTCGCTGGGCGCGGCCTCGGAGGGGCTGGGACTCTCGGCGGGGGTGCAGGCGGCCACCAGCAGCAGGGCGGCCAGGGCGGCTCGGGGCGGGGACGCGAGCGTGGGCGGGCGCATCGGCACCTCTCCGTCTGGGGGTCGCCGCAGGGCACGGCCGGAGCATTATCCGGGTCGCCGTCAACGGCCGGACGCAGCATCCGACCGCCGGGCCGGTAGGATGGCGCCGATGTCCTCGTGGTTCGACAAGCTGCTGGAAGACCTCCAGCGGCGCCAGATGGAGCAGGACTACGCCCGCGAGGGCCGTCCGATCCCGCCCCGCCCGCCGGTCGGGCCGCCCGAGGAGCAAATCCCCGACGACGACGATGGGGGCGAGGGTCCGCCCCCGCCCCGGCGGCTCCGCCCGCGCCGCGGCCGGCCGGATCGGCCGCCCGGCGCCTG
>DATBIW010000012.1:0-11454 GCA_036556745.1 Candidatus Limnocylindria bacterium | reverse complement strand
GGAGGCCAACAAGGAGGCGCCCCGCTACAACGGCCGCTGTCTGAACCTGACCGATGCCGACCGGGCCGCGTTCGAGGCCGAGGGTCGCCGGCCGGCGGTCCGGTTCCGGGTCCCGGCCGAGACGATCCGCTTCACCGACCTGATCCGGGGCGAGGTCGAGTTCGACAACTCGCTCCTGGGCGACTTCGTGATCGTCCGCGCCGACGGGGTGCCGCTCTACCACTTCGTGGTCGTCATCGACGACGAGCAGATGGAGATCAGCCACGTCATCCGGGGCGAGGACCACCTCTCGAACACCCCCAAGCACATTGCCCTGATCCGGGCCCTCGGCTACGCCGAGCCGGTGTTCGGGCACATCCCGCTCATCCTGAACCCGGATCGGTCGAAGATGAGCAAGCGGAAGTCGCAGACCGCGATCACTGCCTACCGCGAGCAGGGCTACCTGCCCGAGGCGATGGTCAACTTTCTCGCCTTCCTCGGCTGGTCGCCGGGGACGGAGGAGGAGATCTTCTCGCTGGCCGAGCTGGCCGACCGCTTCGAGATCGGCGAGGTCCACAAGGCCGGCGCGGTCTTCGACCAGGACCGGCTCGACTACCTGAACGGGGTCTACATCCGCGGCCTGGCCGATGCCGAGCTGGCTGCTCGCCTGCGGCCGTTCGTCTCGTCGGCACTGACCGATGAGCTCCTGGCCGGACTGGTGCCCCTGGTGAAGGAACGCATGGTCCGGCTGACCGATGCGGCCGAGCTGTCCGGCTTCCTGGTCGAGCCCGACGAGGTCGTGGCTGGCTGGTGGGGAACCGAGGACCTCCTGCCCAAGGGCCGCACCGCCGACGAGGTCGCCGGAGCGCTGGCCTCCGCACGCGAAACGCTCGGAGCAGCCGACTGGTCGGCGGACGCGTTGGAGGTGGCGGCGCGCGCCGCGGCCGACGCGATGGGCTGGAAGGCGGGCGACTTCTTCAGACCGCTGCGGATCGCCGTGACCGGCAAGCCGGTCTCTCCACCGTTGTTCGGCTCGATGGTACTGCTCGGCCGCGAGGCGTCCATCCGCCGGCTGGATGGGGCGCTCGAGCGGCTGCGGGCCGGGGCGGCGGCATGACGCTCGAGACCGTCGCCTGCGCGGCCTGCGGGGCGGCGAACCCCGTCGGGTCGCGGTTCTGCAACAGCTGCGGCGCATTGCTCGAGGCGCCGGCAGCCCCGGTCGAGACCCGCAAGACGGTCACCGTCCTGTTCATCGACGCGACCTCGTCCACGGCCCTTGGCGAGCAGCTCGATCCGGAGTCGCTGCGGGCGGTCATGACACGCTACTTCGACGTCATGCGCGAGGTGATCGAGTTCCATGGCGGGAGCCTCGAGAAGTTCATCGGCGACGCGGTCATGGCCGTCTTCGGAGTGCCGGCCGTCCACGAGGACGACGCGCTCCGCGCCTGCCGGGCAGCGCTCGAGATCCACGAGCGGCTGGGTGAGCTGGACGCGGCCATCCGGTCCGAGCGCGGCGCCAGCGTCGAGTGGCGGATGGGCATCAACACCGGCGAGGTCGTGGCCGGCGACGCGGCCGCCGGCCAGCGGATCGTGACCGGAGACGCCGTGAACGTCGCAGCCCGCCTGGAATCCACGGCTGCGCCTGGCGAGATCCTGCTTGGCGCCGCGACCCACGCCCTGGTGCGGGAGGACGTGTCGGCCGACCCCATGGAGGCGGTCTCGCTGAAGGGGAAGGCGGAGCCGGTGCCCGCCTGGCGGTTGACAGCCGTTGGGGGCGCCGTCGGGCGCCGCGTGCGCCCGCTGGAGGCCCCGCTTGTCGGCCGGCAGCGGCCGCTGCGCCTGCTGGAGGAGGCGTTCCGCGAGGCAGTCGAGGAGCGGGTCTGCCACCTGCTCACCATCCTGGGCGTGGCCGGAGTGGGCAAATCGCGGCTCGTGGACGAGTTCGTCGGGTCGCTCGGTGACCGGGCCCAGGTCGCGACCGGCCGGTGCCTCGCCTACGGCCACGGGATCACGTACTGGCCGGTGGCCGAGGCCATCCGGGACGGGGCCGACATCGACGAGGACGCGTCGCCGGAGGCTGCGGTGGAACGGCTTCGCGAGGTCCTGGCCGAGGAGCCGGAGGTCGACCGAATGGTGCCGGTCATCGAGCACCTGCTCGGAGCGACCGACACGCCGCCGGCGCCTGAGGAGATCTTCTGGGCCATCCGGAAGACCTTCGAGGCCCTGGCCCGTCGGCGGCCGCTCATCCTCGTCTTCGACGACATCCACTGGGCCGAGCCGACGTTCCTGGACCTCATCGACCACATCGCGGACTGGACGCACGACGCGCCGATCCTGCTCATCGCCATGGCCCGGCCCGACCTGCTCGAGCTGCGACCGGCATGGGGTGGCGGCAAGCGGTGGGTGACGACCATGCAGCTCGAGGCGCTGTCCGCGGACGAGAGCAACCAGTTGGTGGGCGGATTGTTGGGACAGGCGGACCTCCCGGCGGACGTGCGCGCGCAGATCGGCCAGGCGGCCGAGGGGAACCCGCTCTTCGTCGAGGAGCTCCTGGGCAAGCTCATCGACGACGGATTCCTGGTCCACTCCGGTGACGGCTGGGCAGCCCACGGGGACCTGCGCGAGATCGCGATCCCGCCCACCATCCAGGCCCTCCTCGCCGCCCGGCTGGACGGACTGGCCAGCGAGGACCGCACGGTGATCGAGCGGGCGTCGGTGGAAGGCAAGGTCTTCCATCGCGGGGCCGTGACCGAGCTCGCCCCCGAGCCGATGCGCGCCCAGGTGCGGGACCGCCTGACCGGGCTCATGCGGATGGAGCTGGTCCGCCCCGACCAGGCCTCGTTCGCCGGCGAGGAGGCGTACCGGTTCCGGCACCTGCTCATCCGGGATGCCGCCTACCAGGCCCTGGCCAAGCAGACCCGATCCGAGCTTCACGAGCGCTTCGCGGCGTGGCTGGAACGAATCGCGGCCGACCGGCTCGGGGAGTACGAGGAGATCATCGGCTACCACCTCGAGCAGGCCTACCGGTACCGGGCAGAGCTGGGCCCACCGGATGAGCACGCCCTGGAGCTGGCGAAGCGCGCCGGCTCGCTCCTCGCCCAGGCCGCCTATCGTGCCGACGCGCGGCTGGACGCCTCCGCCACCGCCGAGCTCGTCGAACGCGCGGTTGCGTTGCTGCCCCATGGCGATCCAGCACGCCACCTGCTGGTCGGGCAGCTGGCGCTCCGCATCGTCGATGCCGGACATGGTGAGCGTGCCGAGAGCCTCCTGGCCGAAACGCTCGCCGAGGCGACTGGCTCGGGAGACGAACGCGGAGCGGCCTGGGTGGAGCTGGGCCTGCTCATGGTTCGGTCGTCCACCAAGTCGACCGAGATGCACGAGACGATGACGGCGCTGGAGCGCCTCCGCGACCGGTTCGTGGAGCTCGGGGACGCCGACGGCTCTGCCGAGGCGGAGCTGGGGGCCACGTTCTGGCTGTTCGCCGTCGGCCAGGCGGAGAAGGCCCACGAACGCGCGAGACGGGTCGCCGTGGGGCACGCGTCCAAAGATCGGATCATGCTGGAGGCCAACCGCACCATGGGGGCGTCGTCGGTCTGGGGCCCGATGCCGATTCCCGAGGCCATCCAGGGGATCGAATCTCGCCGCCGCACCTATCGCCAGCTGGCGCCAGGATCGGCGCTCGCGATGGGCAGGCTCCTGGGCCTCCAGGGGCGGTTCGCCGAGGCGCACGCCTCGGTCGATGAGGCCGAGCCGGTCCTGCGCGACCTCGGTGACCGGCACCTCCTGTCCCAGGTCGCCGCCGTCCGGGGGGACCTGGCCCTGCTCGAAGGCGACCTGAGGACGGCCGTCGCCGAGCATCGCGCGTCGTACGACTCGATGATCGCCCAGGGCGATCGCGCGTTCTCCTCGACCTATGCGGTCGAGTGCGCGGAGGCCTACCTGGCGGCCGGGGACATCGACCAGGCCGAGACGTTCGCGGACATCGCCGTCGACACCTCGGCGAGCGACGACATCGCGTCGCAGGGCGGTGGGAAGGCGATGCAGGCTGCGGTTCTCTCGGCACGCGGCGACCACGCCGGCGCCGAGGCGAAGGCCCGCGAGGCGCTGGACATCCTCGAGGCCACCGACTACATCGGCTACCTCGCCGACGCGCTCGTGTATCAGGCGCGCGTGCTGCGGGCTGCCGGCAAGCCCGAGGAAGCCGTGGTCGTCGCCCGCCGCGCGCTTGGACTGTACGAGCAGAAGCAGGCGACGTTCGTCGCGGATCGGACGCGCCGGCTCATCGACGAATGGGCCAGCTCCGGCTAGGGGACGAGGACCAGCCTTCCGGGGACCTGGCCGGCGGCGAGCCGGTCGTGGGCGGCCGCGGCCTCGCGGAGCGGCATCCGGTCGACCTTCCAATGGAGGGAGTGGCGACGGGCGAGCTGGACGACGTCCCGCAGGTCGTCGGGCGATCCCCACGAGGTGGTGGTCAGGGACGCCTCCACGGGGAGCGCCTCGAACGAGAAGTTCAGCTCCCCGCCCGCCTCGCCGACCAGTGACACCAGGCCGCCCGGCGCCACGAAGCGCGCGGCCAGGGCGAGCGTCTCGTCGGACCCGACGAAGTCGAACACGACGTCGGCCGGCCCGCCGAGGCCGATGAAGATCAGCTCTTCCTCGCCGGACAGGAATGCCACGTCCGCGCCCAGCTCGGCGGACGCCTGGACCTTGTCGGGGTCGATCTCCCGAACGCCGATGTGGACCTCCGGCAGGCGGCGCAGGAACTGGAGCGCGAACTGGCCGACGCCGCCCAGCCCGATGAGCAGGGCCCGGGAGCCCTCGGCCAGCCACGGCGTGGCGCGGCGGACGGCCCGGAACGAGGTGACCCCCGCGTCCCCGAGGGGCGCGGCGTCGACCGGATCCAGCTTGCCCAGCGCCACCAGGTGCCGCGGATGGGGGACGAGGAGGTACTCGGCGTAGCCACCGTCCACCTGGAACCCCGGGGCGCGGCTCCGCTCGCAGCGCTGCTCCTCACCCCGCTTGCAGTCGGCGCACTCGCCGCAGCCCCAGCCGCCGAACACGGCCACCGGCTCGTCCTCGCGGAGCCGCGCCTTGCGGAGCGCCTCGCCCGCCTCGGCGCCCATCCCGGCGATCCAGCCGGACACCTCGTGGCCGAGGGTGACCGGCCGCTCGACCCGGATCCGGTTGGTCCGGGCGATATGGAGATCGGTATGGCACACCCCTGCCCCGGCGACCCGGATGAGGACCTCGGTCCCGCGGGGAGCGGGCACCGGGACCTCCTCGAGGCGGAGCGGCTCGCCGGCCGCGTACGTCCGGACGGCCAGCATCGGTCAGGCCGGCAGCGGCTCTCGGAAGGTCTCGAGGATGATGGCCGCCAGGAGCCGCGGGTCCGGATCGGGGTAGACCCCCCGGATGACGCCGCTCTCGTCCGCGCCGATCACCACCGTCGCCGCGACGTTCGTGTTCCCGCGCCGCTCGACGAGCGGGACGCCGAGCGCCTCGGCCGCGATCCGTCGCTCGTCACTGAGCAGGAGGAACGGGAGGTTCAGGGCGGCCACGAACTCGGTCTGCTGGCGCTCGTTGTCGGTCGAGATCCCGGTGAGGGCCACCCCGGCCGCGTCGAGCCGGCCGACCTCGGCGGCCAGCGAGCGGGCCAACGCCTCCGCATCGGTCCGTGCCTGGCCGGACAGGCTCGGCCCCGCAAAGAACACGTGCGCGACCGGGGACTTGCCGACCCACGAGCGGAGGTTGAGCAGGTAGCCGTCGGTGGCGCGCAGGCCGATCGACGGCAGCTCGTCCCCGACCTGGACCTTGAGGGTGACCGCGCTTGGACTCACCCGCCGATTGTATGGGCGGTCAGGGCCGGGCGTCGTCCCAGCGGTTGAGCGTCACGAGGCGCCAGCCGTGGAGGAGGCGCCGGTCGGAGGCCTCGGGGCCGTCCCGCCGGGCGGAGAGGAGGGACTGGCGTGGCACGTCGCGGTGCCTGGCCAGCTCTCGCCGGCGGTCGGCCTCGAGCTCCCATGCGGTCATCGGTGTCATTCCGAACATCGGTCGTGCTTTCTAGATCTCAAGAGGTTTGATATCGAACGATGTCGGAGGATACGAGGCGGGTGGTTTGATGTCAAGTAGTACGACACGAAGATGCTTGACATAGAGATGTGTCGGGACCATACTCCGCGCATGCCCGAAACCGAGCGGGACCGCCTCGACGACATGCTCCTCGTCTGGGCGCGCGAGATCCCGAACCTCGATCCGCTGACCGAGGGGATCGTGGAGCGCATCCAGTTCCTGAACAAGCGCTTCGGCGACTCGATGGACCAGACGCTGGCCGAGTTCGACCTCGACGTCCGCTGGTACCACCTCCTCGGCAAGCTGCGGAGCTACGGACCGCCGTACCGGCGCTCGCCGGGGCAGCTGGCCGACGACATGCACCTGTCCTCGGGCGCCATGACCAACCGCCTCGACCGGATGGAGCAGGCCGGCCTCATCCGGCGCCTTCCCGACCCCGGCGACCGGCGCGGGACCCTGGTCGAGCCGACCACCGAGGGCCACGCGATCTGGGACAAGACCGTCGGGGTCCAGGCCGTCCGGGAGGCCCTGATCGCCGAGACGCTCAGCCGGGCCGAGCGGAAGGAGCTCCACCGCCTGCTCCGCAAGCTCATGCAGGCCTTCCCGGCCAAGGCCCACTGGGCCGAGGCGCCGATCTCGGCCGAGCCCGAGCCGGAGGCCGTCGCCGCCGTCCGCTAGCCGGGTCCGAGCACCAGCCGTCGTCCCGACCGATGGATAAGCCCATCCCGCCTGAGGCCTTCGGCCAGCGCCGGGTAGTCGAGCTCCGGCCAGCCCGCGACCACGATTGACCTCGAGCTCCGCTCGCTGAGCGCGTGCCCGGGCGCGGTCGCCAGCGCGCGGAGCACCGCCCCACGCGCCGCCCGGGTGGGCGCCGTGGCCACGGAGGCACGCGGCACCGGAACGTGGGCCGGGGCTCGGCGGGACGGGCAGCCGCGAGCCACCGGGCAGATCCCGCAGCGCGGGACCCGGGCGACGCAGATTCGTGCTCCGAACTCCATGGTGGCGTGGGTCCAGGTCCCGGACTCACCCGGCGGACCGAGTGACCCGGCCCGCGCCAGGCGGTCGGCGAGGTCCTGGAGCGCCCGCTTGTCGTCCGGATCGGCGGCGAAGCGGCGGACCAGCCAACGCCGGACGTTGGTGTCGACCGCGCCGACCGGCTGGTCGAAAGCGATGGCCGCGATTGCCCGCGCCGAGTACGGGCCGATCCCGGGCAGGCGCTCGAGAGCGGCGACGGTCGCCGGCCAACCCTCCGCCGTGATCCGGACCGCCGCCGCGTGGAGGTTCAGCGCGCGGCGGTTGTAGCCCAGGCCGCTCCAGTCGGCGAGCACGCGGGCCGCCGGCGTGGCGGCCAGCGCCTCGGGCGTGGGGTAGCGGTCCAGGAAGGCGTCGAAGCGCTCGGCGATCCGGGACGCCTGGGTCTGCTGGAGCATGACCTCGGCCACGAGGACCGGCCACCGGTCGCGGCTCCGGCGGAACGGGAGCTCGCGCTGCTCGGCCGCGAACCAGGCCAGGATCCGGCGCCGGATCGCTCCGAGCGACGACGAGCGAGCGGGTCGAGGCACCCGGCGAGGGTACTGCCTGCCCGTGGACGGGTCGTCTAGAGTCCGCGGCATGCGCAGCGCCGGACCGATCGTCGTCGACAAGTTCGGCGGCTCGGTCCTCACCCGTCCCGAGGACATCGCCGCGGCCGTCGAGGTCGTCGTCGGCCAGCGAGCCGACGGCATTCGGCCGGTGGTCGTCGTGTCCGCGTTCGAGGGCGTGACCGACGCGATCCTCTCCTCGGCGGCGGTCCTGCTCCCAGATGGCGGCGCCTCGCTCCGCGGCGACGGGGCGCATGCGCCCGACTCGGCGCTCGCCCGCGAGACCGATCGGGCCCTGGCCACGGGGGAGGCGCTGTCGGCCGCGCTCTTCGCCCTGGGGCTCGAGGCGCGCGGCCTGCCGTCGAGGTCGTTCAGCGGGGCCGAGGCCGGGATTCGGACCGCGGCGGCGCACCTGGGAGCGGCCGTGCGGCGGGTCTACTCGCGGCCCCTCCGCACCGCGGTGGCCGACGGACTGGTGCCGGTGGTGGCCGGCTTCCAGGGCGTCGGGGCCCACGGCGAGCTGACGACCCTGGGCCGCGGCGGGACCGACCTCTCGGCGGTGGCCCTGGCGGTCGCGCTGCGAGCCGACCGGTGCGAGCTGTTCAAGGACGTCGGCGGGGTCTGGGAGGCCGACCCCCACCTGGTGCCGGCCGCGAGGCTCCTCCCATCGGTCAGTGCGCTCCAGCTCGAGCTCCTCGGGGAGCTGGGGGCCGAGGTCGTCCACCCGGTGGCCGTGCGGCGGGCGCGTCGGGGGCGGCTCCGGCTTGCGGTCCGGTCGCTCGACGGTGGGGCGCCGGCCACCGACGTCGTCCCCCGGCTCGGCAAGGACGAGGTGGAGCCGATGATCCTGGCGGTCGACCGCAAGGAGCGGATCGCCCGGATCAGCCTCGTGGGGCCCGCGCCGAGGATGCCGGAGCTGCTGCCGCTGCCCGCCCACGGGGAGGGCTCATTCGACGAGGGCGGGCTGCGCGTCGTCTGGGCCGAGGTCCCGGTGGCGCAGGCCGGGCAGGCGGCCCAAGCGGTTCACGCCGCGCTGATGGCCTAGGTCGAGCACTCCAGCTCGCCGGCCTCGACGACCACGATCTGGCCCTCGCCGGCGGTCGGGATCTGGACGCGGGCGATCGTGCAGTTGTCGGTGTCATCGGTCTCGAAGAAGCTGTTCGTCGCGTCCACGGTGGCCTTGAGCGTGTACGTGCCGCCCGCCAGGTTGGTGATGTCCACGTACTGCCCCACAAAGTCCCAGCCGTAGCGATCGCCGTAACCAATCGACAGGCCCATCCGGATCGCGTACGAGTCGGGAGTCCCGCACCACTCGTTGTCGTAGTACGCGGTCGAGCTGTAGCCGGGCAGGGTCGTGTTCGTCGAGGTGTTGTCGAAGAAGCAGAAGTGGATCTTGTTGCCGGTCGTGATCGTCCCGGGGCTGAGGACGTTGGCCAGCTCCATGGTCACGACCGCCTGGGCGTGCCAGTGCTCGTGGCCGTCCCCCGCGTACAGGGCGTCGACCCGGGTCGGGACCCGGCGGAAGCCGCCGCCCTGGGTGTAGATGACCTGGTCGAGGTTGATGACCGATCCACCCGGCGCCCGACCGCCGCGGATCTCGAAGGCGCCGACCCCGTAGTTGCTGAAGATGGTCGTCACATGGAGGAGGCGGCGAGTGCCCACGTACTCGATGCTCCACTCGGCCAGCGGCTCCATGACCAGGTTGGGCAGGAGGGCCTGCTCGGGGACGGTCGGCTCAGGGGTGGGCGTCGGTTCCGGGGTCGGAGTCGGGGTGGGCTCGGGCGTGGGCTCGACCGACGGCGCGACGCTCGGCTCCACGCTCGCGGACGCCGCCGGGTTGCCGCCCGGCGTCGGGGTGCAGGCGCTGACCGCCACGACGACCATGGCGGCCAGGATCGGCCAGCGCCCCCGGTTCATGGGGCAAGGATAGAGGCATCCGGCGCGGCCTCGTGCTCGGCGACCTCCACGCCGGGCCGGCGCTGGACGACGATCGCGGCGGTCACGATCAGCGCGCCCCCCACCACCTGGAGCGCCGTCGGGATCTCGTTCAGGAGGAGCGCGGCGAGCAGGACGGCCACCACCGGTTCGAGGGTCGAGATGATCGCGGCCCGCGGGGCGCCGAGCGCTCGGATGCCCATGATCCAGGCCATGGTCGGGATGCCGGCGCCGATGGTGCCCGCCCACAGGACCGGGATCAGGGCCGCGGTCGAGACGAGCGGCGCATCCAGGGCGTCCAGGTTCCCGATCACGACCGCCCCGACGAGGTACGCGCTGCCGGCGACCGCGAAGGTGACCGCCCCGGCCTGCGGCGCGGGGACCGATGAGAAGCCGTGGCGCGCGCTCAGCGCGTAGACGACCTGGCACACGGCCCCGGTGAAGGCGAGCGCCACCCCGAGCGGGTCGAAGCCGCCGACCTGGCCGGCTCCGATCAGGACGAGCACCAGGCCGATCCCGCTGACGCCCAACGCTCCCCAGCGCGCCCGGTCGAGGCGCTCCTTGAACAGGACGGTCGAGGCGGCCGCGACCATGGCCGGGTACGTGTAGAACACGAGCAGGGTCAGCGCGATGCTGATCCGGGACAGGGCCATCAGGGCGGTCAGGTTCAGGAGCGCATTCGCCAGGCCGGCGAAGACGTTCATCGCCTTCTCGCGACGCGGGATCTCCCGGAAGGGACGCGCGACGACCTGGCCGAGCCGGGCGAGGATGAGCGCCGCGCCGACCACGAACAGGAAGCCGATGACGGCCCGCCAGGTGACCAGGGTCAGCGGATCGACTCCGGCCGCGAACGCGAACCGCGAGGTGACCCCGAGCGTGCCGAAGCACACGGCGGCCAGGACGACGAGGCCGCCGCCCACGCGGTCGGCCGGCACGCGAGCGCTCGTCACGAGGCCGTATCGGCGGTCGCCAGCTCGGCGGCCAGGCGCTCGCGCTCGGCGGTGAGCGTCTCGACCCGGTCGAGCGCCTGGTTGTGCTCCTCGATGAGCTGCCGGACGAGGGCCGCATCGGCGTAGGTGGCCGGGTCACCGAGCCGTTCGGTGAGCTGGACGAGCTCGGCCTGGGTGGCCGCCAGCTCGGCATCGGCCTTCTCCAGGGCCGATCGTGCCTCCCGCGTCTCCCGGTGCCGGGCGTTGCGGGCCTCCGCCTCGGCGCGCTTGCGGGATGCGGCCTGGTCGGCCGTCTCGCGGCGGGGAGCCGCTGCCACCACGCCCCGTGGGGTCGCGCGGCCCTCGGTGACCCCGGCGTGGTCGATGTCGATGCCCCGCGCCTCGGCCCACGACTCGAAGTCGTCGGGGTAGAGGGTCGCGTCGCCGCCGGTGACCTCGACGATCGTGTTGGCCACGGTCCGGATCAGGTAGCGGTCGTGGGTGATGAGCACCAGCGTGCCGCCGAATGAGGTCAGGGCGTCCTCGAGCACATCACGGCTGGCGATGTCGAGGTGGTTCGTCGGCTCGTCGAGGCACAGCAGGTTCGCCGGGTCGGCGAGGAGCTTGGCGAGGGCCAGGCGGGTCTGCTCCCCGCCGGACAGGACGCGGACCGGCTTGGTGATGTCCGAGCCCGAGAAGAGGAACGCCCCCAGCAGCCGGCGCTGCTCGGCGGAGGTCATCCGCGGCGCCGCCTCCTCGAGCTCCTCGAGGACCGTGTGCCGGGGGTTCAGGGCCTCGATCTGGTGCTGGGCGAAGTACGCCACCGAGACGTTGTGGCCCAGCTTCCGCTCCCCGGCCTGGAACTCGAGGACCCCGGCCAGGATCTTCAGCAGGGTGCTCTTGCCCGCCCCGTTGGGCCCGATGAGCGCGACCTTCTGCCCGCGCTCGAGGCTCAGGTCCAG
>DATBIW010000011.1:0-2408 GCA_036556745.1 Candidatus Limnocylindria bacterium | reverse complement strand
GCCCTGTGGGCGGCCCAGAAGCGGGCATCCTCCAGAACCTCGCGGAGGCGGAGGGCCGCCCCGCCCCGGGCTCCGCCCGCGCTGGCCGCGCCGTCCTCGCCCAGCGCGGCGATCATGGCCGCCCGCGGCTCGGCGAGCATCTCGTCGGCGGTCTCCCCGGCCAGATCGATCACCGCCGCCTGGCCCGCTATCAGCCCGCCGCGGGGTCCGGTGGCGACGGTCGTGACCCCGCCCGTCCGCGCCCAGGGGATCAGGGTCGAGCCCGGGTTCAGCCCGTAGGCGGGGTCGAAGGCGGCCGTGATCGGATCCTCCTCGTCGGCCAGCCGTTCGTCCCGTGTGGAGCCGACCAGGTCGACCTCCACCAGGCCGATCGACGACCACGGGTCGAAGAGTCCCGGTGTCACCACCTTGCCGGTCGCGTCGATGACGCGTGCCGACGCCGGCGTCTCGACGGTCGTGCCGACGGCGACGATCCGGCCATCGCGGACGAGGACGGTCGCGCCGTGGATCGGCGGGCCGGAGGCCGGCCGGACGGTGCCTCCCACGATCGCGATCTCCTGGGCGGCCGCCGGCGCGACGGCCGCGATAAGCGCGATCGCCGCGAAGGCCGCCCGACCCGCCGGCGCGGAGCCGCTCACCGTTCTCCTCCCGATGGGTCGGCCGGGAGGATCCCGAGCTCGAAGTCGGTCGTCGGTTTTAGCTCGGTGCGGGAGCGGTCGTAGACCAGCGCTCCGTCGATGTAGACCAGGTCGGCGTGAGCGTAGACGCTGAACGGGTCCCCCGACCAGACCACGAGGTCGGCGTTCTTGCCGGCCTCGAGCGTCCCGATCCTGTCCTCGAGGCCCAGCGCCCAGGCGGGGTTGGCGGTGATCCAGCGCAGCGCCTCGTCGCGGGTGACGTCGAGTCCCGCCGTGCGCCCGTACGCCATGGCACGCGCGGCGTCCTGGTTCATGATCTGGATGCCGGTCGGGTCGTCGGTGTGGAGGATCGCCCGCGCGCCCGCGCCGGACACGAGGGCCAGATTCTGCGGTACCATGTCGAACGCCTCCATCTTGAACCCCCACCAGTCGGTCCACATCGACACCGCCACCGAGTCGCGCGCGAGGAGGTCCCGGATCTTGTACGCCTCGACGGCGTGGTGGAAGGACCGCACCCGGAAGCCGAACTCCCGGGCCAGGTTCAGCATGTTCACCATGTCGTCCGCGCGATAGCAGTGGTTCTGGACGAGCACCCGGCCGCGCAGAACTTCGGCGAGGGTCTCCTTCGCCAGGTCGCGCTCCGGCTCTTCGCCGCCGTGCTGCGCCCAGCGGTCCCACTTCTCGCGGTAGGCGGCCGCCTCGATGAACGCCTCCCGCATCCCGGCCCAGTTGCCCATCCGGGTCGAAGGGCCGCTCTCGTCGTAGACCCGCTTGGGGTTCTCTCCGCACGCCATCTTGAGGGCCATGGGGGCGCCGGGGAAGACCATCGCCTGGGCCGAGCGGTTGGGGACGTTCTTGACGGTGACGCCGCGGCCACCGATCAGATTGGCGCTCCCCGGCAGGATCTCGATGGTCGTGACCCCGCCCGCCAGCGCGCGCGTGAAGCCCGGGTCCTGCGGCCAGACCGAGTGGATCGCCCACACCTGGGCGGTCGTCGGATCGGTGGCCTCGTTGCCTTCCGAGAGAGCGTCGACGCCGGGTGAAGGATAGACGCCGAGGTGCGAATGGGTGTCGATGATTCCGGGCGTCACGAACCGTCCGGCGGCATCCACGACCACCGCGCCCGCCGGTGCCTCCAGCCCGCGGCCGATGGCGGCGATCCGGCGATCCACGACGAGCACGTCGCCGCCCGCGATCTCCTCACCCGCGGCGGTCATGACCGTCGCGTTCCGGAAGAGGGTCGGGCTTGCCGGAAGGGGCTCGTAGGTCGACTCCCAGGCTCCGTTGGGGAAGCCGGCCAGCGCGCGGCGCACCTCGAGCGAGTCGCGACCGCCGGTCTCGCCGCCGGCATCGTCCCGTCCCGGGACCGAGGCGCATCCCGCTACGAGACAGATCGACAGCATCAGGACGAGTTTCGTCGAACGCGGCATCGAGCCTCCCTGAATCGACGGTCGGGGATGATCGGAGGAGGGGCGTACGGTAACGGAGGCCGGAAGCGCCGCCCACCGCCCCGCCGGGTGCTTGTCGCAGGCACCGGCGAGGGACAGGTTCGCCCGCGGAATGAGGGGCCCGATCCGATCGTTGCCCGAACCGGTGGACCGCCCGAGCCGCCCGCATGTCGAGCTGCTCGTCGTGGTCGCGCTGGCCGTGGCGGCGCTCGCCGTCTTCCTCCCGGTAAGGGAGTGGCTGGTCGACCTGCTCGGGCGGGTCGAGCGCCTTGGAGCGTGGGCCGCGGTGGTTCTGGGCCTGCTCTGGATCCCGGTCGCCATC
>DATBIW010000010.1:0-51573 GCA_036556745.1 Candidatus Limnocylindria bacterium | reverse complement strand
AGCGGCCGTTGTAGCGGGGCGCCTCCTTGTTGGCCTCCTGCACCCTCCGGACGGCGTCGAGCTCCTCGGTCGTGCACCAGCAGTGGTAAGCGGCGCCCGACCGGAGGAGCCGATCCGCCTCGCGGGCGTATCGGTCCATCCGCAGGCTCTGCCGGTAGGGACCGAGCGGACCGATGTCGTCGCCACCCGCGTGCTGCGGCCCCTCGTCCCAGGCGATGCCCAGCCAGTGGAGGTTGTCGAGGATGTCGCGCTCGAACTCGGCCGTGCTCCGGGCGAGGTCGGTGTCCTCGATCCGGAGGACGTAGGTGCCGCCGACGTGCCGGGCGAACAGGAAGTTGTACAGGCTCGTCCTGGCCGTCCCGATGTGCAGCGGGCCGGTCGGGCTGGGCGCCATCCGAACCCGGATCGGGCGGTCGCCGGCGGAGGTCGGGTCAGGCGTGCTCATCGGTCTGCCGATGGTAGCGCCCGCGCAATGGGCATCCCGATCAGGGGCTGTTGGTCAGGCCGGCGACGACCGGTTCGATGGCGTCGACCCACAGGGCGTACTGGGCCGCGCTCGGGTGGAGGCCGTCGTCGGCAACCATCGTTGGATCAGAGCCGGCCTCCTGGGAGATGGCGTAGATCTCGGGCACGAAGGCGATCCCCCGTTCGCTGGCCTCCGCCTCGAGGATCTCGTTGAACCGGGCGATGGTCTCACGGTCGCCGGGCGCGTCCGGGAATGCGGCGCCGGCCGGGGTGAGCGTGTAGTCCGGCGTGGCCACGATCAGGATCCGGTTGGGCGGCAGCCGGCCGAGGAGGTCATCGAGGATGAAGGCGACGTTCTCGCGGTAGGTCGCCTCCGGCTCCCCGCGGACGACGTCGTTGACGCCGATCAGGAGCGAGACGAAGTCCGGCGTATACGCGTCGAGGTCCGGCAGCTCGTGGACGATGACGTCATGCGTGGTGAAGCCGTTCACCGCCAGGTTGGCGCTCAGCACCAGCCCATCCCCGAGCCGATCCACCAGCTGGGCCGGCCAGCAGTCCTCGGGTTCGACCGATGTGCCGATCGTGTACGAGTCGCCGAGCGCGACGTAGCGCAGGGCGGTGGCGGGGCTGGGGTTGTCGGACACGGTCGGGGCTCCGCAGGCGGCGAGCAGGACGCTCGCCACCCACAATACGGCGGTGTTCCTGAGCGGCACGCTCCTCAACGTCGTCACCGTCCTGCTGGGCACCGCCGTCGGTCTCCTGATCGGGCGGCGAATGCCGGACAGGATGCAGGAGAGCCTGGTCACCGGGCTCGGCTTCTTCACGGTCCTGATCTCGATCTCGCTGGGCCTCCGGATGTTCACCGATCCGCTGGTCCAGCCCGGGGACGAGCTGGCCGCGCTCGCGGCGATCCTCGCCGGGGTGGTGATCGGGGAGGCGCTCCGCCTCCAGGACGGACTCGAGGCGCTTGGGGAGTGGTTCCAGCGGCGGTTCTCCCGGGACGAGTCCGACGCCCCGGGTTCCGGGTCCACCGTGGCGGAGGGGTTCGTGACCGCCTCCCTGGTGTTCTGCGTCGGCCCGCTGACCATCTTGGGCTCGCTCCAGAACGGGCTCACCGGTGACGCCCAGCTGCTGGCCATCAAGTCCCTGCTGGACGGGGTCGCGGCCATCGCCTTCGCCGCCGCGCTCGGCTGGGGGGTGGGGCTTTCGGTCATCACCATCCTCGTCATCCAGGGGGGGATCGCCGCGTTCGCGACGCTCCTCGCGCCCTTCCTGGACGAGGTGACGATCCTGGCCATCACCGCGACCGGCGGGGTCATCCTGCTCGGGGTGGCCCTGCGCCTGCTGGACCTCAAGCCGGTGCGGGTCGCGAACTTCCTGCCGGCCCTGCTCCTGGCCCCCATCTTCATCCGCGTGGCCGACCTCGTCCGGGGCTGGCTGGGCTAGACGGCGTCCCGCTCGAGCTCGAAGGCGGGCTGCACGTCCCCGACCGGCTCGCCACGGGACAGGTCCAGCACGGTCGGGTGGGCATAGGACTCCAGCTGGGTCAGCTCGACCTCGCCGAGCGCACCGAGCTGGCGGAGCGCCTCGCACGTCGCCGCGGGCCCGGCCCGACGGGCTGCGTCCCCGTCCTCGATCTTCACCGCCACCCCGATCGCCTTCGACCCGGCCTCCACCCCGCCGGGCAGGACCCCGACGCAGCGGAGCCCTTCCGCGCCGCCCTTGGCGACCAGCCGGCCCGGGGCGGCGCGCATGAGGTCGGTGTCGAACTGGCGCCGGTCGCCGGAGATAAGCTCGGGATGGGCGAGCATGGCGTCCCGGATCCGCGTCAGCGCGTTCGCGAGGACCTCGTCCTTCAGCCCAGAGGGATCAGCGAGGACCGCGTACATCCGTGCGATGGCAAGAAGCGGGAGCGCGAAGCTGACCACGCCGCAACCATCGGTGGCCGTCTGGATCCGCCCCTTCCGGACTCCGGACACGGCCGCCACGGTCTCGAGGGCGGCCCGCTGGACCGGGTGGTCGGGCTGCCAGTAGGTCTCGACCTCCCAGCCGGCCGCTCGCGCGAACAGGGCCATCGCCGCGTGCTTGCCCGAGCAGTTGTGACGCAGCTCGCTCGGCGGCTCCCCGTCACGCGCCAGGCGCTGGGCCGTCTCCTGGTCGAACGGGGTGTGGGTCCCGCACTGGAGCGCGTCGCGGGTCAGGCCACCGGCCCGGAGGGCCGACTGGACCAGCCGGACGTGGCGATCCTCGCCCGCATGGCTGGCGGCCATGACCGCCATGGTCGGGACCGCGTCGGGGAACCCGTACGCGTCGAAATGGCCGGAGGTGATGAACGGGGCGAGCTGGAAGGCCTTGGCCGATGAGCGCAGGAAGACCGGCTCGTCCGGGTCGCCCAGGTGGGCGAGAAGGGTGCCGTCGGTGCCCGCGACGGCGACGGTGCCGCGGTGCCGGGACTCGACCCGGTCGCCGCGCGTGACCTCGACGAGGAGCGGGCTAGCGGTCGTCGCCGGGGCCGGTCGGCTGCCGGCTGCTGCCGGCGGCAGCGGGAGTGGGCTCCCCCATGACCTCGCTCGTGAAGATCTGCTCGGGTGCCGCCGACGCGGCCGCCTTGGCGGAGGCGGCGGACGAGCCGCCGCTCCCCTTCGACGACGAGCTCGTGCTCGAGCTCGAACCCGATTCGCCGGCGGCCGGGGCCGGTGCCGTCCCGTCGGATGGCTTGCGGGTCATCAACACCGAGCCCTCGAAGAAGGCCCCTTCCTTGATGACCAGGACCTGGGTCTTCACTTCCCCCTTGACCCGTCCGGTGGACCCGATCTCGAACCGTCCGCCGGAGTCCACATTGCCCTCGTAGTCGCCGTTGATCACGACGTTGTGGGCCTTGATGCTGGCCCGAACGCGCGCCTGCGGGCTGAGGACGAGGGTGCCCTGGCATTCGATCTCGCCCTGCGCCTCGCCGTCGATGCGAAGGTCACGGTCGCTGACGAACTTGCCGTTGAACCGGGCGTGGGAATCGAGGATCCCCTCGGTCGGCTCACGCCGGCCCTCGGTGGAGCCGCTGCTGCTGCTCGGAGCGGCCGGTGCCGCTGGCTCGCTCGCCGGATCGGAGTACAGGGTGCCGATGAGCTCCTCCTGGGGCGCGTCGCCCCGCTTGCCGAAAACCATATGCACACCTCTCGTGCGGCGGCGGGCACGCTGGGCGCGCGCACGCGGAGTCACTTTTGGGACCGATAGCCTATCAGCCATTCATCCCCAGCGGTAGTCCGCGGTCCGCTGCCGGCCGGACTCCGGGCCGGACCCACGGCCGGGATAGAATCGCGGCCGATGCCCGAGGCCCTGCCGCCGACCGTCCACCCATCGGCCCATCCGCTGGTCGCCCACAAGCTCTCGCTGCTCCGCGACCGCACGACCGAGCCGAAGAAGTTCCGAGAGCTGGTCCGCGAGCTGTCGTGGCTCCTCGGCTACGAGGCCATGGCCGATCTCGCCACCGAGGCGTACCGGATCGAGACGCCCATCGAGCCGATGGACGGCACCCGCCTGGCGACCAAGGTCGGCCTGGTGCCGGTCCTCCGCGCCGGGCTGGGGATGGTCGAGGCCATGCTCGAGCTCATGCCCATGGCCGAGGTCTGGCACATCGGCCTGTACCGCGACGAGCGGACCCTGAAGCCGGTCGAGTACTACAACAAGCTCCCCGACGCGGCGACCGTCCAGGTCTGCCTGATCCTGGACCCGATGCTGGCCACCGGCGGCTCGAGCGCAGCGACGGTCGACCTCCTGAAGGCGTGGGGCGCGGCCCGGATCAAGCAGGTGTCGCTGATCGCGGCGCCGGAGGGGATCGCGACCCTGAGCGCGGCCCATCCCGACGTCGAGATTCACGTCGGGGCGGTCGACCGCCAGCTGAACGACCGCGGCTACATCATGCCGGGGCTCGGGGACGCCGGCGACCGGCAGTTCGGGACCTTCCCCCCGGCCTCGGGAGCGGACTCGACCGACTGACCGGCCGCCGGAGTCCGGCGGGCAACGAAAGGTCCCGAAGTGACCGCCCCCGGGCCGTTGATGTGACTCCGCGGCGTCGGTGGCTGCCCCTTCGGGACGCTGTCAACACTACGGGTCGGGTCGCGTCGGTCGCAATCGGCTTATCCCCGAGTTTGCGAAACGGGTGGTGCCAGTTGTCCACAGGGTGTCGACAGCGGCTCGGCGGTTGACGGGTGGCGGATGATGGGCGCCCATGTGCCTGATCGTCGGGTGCCTGTTCATCTTCGGTCCGCGGGCGGCCGTCCTGATCTGGTGGCTGGTCGACCAGGTCCGCTGGGCGCTGACCTTTGACAACGCCATCGTCCCGATCCTCGGCTTCCTGTTCCTGCCCTGGACGACGCTGATGTACGTCCTCGTCGCCCCGCAGGGGCTGACCGGTCTCGACGTGTTTGGCATGATCCTCGCCGTGCTGGCCGATATCGGCTCGCTGTTCGGTGGCGGGTGGCGCCAGCGAAACCAGCTGCCGGGCTACGGCACGCCACCCTAGGCCACTCCCAAGGAGGTTCCCGCCCATGTGCCTGCTCGTCCTCCTGCTCTTCGGTGGTCCCCGGCTGATCTCGATCATCTGGTACGTCGCCGACACGGCCCGCTGGACCGCCACCTTCCCCGACGGCATCCTCCTGCCGATCCTCGGCTTCCTCTTCCTGCCGTGGACGCTGGTCATGTACGTCCTGTTTGGGCCCGGCATCGAGGGCACCGAGTGGATCTTCGTGGGCCTCGGGCTGCTGGCCGACTTCCTGGCCTGGGGTGGGGGCGCCTGGCAGGGCCAGAAGCGCGGGTACGGCTACAAGACCACGGCCTGACACGGCGGTCCCCGGCGGGGACTACACTCGGGCCTCGCAAGGAGGTCCGATGCCCGATCAGCACGTCAGCGTGGCCGTCACCGGCGCCGCCGGTCAGATCGGCTACGCGCTGGTGTTCCGGATCGCGTCGGGCCAGATGTTCGGGCCGCAGACCACCGTCGAGCTGCGGCTCCTCGAGCTCGAGGCGGCGCTGCCGTCGCTCGAGGGCGTGGCCATGGAGCTCGAGGACTGCGCCTTCCCCCTGCTCCGCGGCGTCGTGACCACGGCGGACGCCGACGAGGCGTTCCGCGGCGCCAACTGGTCGCTCCTGGTCGGGGCGGTGCCGCGCAAGGCGGGCATGGAGCGCAAGGACCTGCTCGGGATCAACGCCGGGATCTTCGGGGCCCAGGGTCGGGCGATCGCCGCCAACGCGGCCGATGACGTTCGGGTCCTGGTCGTCGGCAATCCCTGCAACACGAACTGCCTGATCGCCTCCCAGGCCGCGCCCGACATCCCCCGCGACCGGTGGTTCGCGATGACGATGCTCGACGAGGCCCGCGGCCGCGCCCTGCTGGCCCGACGGGCCGGTGCGACGGTGGCCGAGGTCCGCGACCTGGTGATCTGGGGCAACCACTCCTCGACCCAGTTCCCCGACGCGTACCACGCCACGATCGGCGGCCGCTCGGCGGCCGACGTCATCGACGACGACGCCTGGCTCCAGGGCGAGTTCATCACCACCGTCCAGCAGCGGGGCGCGGCGATCATCGCGGCCCGCGGGTCCTCGTCGGCGGCCTCCGCGGCCAACGCGATCGTCGAGACGGTGCGCAACGTGGCCTCCCCGACGGGACAGATCTTCTCGGCGGCCACGCCCTCGCCGGGCGAGGACGCGGGCTACGGGGTCCCGGCGGGCATCGTGTTCGGCTACCCGCTGCGCGGTACCGAGCCGGGCCAGGTCGAGATCGTGCAGGGTATCAGCCACGAGGCGTGGGCCGCGGAGCGCATCAAGGTGACCCTCGACGAGCTCCTCGAGGAGCGCGACGCGGTCGGCGCGGTGGCCGCATGACCGGTGACAACGGCCGATCCGGGAGCGAGACGCTGGCGCGGCCGACCTCGGCCTCGGTCAACGTCGGCGACCAGACCGCCGAGCTGCCGATCGTCCGGGGCAGCGAGGGCGACGACGCGGCCGATATCGGTCAGCTCCGCACCGACACCGGGCTGGTCACCTTCGACCCGGGCTACAAGAACACCGCGGCGGCGACGTCGGCCATCACCTTCCTCGACGGGGAGGCCGGGATCCTCCGCTACCGGGGCTATCCGATCGAGCAGGTCGCGGCCCGCTCGAGCTTCCTCGAGACGTCCTACCTCCTGATCTACGGGGAGCTGCCGTCCCAGGCGGAGTACGACGGCTGGCTGGACGACATCGTCCACCACACCCTCATCCACGAGGAGATGCGCCGGTTCTTCGACTCGTTCCCGTACGACGCTCACCCGATGGCGGTGCTGGCCAGCGGGACGGTGGGGATGGCCACCTTCTACCAGGACAGCCACGACCCGTTCGACCACGACGCCGTGGAGCTCACCATCCGACGGCTGGTGGCCAAGGTCCCGACCCTGGCGGCGTGGGCCTACAAGAAGTCGATCGGCCAGCCCTACGTCTACCCGCGGAACGACCTCGACTATGTCCAGAACTTCCTGCACATGATGTTCGCCGTCCCGGCCGAGCCCTACGAGGTCAGCTCGGTCGTGGCGCTGGCCCTCGAGCAGCTGCTGATCATGCACGCCGACCACGAGCAGAACCTGTCGGCCGCCACGGTCCGCAACGTCGGCAGCGGGCAGGCCAACCTGTACGCCTGCATCAGCGCCGGGATGAGCGCCCTGTGGGGGCCGCTCCACGGCGGCGCCAACGAGTCGGTCATCAAGACCCTCGAGCGGATCGCGGCCGACGGCGGCAACGTCGAGAAGTGGGTCGCCAAGGCCAAGGATCCCGAGGACCGCTTCAAGCTGCCCGGCTTCGGGCACCCGGTCTACCGCAACTTCGACCCGCGCGCCCAGCTCATCAAGGCGACTGCCGACCGGGTCCTCGCCGCGCTCGGCGCCGACGGCGAGCTGTTCGACATCGCCAAGCGGCTCGAGGAGACGGCCCTGAGCGACGACTACTTCATCGAGCGCAAGCTCTACCCGAACGTGGACTTCTACTCCGGCCTCATCTACCGGGCCATCGGCTTCCCGAAGAACATGTTCACCGCGCTGTTCGCGATGGGCCGCCTGCCGGGCTGGATCGCGCAGTGGAAGGAGATGATCGAAGACCCCGAGACGAAGATCGCCCGGCCGCGCCAGGTGTACACCGGCGTGGCGATGCGCGACTACGTCCCGATCGAGTCCCGCTGAGCGGCGCGCCCCCCACCGCCCGCCGTGCGCTTCACCGTCCTCGGGCGCTCGCCCGCCGTCCCGAACCCCGGTGAGGCCTGCGCCGGCTACCTGGTCGAGGGCGGCCGGAGCCGGGTCATGGTCGACATCGGCCCCGGCACGGTCGCCCAGCTCCTCCGGCTGTGCAACCCGTGGGAGCTGGACGCGGTGGTCATCAGCCACATGCACACCGACCACTTCCTCGACCTGGTCACGATGCGGTACTCGTTCCCGTGGAAGGACGAGGCCAACCCCAAGCTGAAGGTCTACCTCCCGCCGGGGGCGACGGCCCAGATGGAGCACGTGGCCCTGGGGGCCGGGCTGCCGGACTACTTCGCCCGGTCGTTCGCGTTCATCGAGCACGACGGGGTCGGGGCCCTCGAGCTCGGGGACCTGCGCCTCGAGCCGACCCCCACCGTCCACTTCGTCCCGACCTGGGGCTTCCGGGTGACCGCGCGACCCGCGTCCGGGGACGGCGCCGGGACGATCGGGTACTCGGCCGATTCCTCGCCGACCCCGAACCTCGACGTCCTGGCCGATCGGGTGGACCTGTTCATCTGTGAGTCGGCCCTCCGCTCGGTGGCGGATGACGCGCCCCCGCCCGAGCGCCGGGGCCACCTCGTCCCGGAAGAGGCCGGCGAGGTCGCCCAGCGGGGCCGGGTGGGGCGGATGGTGCTGACCCACCTGCCGGTGAACTCCGACGGCGGCCAGTGGGCGGTCGACCAGGCGGCCACCACCTTCGAGGGCCCGGTCGAGGTCGCCGACACGCTCCGCGCCTGGGACCTGTAGTCCCGGGTGCGGGGAGGGTCACCGGCACGAAGGCGACACTCAGGCCCCTCAGAAGCCGACCAATGGCCCTGTCCGAGATACGGTCGGCGGCGGGACCCTCGGCGCGGAAAGGAGGCCCTCCCATGCGACTGACGTGGAGAGATGGAATCACGACGCTGCTTGTCGTGTTCATCGGCCTCGTGTTCTACCTGTGGGCAACCGGCACCGAGCTGGCCGTGATCTCCGAGATCCAAGGAGCCCTTGCGGTGATTGGTCTCGCCGGATTGGTGATGTGGCTGGTCGCCGGCACAACCGGTGATCTCGGCCTCAACGGGTTCACCGCCCTGATGGTCGTCCTGGCCGCGGTGTCAATCGTGGTCTTCATCGTCGGATGGGTCACCCTTGAGCCATGGGCTGTCGCCCTGCTGGCGATCACCCTGGCCGTCATGTGGCTCGTCGACCTGCTGTACCGCGAGTTCGCTGCGCCGGCCCACGTGCCAACCCACGCGTAGGCAACTGGCCTGTACGAACGGGCGGCCGCCCTGGCCGCCCGTTCGTCGTGCGCTCGCTCCGGATGGCCCGGCGAGGACGTCGACACCACTCGCGTCCGGAGGGCCTGGGCGAGGGACATCGGTCCCGCGACGATCGCGACCTTCGGCCCTGTCTGCGCTCCTGGCCCCCCGCGCAGGCTGAGCCACGAGAGGAGGCACAAGCGATGCCACTCACCAGGAAGGATGCCGTGACGACGCTGCTGCTTGTTGGCGCGGTGCTGGTCTTCTACGCATACCTCAGCGGAACCGATCTCGCGATCATCAACGACACGCGGGGCGCGCTCCTCGTCATCGGGGCCCTGGGCCTCGGGATGTGCATCGTCGGCGGCAGCGCCGGCTACGTGGGGCGGAACACCTACACGACCCTCCAGTCGGTCCTGGGCCTGGCCGAGTTGGCCATCGTCCTCATCGGGCTGATCACGACGGCCGAGTGGACCGTCATGTGGCTGACGATCGGCGTTACCGTCCAGTGGGCCGCGGCGATCGTCTACCGGCTGTCGGTTCGGCCTCCCGTGCATGGAGCCTCGCGCGCCTAGCGCCCGAGTCTCCGGACCGAAGCGGGCGGAGCTGCGACTCCGCCCGCTTCGTCACGTGACGGTTCGGGCCTGGGCGATCCAGCGATCGGCGGCCCACACGGCGAGCCCCCACACGACACTCATGGCGAGCGTCATCCCGAGCACGGAAACGGCCAGGACCACGTGCCCGCTCGTGAACCCGCGACCGAGCACGAGGATGACGAGCCCGCCAAACAGAATCGTGAGCGCGGACATGAACAGTCCGATCCGGACCGCCGTCCACACGAACCACCGGGCGGCATGGCCCTGGGCGCGGCCCGCCAGCCACAGGACGGTCGGACCGGTGACCCCGTACAGGGCGACGTAGAAGCCGAAGTCGCTGACCAGGGCACCCGATCCCAGGCGTTCGCCGAGCACGAAGTAGGCGACCGCCCACGCTCCGAGCAGGGCGGTCCCCGCCCCGATCATGACCAGCCAGATCAGGAGCACGGTGGCCGTGCCAGCCGAGAGGCGCTCGACCAGCTCGCCCGAGTCGGTCTCGACCAGCTCGGTCGGGCCCTCCGGGTTCGGATCGGGCTCGGAGGTCGGGCGGTCCGGATCGGCGCCCATCGGTTCAGCCGGCGGTGAGCGCCTGCTCCAGGTCGGCGACCAGGTCCTCGGCAGCCTCGATCCCGACCGAGAGCCGGATGAGGTCGTCCGGCACCTCGAGCGGAGAGCCGGCCACCGAGGCGTGGGTCATGACCGCCGGGACCTCGATGAGCGACTCGACCGCGCCGAGCGACTCGGCCAGGGTGAAGACCCGGGTCGCGCCGGCCACCCGGTTGGCGACCAGCCCGCCGCCCCGGACGTGGAACGAGAGCATGGCCCCAGGCAGCCGCATCTGGCGCGCGACGAGCTCGGCCTGGGGATGGTCGGGCGCGCCGGGGTAATGGACCGATGTCACCTCCGGGCGCCCGCTCAGCCACTCGGCGAGCACGGCGGCATTGGCCGAGGCACGGTCCATCCGGATCGCCAGGGTCCGCAGGCCACGGAGCACGAGCCAGCAGTCGAACGGGCTCGGGACCGCGCCGGCGGCGTTCTGGTGGAAGTGGAGCTTCTCCGCCACCTCGTCCGAGCTGGTGACGACCACGCCGCTCACCACGTCCGAGTGGCCGCCCAGGTACTTGGTCGCCGAGTGGAGGACGACATCCGCCCCGAACTCGAGGGGCCGCTGGAGGTAGGGCGTGGCGAACGTGTTGTCGACCACGGTCAGGGCGCCGGCGGTGGCGGCCAGCCGGGCGATGGCCCGGATGTCGACGATCTTCATGAGCGGGTTGGTGGGGCTCTCGAGCCACACCATCCCGGTGTCCGGGGTCAGGGCGAAGGCCACCGCGTCGAGGTCCCGAAGGTCGACGACGTCCACCTGGATTCCGTACCGGGCCCACACCCGCTCGGCCAGGCGCCACGTCCCGCCGTACACGTCGTCGCCCAGCAGGATCCGCTGCCCCGGGTCGAGGAGGTAGAGCAGGTTCTGGGTCGCGGCCAGCCCGCTGGCGAAGGCCACGCCATGGGCACCGCCCTCGAGCTCGGCCACCGCCCGCTCGAGCGTCTCGCGGGTCGGGTTGCCGGTCCGGGCGTACTCGTACCCGTTCCGCGGCTCCCCGACCGCGTCCTGCTGGAAGGTGGCCGCCGGCTGAATGGCCGGGACCACGGCCCCGGTCGCGGGATCCGACTCGAAGCCGGCATGGACAGTGAGGGTCTCGAAGCGGCGCTTGCCCTGATCGGTCACGCCCCGATGCTAGCGGCTGGGGTGGCTAGCGGGTCCGGGGGAAGCCGAGGTCGACTTTGCTCGTCCCCGGGTCCGGCCAGCGGGCGGTGACGACCTTCGCCCGGGTGTAGAACTGGATGCCCTCCGGGCCGTACATGTGGAGGTCGCCGAACAGCGAGCTCTTCCAGCCGCCGAACGAGTAGTACGCCACGGGGACCGGGATCGGGACGTTGATCCCCACCATCCCGACGCCGATGTCGAATTGGAACTGGCGGGCCGCCCCGCCGTCACGGGTGAAGATCGCCGTCCCGTTGGCGTAGGGGTTGTCGTGGATGATCCCGACCGCATCGGTGTAGGTGTCCGCGCGGACGACCTCCAGCACCGGGCCGAAGATCTCGTTCTGGTAGCAGTCCATGTCGGGCCGAACCTTGTCGAGCAGCGACACGCCCAGGAAGAAGCCGCTCCCGTCCTGGTAGAGCGGATGCTCGCGCCCGTCGACGACGAGCTCGGCTCCCTGCTCCGGGCCGCTGTCGAGGTAGGAGGCCACCTTGTCGCGGTGCTCGCGGGTGATCAGCGGGCCCATCTCGGCCTCCGGATCGGTGCCCGGCCCGACCTTGATCTTCGGGAGGCGCGCCTGGATGGCGTCGACCAGCGGCTCGGCCACGTCCCCGACCGCAACGACGACGCTGATCGCCATGCACCGCTCGCCGGCGCTGCCGTAGGCGGCTGACACGGCGGCATCGGCGGCCATGTCGATATCGGCGTCCGGCAGGACGATCATGTGGTTCTTGGCCCCACCCAGGGCCTGGACCCGCTTGCCGGCCTTCGTCCCGTTCTCGTAGATGTAGCGCGCGACCGGCGTCGACCCGACGAAGGAGACCGACGCGACGTCGGGGTGCTCGAGGATCCGGTCGACGGCGACCTTGTCGCCCTGGACGACGTTGAACACGCCGTCCGGCACGCCCGCCTCCTGGAGCAGCTCCCCGAGGTAGACCGAGGCGGACGGGTCCTTCTCGCTGGGCTTCAGGACGAAGGTGTTCCCGCACGCGATGGCGTTGGCGAACATCCACATCGGGACCATGGCCGGGAAGTTGAACGGGGTGATCCCGGCGGCCACGCCCAGCGGCTGGCGGATCTGGTACACGTCGATCCCGGTGGATGCCTGCTCGCTGAACGAGCCCTTGAGCAGTTGCGGGACCCCCGTCGCGAATTCAAGGTTCTCGAGGCCGCGGGCCACCTCACCGAGGGCGTCGCTCGGGACCTTGCCGTGCTCGGCGGTCAGGAACGCGGCAATGTCCTTGCGGTGCTCGTCGACCAGGTTCCGGATCCGGAACATGATCTCGGTCCGCTTGCTCAGTGACGTCGCCCGCCACGCCGGAAACGCCTCGTGCGCCGCCCGGACCGCGGCGTCCACCTCCTCGACCGAAGCGAAGTCCACCTCCCGCGCCACCTCGCCGGTGGCCGGGTTGTAGACCGGCCCGCGCCGGCCGCTGGTTCCGGGGACCCGCGTTCCGCCAATCCAGTGATGGACGACCGGGAGCTCGGATTGCGCCTGGTCGGCCGATGGCTGGGCAACCTGCGTCATGCGCGCAGGGTACCGCGCTCCTCCCCGGCTGGCTATCGTGGGGACGTGGCCGGACGTGGCACCTCCATCGAGGATCCGATCGTCGTGGCGTTCCCGCTCCGCGGGGAGTGGCGGGCGGTCCATACGCCCGCCCAGCGGGTCCCGAGCCACGGCACGGACCTGTTCGGCCAGCGCTTTGCCTTCGACCTGTGGCGGACCGAGCCCGACCGCAAGGACAGCTTCGCCCCGGCCAGTGCGCTGCGGTACTGGACGCTCGGGGTCTCCCTGGCCTCGACCTACGGCTTCGGCGAGCCGGTGCATGCCGTGTTCGACGGCACGGTGGTGCATGCCGCAGACGGCATGCGCGACCCAGGCCACCTCCAGCCGCTCAGGGACATCGGGCGCGTGATCTGGAACTCGCTGAGGTACACCTTCGGCCAGACCGATCCCTGGCGGTTCATCGGCAACCACGTCCTCCTCCAGAGCGCCGAGCGTCCGGAGGTGTACGCCGCCTACGCGCATTTCGCGCAGGGATCGGTGCCGGTCACCGTGGGTTCGCAGGTCGGGACCGGCGACCTGGTGGGCCGGGTCGGGCACACGGGAAACTCGACCGCGCCCCACCTCCACTTCCAACTCATGGACGGACCCGACCCGGCGACGGCCGCCGGCCTGGCGTGCGCGTTCGATCGATACGAGGAATGGGACGGGGGCGCGTGGCGCCTCGTCGAGAACGGGATTCCGGGCTTCGAGGTCCGGACCCGCTCGGTCCCGGCCTGATCGGCCCTGGACTCTATTACCAGTGAAGTTGTATGTTAGACGCCACACAGCGTCGCAGCGGCGCGCGGGCGCCGGTCCCCTGCGACGGGGAAAGGGTGGCAGTCCGATGTCCGAACCAACCCTCTACGAGCGGCTCGGCGGGATCTTCGCAATCGCCGCGGTCGTCAACCACTTCAGCGACGCGCTGATCCTGAACCCGATCGTCGGCCAGCAGTCGGCGAATCCGCAGCTCCGCCAATGGCACACCGAACAGCTCGATCGGCTGCCTGGCCTGAAGTTCATGCGGACCCTGTGGGTTGCCCAGGTGAGTGGCGGACCGTTCACGTACCAGGGAACGGAGCCGGGACGCACCGCGCTCGGCCTCGAGGAAGCGCACCGCGAGTTCAAGATCACGCCAGAGGAGTTCGACGAGGTCGCTGCCGAGCTGGCGCGGACGCTGGATCACTTCGGCGTGCCGGAGCACGAGAAGACCCAGGTCCTCGAAGCCTTCGCCGCGCACAAGGGCGAGGTGAACGAGGGAGCGCTCGCCGCCGCCTGAACCTCCCAGGGCGCGTCCGTTAGCGGCGGATCACCACCTCTGGGCGCGTGCCGCGCCAGTCGTAGTCGGCGACGGCCTCGTCGGAGCCGAGCACCCCGACCTCGCGCAGCCACGCGTCGCTGTACAGCTTGGCGATGTAGTTCCGGCCTGAGTCCGGGATGAGGACCACGAACAGCGCCTCGGGGTCCGACACGTCCCGGGCGAGCTGGAGCGCGGCCCACAGGGCGGTCCCACCCGACTCGCCGAACAGGAAGCCCTCCGTGGCCGTGGCCAGCCGCGCGGTGAGGAACGCGTCGCGGTCCGACACCCGGACGAGGACGTCCGGCACCTTGGGGTCATAGGTGCCGGGCCAGAAGTCCTCGCCAATCCCCTCGGTCAGGTACGGCCCGACCGGCCCCCCGCTGAACACCGATCCTGCGGTGTCGGCCCCGATGACCACGATCTCGGGGTTCTGCTCATGGAGGTACTGGCCGATCCCGCTGATCGTGCCCCCGGTCCCCACCCCGGCCACGAAGTGGGAGATCCGGCCCTCGGTCCCCTCCCAGATCTCGGGCCCGGTGGTCGCCGCGTGGGCGCCGGGGTTGGCCGGGTTGGTGTACTGGTCCGGCTTCCAGGCGCCCGGGATCTCGCGGGCCAGCCGGTCGGACACCCGGTAGTACGACCGCTCGTCATCGGGGTCGACGTCGGTCGGGCAGATCACGATCTCGGCGCCGTAGGCTCGGAGCAGCGCCCGCTTCTCCTCCGACTGCTTGTCGGCCATCACGAAGATGCACCGATAGCCCTTGACCGCGGCCGCCTGGGCCAGGCCCACGCCGGTATTGCCGCTGGTCGGCTCGACGATCACCCCGCCCGGCTTCAGGAGCCCCGCCTGTTCGGCCGCCTCGATCATCGGCAGCGCGATCCGGTCCTTCACCGATCCGCCCGGGTTCATGGCCTCGAGCTTGGCGACGATCCGCGGGGTGAGCCCGGCGGCGAGGCGGTCGAGGGCCACCAGCGGCGTGCCGCCCACGGCCGCGGTGATGTCGGGCAGGGCGCCCGGCCGGTCAGCCAGCCTGTGGCTCGGTGGCAGCCGGCTCGGCGCCGGACTCGGCGCTCGCCGACGCGGCCGCCGCCGCCTCGCGCGCTTCCATCTCGGCCACGAACGCTCCCGGCACGCCCCAGCCCTTCGCGTGGCGAACGATGATCACGACCGCGCCGACCACGGCCACCGTGATCCCGATGAGCACGGCCGTCGGCACGCCCCCGACCAGCCAGTTGCCGGTTCGGAATCCCTCGAGCACGGTCCGCACCGTCCCGTACCAGATGAAGTACATCATCGCGATGTCGCCGTCGTACAGGCGCCGGGCGTAGCGACGCCCGATGAAGAGCAGCACGAACATCCCGAGCAGGTTCAGGAGCGACTCGTACAGGAACAGGGGGTGGAAGAAGGTCGACCCGACCGGGTATTGGTCGAGATCGGTCCACGGCGGCACCCGGTGGTCGCCGTCGATCGGAATGCCCCACGGCAGGGATGTGGGTGGCCCGTAGAGCTCCTGGTTCACGAAGTTGCCCCACCGACCGATGGCCTGGGCCAGGAGCATGGCCGGCGCTGCGATGTCGATCCAGCGCCAGAACTTCAGGCCCTGGATCCGGGTGTAGGCCGCGAGCGCGATCAGCCCGCCGGCCACGCCGCCGGGGATCCCCAACCCGCCCAGCCAGACCTGGGGGATGAGCTCGGGGCGCTGGGAGTAGAGGTCCCACTCGTGGATGACGTGGTAGAGCCGCGAGCCGATGATCCCGCCGATCGCCGCCACCAGGAGCATCGTCCAGACCCGGTCGGCGTCCTCGCCCCGGCGGCGGGCCTCGCGGGTGGCCACGAACGCGGCCGCGACCGCCGCGATGGCGAAGATGATCCCGTACCAATGGATGCTGATGGGGCCGATACGGAAGGCGACCGGGTCGACGAACACTGCCGGCGGATTCTACCCGCAGTCGCGCCGCAGCCCCCCTGGCCGACCATGGCGGGCGTACAGTCCGCCTGACCTGAGGAGGCTCGATGTGAGCAGCGACCGTCCCCTGCTCCCGATGCGCATGCTGGTGACCCTGTCGGTCTACTGGCTTGGGATTTTGACCATCCAGTACGGCCTGGGGAGCGTGGTCGTTCCCAGCATGGTCGAGGACTTCCTCGGCACGGGAAGCTCGGGGTTGGGTCTGGCGGTGATCAACGGGGTCGCGGTCATCGCCTCCATCTTCGTGCAGCCGACAGTCGGGGTCATCAGCGACTACACGATCACCCGCTGGGGTCGACGCAAGCCGTACATCTTCATCGGCGGCCTGCTCGACATGCTGTTCCTCTACGGCATCGCCACCTCGAATACGTTCGTGGCGCTCGTGGCCTTCTTCTTCCTGATCCAGGTGTCGTCGAACTTCGCCCAGGGGCCGTTCCAGGGCTACGTGCCTGACCTGGTCCCGGCGCGGCAGGTCGGCACCGCCAGCGGCCTGATGGGCCTGATGATCGTCCTGGGCTCGATCGCCGGGGTCGGGATCGCGAGCCAGGGCCTCCAGGAGGGAGGATCCCTGTTCGTCGCGACGTTGGCGCTGGGCCTGGTCGAGATCGTGGCGATGCTCATCGTCGTGCTCCGCGTGAATGAGGGGACGACGGGCCCCAAGCGGACCATGTCGTGGCCGCGCGTCGCCCTGTCGGCCTGGGGCACCGACATCCTGCGCGAGAAGAGCGTCCTGTGGCTGCTGGCCGTCCGTCTCCTCTTCCTCGGATCGGCGGCCGCGGCGACCTCGCTGGGCCTGTACTACTTCCAGCGGGTCCACGGGCTGAGCCAGGCCGATGCCGCCCAGTTCGTGTTCTTCGCGACCGTCGTTGTGGCCAGCATGTCTGGATTGGCTTCGATTCCCGGGGCTCGCCTGTCCGATCGGTTCGGCCGGAAGGCGGTGATCTACGCGGGAATGGCGCTGACCGCGACCGGGCTCGCCGGCTGGATCGTCGCGCCGAGCCCCGAGATGGCGATTGCCCTGTTCGTCCCGGCGGGCATCGGGATCGGTGCGTTCCTGTCCGTGGACTGGGCGCTCATGACCGACGTGATCCCCAAGCACACCTCGGCTCGCTACATGGGCATCCTCAACGTCGGGACCGCCCTGGCAACGCCGGTGTTCCTGGTCGTGGGCGGGCTCACCATGGATGCCGTCGGAGGCGCGGTCGGCGAATCGGCGGGCCCGATTGCCGCCATCGTGGTCGCGCTGGGCTTCGTGGCCCTCTCCGCGCTGGCGCTCAGCCAGGTCAACGCCCAGCGGCGGGAGCTGGACGAAGTGGCACCGGCGGAGCCCCTGACGGCGTGAGCGACACATCCACGCCGGTCTCCGACCCAGCAAGCGTCTACGCGCACAGCCGGGAGGCGCGACGCGACGGGGCGTCCCTGACCTGGCGATACCGCCTTCAGCGAATCCTCGTGAAGGGCGTGGTGCACACCCTGTTCCGGGTAGAGGCCGAGGGTCTCGAGCGATGGCCGCCCGGGCCGTTCCAGCTCGTCACGAACCACCACTCGGGATGGGATCCGCTCCTCGTGGGCTCCATCGCCCCGACCCTGCCACGCATCACCTGGTTCGGCCCCAAGGAGGTGCACTTCTCGAAGGGGTTCCGGAACCGGATGATCGCGTTCTTCAACACCGGCATCCCGTTCCATCCGCGACATACGGACATGCGCGCGGTCCTGCGCGCCGTCCAGTACACGTTCGACGCGGGCGGGGTTCTGGGGATCACTCCGGAGGGAACCTTGGGCTTCAAGGAGAGCGAGCTGCTCCCGCTCCAGGACGGGACGACCCTGTTCGCCGCGCGGAGCGGCGTCCCGATCGTGCCCGGCGCGATCGTCGGCAGCACGACGATCTGGTTCCGCAAGCGCATCGTCGTCCGCTTCGGCGAGCCGATTCCGGTGCACCGCACCGAGGATCGGGCGGAGCGCGAGGCATTGGCCGAGCAGGTCCGAGCGGCCATGCTGGCCCTGCTCCCGGACGTGGAGCCGGTGTATCCCAGGCGGCGGCCAATGGGCGACTTCCTGAGCGACCTGTTCAACGGCGCGGCGGAGGTCCGCAAGCGCCGGGCGCACATGGCCTCGCTGGAGGACAGCCGGCCCGACTAGGATCGGCCCGTGCTCCCCTTCACCTGGGCGCTCATGGTCCTGGCCGTCGTGGCGGGGTTCGTGATGGTCGTCGCCTACTGGCTCGACGTGCAGGACCGGACGGACCTGACGCCCAACGCCAAGATCGGCTGGTCGGCGGCCGTCCTGGTGTTCCCGGTCTCGATCCCGATCTACGCCCTCGTCGGCGGCCCGCAGTGGCCGCCGCTCCTCAAGGTCGCTGCCTTCATCCCCGGGGTGGCGCTTGGCCTGTTCCTCCTGTTCGTGTTCGGGGTGCTGGGCGGCTGAGGCCACCTATCATGCGCGCGCATGCCCGACGCCACGCCTGACGCCCAGACCGCCCTCGCCTACCTGCGTGAGCACGCGGACGAGCATCTGGCGGGCCTGGACGAGTTCCTCCGGATGGAGTCGGTCAGCGCCGACCCCACGAAAGAGGACGAGGTCCGGCGCACCGCTCAGTGGATCGCCGACCGCTTCACCGAGATCGGCTTCGAGAACGCCCGGCTGACCGAGACCCGGAGCCATCCGGTGGTCACCGCCGACTGGCTCCACGCCGGTCCGGACAAGCCCACGGTCCTGGTGTACTGCCACTACGACGTCCAGCCGCCCGATCCACTCGAGGAGTGGGTCCGTCCCCCGTTCGAGCCCCGCTACGAGAATGACATCCTGTACTGCCGCGGCTCCGGCGACGACAAGGGCCAGCTCTACATGCACCTCCGCGCCGCCGAGGCGTGGCTGAAGGGCGTCGGCCACCTGCCGCTGAACCTGCGGGTCGTGTTCGAGGGCGACGAGGAGCACCTCAGCGAGCCGGTAGACGAGTTCATCCAGGCCCATCCCGAGCTCCTGGCCGCCGACGTCTGCATCCTCTCCGACTCCGACATGCACGACGACGACGGCACCCCCGCCATCACGTACGGCATCCGTGGCATCGCCTATTGGGAGGTGAAGGTCCAGGGCCCGTTCCAGGACATCCACTCCGGGACCTACGGCGGCGGGGTCGACAACCCGGCCAACGTCCTCGTCCGGATGCTCGCCTCCCTGGTGGACGAGAACGGCCGGATCACCGTCCCGGGCTTCTACGACGACGTCCGCGACCTGACCGCTGCCGAGCGGGAGGCGTACGCCGCGATTCCGTTCGACATGGACGCGTTCATGGAGGCCACGAAGGTCCGTCAGCCGATGGACGGTGAGCGCGGCTGGACGCTCCCCGAGCGCCTCTCCGGCCGGCCGACGTTCGACATCGACGGGATCTGGGGCGGCTACCAGGGCGAGGGGCCCAAGACGATCATCCCGGGCTGGGCGGCGGCCAAGATCAGCACCCGGTTGGTCCCCGATCAGGACCCGCGGAAGATCGAGGGGCAGATGATCGAGCACCTCGAGGCCATCGCCCCGCCGACGGTGACGGCCACCGTCAAGAGCCTCTCCAACGGCTGGCCGGCGATCACTCCGCTCGACCACCCGGCGGTGGAGGCCGCGGCGCGCGCGTCGGAGAAGGCGTTCGGCAAGGCGCCGATCTTCCATCGGTCCGGCGGGAGCATCCCGTACCTGCCCGCCCTCGAGCAGCACACGGGTATCAAGAGCGTGATGCTCGGCTGGGCCTCGCCGAACGGGAACTTCCACGCGCCGAACGAGTGGATGCCGATGGCCAACTACCGGGGCGGCCTGGACTGCATCGTCCACCTGTGGGACGAGATCGGCCGGATGACCGCCGCCCAGATGCGCGGCGAGGCGTGAGGGCTCGGGCCTAGGCCACGATCCGCAGGTCCCGGGACGAGCGGTTCAGGCGGTCCCCGCCGTCCGCGGTGCAGACCACGATGTCCTCGATCCGGGCGCCCCACCGGTCCGGCACGTAGATCCCCGGCTCGATGCTGAACGCGTCGCCCTCGCGGAGCGGCTCGGGGTTCGACTCGACGAGGTACGGCTCCTCGTGGGTCTCCAGGCCGATGCCGTGGCCGGTCCGGTGGGTGAACAGCGGACCGTAGCCGGCGTCGGTGATGATCTCGCGCGCCACCCGGTCCAGGTCACGGGCCGCGATCCCGGGCCGCACCGCGTCGCAGGCCGCAGCCTGCGCCTGCTGGAGGACGGCGTACAGGTCCTGGAACTCCTCGGGGGGAATGCCCACGAACGCGGTCCGGGTCGTGTCGCTGGCGTAGCCCCCGGCCGTGCCGCCGATGTCGAGGACGATGGAATCGCCCTCCTGGATGAGCCGCTCCCCCGGAGAGTGGTGCGGGCTGGCGGCATTCGGTCCGGAGGCCACGATCGCCCAGTCGGCGCTGTCGTGGCCCGCCGAGCGGAGCAGCTCACGGATCTGCGCCGCGACCGCGGCCTCGGTCCGTCCGCTCAGCTTCTGGGACGTGATGGCGTCCATCGCCCGATCGGCCGCCGCGGCGGCGGCGCGCAGCAGTTCGATCTCCTCGCTGCTCTTCGTGCGACGCAGGGCGGTCATCGTCGGCCCGGCCTCGACGATCTCGGCGCCGTCCAACCCGGCCTGCAGACGCAGCACGAACCGCGCCCACATCTGGTCCTGGACCGCCACCCGGGCGGGTCGCCCGAGCACGTCGGTCACCAGCGCGAACGGGTCCTCGGTTTCCTCCCAGGTCCGCAGCTCGACTTCGTCGGCCAGCGCACCAAGCTCGTGGCGCGCCAGCGGCTCCTCGAGGTGGGGCAGGATGAGGGTCGGACCCGATCCGGGTCGAACGATCAGGCAGGTCAGCCGCTCGAGCGGCGGTGCGTCATACCCGAGGAGGTACCGATAGTCGGGCGAGGGCGTAACGAGCAGGGCGTCCACGTCCCGCTCGGCGGCCGCGCCGGCGGCGCGGGCGAGGCGGTCTCGGTTGACCGATGGTGGCCATGGCGGCATGACCGAAGCCTACCCTTCCGCGACCCATTGGACGACCTGGTAGACGATGCCGTTCGGGTCGGTGACCTGGAAGTACCGCTCGCCCCACGGCTCGGTCTCCAGCGAGGTCGTCATCTCGATCCCGGCATCCATCAGCCGGCGGTACTCCTGGTCGATGTCCTCGACGACGAGGACGACGAGCAACCCGTCCGCTCGGTGGCCCGCCAGGGGCGGAGGCTTGAAGGTGCTCAGCCCCGTGCGCAGGAAGACCAGGTTGAACCCGGCGTCCGGATGGCCCAGCGACACGAAGCCATCGGCTTCCATCTCGCGCGCGAAGCCCAAGTGCCGCTCGGCGAACTGGGCCGATGCCTCGACGTCATCGACGTTCAGCGAGATGGCTGACTGCGAGATCCGCATCAGAGGATCTGCAGCGAGGCCGACGCCATCTTGGTGGCCATGGCCGCCCGATTGTGCGCCACGCCGCCGGCTATCCGATCGAGAGCCGCACTTCGGTCGCCTCCCCGTCATGGATGCGCCAGGCGCGGAGCGCCTGCATCGGCGTGGCATCCGGATCCTCGAGCGAGGCCAGCAGGTAGAACGCGTCGGGGTAGGCGGCCTGGCGCAGGTCGGTGGGCGAGGGCACGGCGGGGGTATGGGTGTGGCTGTGAAAGATGGCGACCAGGTCCTCGCCGGCGTCGTCGATGCCCATCACGATCCGGACCAGGTCGTCGGGGTGGACGGTGTAGCTGTACGGCGAGGCATCGGCGTTGCGGACCGGGTGGTAGGCGGTCGCCGTCCCAGTCGCCAGGGAGCCGGAGAGGATGCCGCAGGCCTCGTTGGGGACCTCGGCCCGGGCGTGGGCGAGCAGCTCGTCCGCGAGGGTGGCGCTGAGGGTGAGGCCCGGGTCGCCGTTCACCAGAGGACCTGGCGCTCCATGTCCGCCTCGAGGGCGTCGAGGTCCCGGTCCCACAGGCCGGCGGAGAGGTACTTCCAGCCGCCGTCGGCGAGGAGGACGACGACCGATCCGCTCTCCATGTCGGCTGCCACCCGGAGGGCGACCGACAGGGCGGCACCGGACGAGAGGCCCGCGAAGATCCCCTCCTCGGCCATCAGCCGGCGGACGCCGAGGACCGCGTCGCGGTTGCCGACCAGGAACCGGTCGTCGAGGACTGATTGGTCGAGGACGTGGGGCACGTAGCCTTCCTCGAGCGAGCGGAGGCCCTGGACCTGCTCCCCGGGGAGCGGCTCCGCGGCCACCACCCGAACGCTCGGCCGCGCCCGCTTCAGCGCCCGACCGACCCCGGTCAACGTCCCGCCGGTCCCGAGGCCTGCCACGAAGACGTCCACCTCCGGCACCGCCTCGAGGATCTCCGGTCCGGTCGTCTCCTCGTGGGCCCGGGGATTGGCCTCGTTGGCGTACTGGAACGGCATGAACAGCGAGGGATCCTCGGCCGCCAGCCGCTCGGCCATTCGGATGGCGCCGTTCGACCCCTCGGCCCCCGGCGAGAACACGATCTCGGCTCCGTACACGCGGAGCAGCTGCTCCCGCTCGGGGGTGGTGTTGTCGGGCATGACGATCCGAAGCGGATGGCCCCACGTCCGGGCGATCATGGCCAGGCTGATCCCGGTGTTGCCGCTCGAGGGCTCGAGGATGGTCTGGCCCGTGGCCAGCGCGCCGGAGGCGCGCGCCTCGGTCAGCATCGAGCGGGCGATCCGGTCCTTGACCGACCCGGTGGGGTTGGCGCCCTCGATCTTGGCCAGCAGCCGCACCTCGGGGCGCGGCGTGAGCCGGCGAAGCTCGACCATCGGCGTCCGGCCGATGGCCTCCACGATGTCCCCGGCGATCATCCCCCGGCCATGGCCGGCAGCAGGATGACCTGGTCGTCGGGCCCGACCGCGGTCTCGAGGCCCTCGCCGTACCGGACGTCGCGGCCGTTGACGTAGACGTTCACGAAGCGCGACAGGGTCCCGTCCTCGGTGACCCGCTCGCGGAGGGCCGGGTAGCGGCCGAACAGGTCGGCGAGCACCGCGCCCACAGTCTCGCCGGAAGCCGACAGCTCCCGCTCGCCGCCCACCGTTTCGCGGAGGACCGGCGGGATGCGGACCTGGCTCACGGGGCGGCGGCGGCCACGGGCGCCGCCGCGACATCGGTTCGGACGGCGACCACCGCATCGCCGCAGGCCGGGCACGCCGGGTCGCGCCACAGGCGGATCTCGTCGAAGGAGGTCGTCATCGCGTCGAACAGGAGCATCCGACCGGCCAGCGTCTCGCCCGCGCCCAGGACCAGCTTGATCGTCTCGTTGGCCTGGAGGAGGCCGATGATCCCCGGCAGGACGCCGAGGACGCCGGCCACGGCGCAGGCCGGAGCCAGCTCCTCCGGCGGCTGGGTGGGGTACAGGCACCGGTAGCACGGCCCCTCGAACGGGACGAAGGTCGTGACCTGGCCGTCCCAGCGGTAGATCGAGCCGTGGACCACGGGCTTGCGGTACGTCACCGACGCGTCGTTCAGCAGGTACCGGGTCTCGAAGTTGTCGGTCCCGTCCACGATCACGTCGTACGCCGCCACCAGCTCCTCGACGTTCGACTCGTCCAGGCGGACCGGGTGGCGCACGATCGTCACGCCCGGGTTCAGCGCCGTCAGGGTCAGCTCCGCGCTCTCGGTCTTGGCCATCCCGACCCGGTCGGCGGTGTGGAGCACCTGGCGCTGCAGGTTCGACTCGTCCACGACGTCGTCGTCCACCAGGCCCAGGGTGCCGATCCCGGCCGCGGCCAAGTACAGCCCGGCCGGCGAGCCCAGGCCGCCGGCGCCGATGAGCAGCACCTTGGCGTCGAGCAGCCGCCGCTGGCCCTCCTGGCCGATCTCGGGGATCAGGATCTGCCTCGAGTACCGAGCCCGCTCGGCCTCGGTGAGAACCTGGGCCGGCACCTCCCAGGCGCCCCCCAGTGCCTTCCATTCGGCGAGGCGACCCTGGATGTTCAGGACGTTCGTGTAGCCGCTCTGGGCCAGGTAGTGGGCCGCGCGACGAGACCGCGCGCCGACCGCGCAGTAGACGAGGAGCGGCGTTGACTTGTCGGGCACCACCGACTCGATGGTCGCGGCGAAGTCCGCGAGGGGGACGAGCACGGCGGTCGGGATGTGGCCCTCGTTCCACTCGACGAACTCGCGGACGTCGATGATCGTCCGGCCCTCGGCCTCCTTCAGCGCGTCGGGGACCGAGACCTCGAGGAAGTCACCCGGGGCGGGCGGCATCAGACGGCCTCCGCCTCGGCCGGCCACGCGACCGGGCTGCCGGCGACGGCGCCCTGGAGGACCTTGTAGCCCAGCAGCGCACACTTCAGCCGGGCCGGGCCGATGGGCACGCCGAGGTCGTCGAGCACGCCCTTGGGGTCGATGGCCCGGACCTCGTCGAGGCTCATCCCGCGGAGCGTGTCGGTCAGGATCGAGGCCGATGCCTGGCTGATGGCACAGCCGCGGCCGTCGAACGCGACATCGGCGATCTTCGAGCGCCCCTCGTCGAGGAGGAGCGTCATGGACAGCTCGTCACCGCAGGTCGGGTTCGAGTCGGCGGCGTGCAGGTCGTGCGGATCGAGAACCCCCTGGTTGTGGGGGTTCTTGTAGTGCTCGAGGATGAAGTCGCGATACAGATTGTCCATCAGCTGAACAGGGTCACCGCCGCGCGGACCGCGTCGGCCAGGGCCGACACGTCGTCGAGGTCGTTGAAGACGTAGAAGCTCGCCCGGGTCGTGGCCGGTACGTCGTAGCGCTGCATGACCGGCTGGGCGCAGTGGTGCCCCGCCCGGACCGCGACCCCGTGGTGGTCGAGCACGGTGGCCATGTCGTGCGGATGGACCGCGTCGAGCACGAAGCTGATCACGCCGGCATGGATGTCCGGGTCGTCCGGGCCGAGGCGACGGACGTCGGGAATCTCGCCGAGGGCGGCCCAGGCGTGCTCGAACAGGTAGCGCTCGTGCTCGCGGACGTTCGGCATGCCGATGTCGGTCAGGTAGTCGACCGCGGCACCCAGCCCGATCGCCTCGACGATGGCCGGGGTGCCGGCCTCGAACTTCTGGGGCACCTCGTTCCACTCGGCGCCCTCGAGGGTGACCTTGATGATCATGTTGCCGCCGGTCAGGAAGGGGGGCATGGCGTCGAGGAGCTCGTGGCGGGCCCATAGGGCACCGATGCCGGAGGGGCCGAGCATCTTGTGGCCGCTGATGGCCAGGAAGTCGCAGCCGATGGCCCCGATGTCGATGGGCATGTGCGGGGCGGCCTGGGCCGCGTCGACCAGAACGAGCGCGCCGGCGGCGTGGGCCCGCGCGGTGATGTCGACGATCGGGTTGATCGTGCCCAGCGCGTTGCTCACCGCCGAGACGGCGACGAGCTTGGGCTTGGCCGCGAGGTGGCGGTCGAGGTCGTCGAGATCCAGGCGGCCGTCGTCGGTGATGGCCACGTAGCGCAGCTCCGCGCCCACTTCCTTCGTGAGCTGCTGCCACGGGACGATGTTGGCGTGGTGCTCGAGCTGGGTGGTGACCATGACGTCGCCGGGCCCAAGGTTGGTTCGGCCCCACGAGTACGCGACCAGGTTGATCGCCTCGGTCGCGTTGCGGACGAAGACGATCTCTTTGTCGGTCGGCGCGCCCAGGAACTGGGCCACCTTCCGGCGGGCCGCCTCGAACCGGGCGGTTGCGTCCTCGCTCAGCTCGTAGATCCCGCGGTGGACGTTGGCGTAGTGGTGCGAGTACGCGTCCTCCATGGCCTCGATGACGACCCGGGGCTTGGGGGACGAGGCCGCCGAGTCGAGGTAGACGAGGCGGTTGCCGGAGCCGGTCGGCCGCTCGAAGACCGGGAAGTCGGCACGCCGGTCGGCACCGCTGAAGGCCCCCGGAATGGCGGCTGGCTCGGCGCGGACGGCCATCGGTCGGTCTCCTTCCAGTGCCTAGTGGGCCGCCGCCTCGGCGGCCTGGTCGATGACCTCGTCGCCCGCGCCGGCCGGCAGGCCGACCTGCTCGCGGACCCAGTCGTAACCGTTGGCCTCGAGCTCCCGGGACAGCTCCTCGCCGCCGGACATCACGATCCGCCCGTCGAGCAGGACATGGACGAAGTCGGGCTTCACGTAGTTCAGCATCCGCTGGTAGTGGGTGATCATCAGCACCCCCATCTCCGGGGAGAGGGTGGCGTTGATTCCGTCGGCCACGTTCCGCAGCGCGTCGATGTCGAGGCCCGAGTCGGTCTCGTCGAGGATCGCCATCTGGGGCGACTGGATGGCCAGCTGGAGCATTTCGAGCCGCTTCTTCTCGCCGCCCGAGAAGCCGTCGTTCACGTACCGGGTGGAAAAGGCGGGGTCCATCTTCAGCAGCGCCATCTTCTCCTCGAGCAGGCGCCGGAACTTGGCCAGGGGGATGCCGGTGTACTTCGGGACCGCACCGTTGGACTCGGCGTTCGGATCGGTCGGGTGGTGGACCGCGTTGTAGATGTTCCGGAGGAAGCTGGCCACGGTCACGCCCGGGATCGAGCTCGGGTACTGGAACGCCAGGAACAGGCCCGCCCGCGCCCGCTTGTCGGGCGACAGCCCGACCAGGCTCTGGCCGCGCCAGCTGATCGTGCCGGCATCGACGCGGTACTCGGGGTGGCCCATCAGGGCGTAGGCGAGGGACGTCTTGCCCGAGCCGTTGGGGCCCATCAGGGCGTGGACCTCGCCCTGGGCGACGGTCAGGCTCAGGCCCTTGAGGATCTTGCGCTCCCCGGCGCTGACTTCGAGGTCGGTGATGACGAGCTGGTCGGTCATGGGGCTCCGTTCAGGGTCTGGGCCTGGGCATGGGTGGTCGCCGCGGCGGCCCGGATGCGGCGTCGGACGTCGGGTGAGTAGGGCGGTCCGCCGGCCGAGGCGGCCTGGCTGGCCAGCTCGGCGAGGGTCGTCCCGCCCAGGGTCTCGTCAATGGAGGCGAAGAGGCGCTCGTAGGCCTCGTGGACCGAGCACGGCTCGGGGCGGTCGCAGCGCTCGGCGCTCTCGACGCCGGCGCACGGCATCTCCAGGAGCGGGCCGTCGAGGGTCCGAATGGCGGTCGCCAGGCTGATCTCCTCGGCGGGACGGGCGAGCCGGTAGCCACCGGCCTGGCCGCGGGTCGCCGTGACCAGCCCGGCGCGCCGGAGATCGGCCACCAGCTGCTCGAGGTAGGCATGCGGGAGGCGCTCGCTCCGGGCCACGCTGGTCAGGGACAGCGGCTCCTCGCCCTCGGCCCGGGCGAGGGCCAGCAGGACGCGGATCCCGTACTCGGATCGGGTGCTGATCTTCATGGCAGGTCGACCATGACCACGTCGTTCTCGACGCGCACAGGGTACGCCCGGACCGGGATGACCGGCGGCAGGGCGAGGACCCGGCCGGTGAACAGGTCGAACCGGCCGCCGTGGCGCGGGCACTCGACCGCGTCGCCCTCGAGCTCGCCGTCGCCCAGGTCGCCCTCGTCGTGGGTGCAGACGTCGTCGATGGCGCCCCAGCGGCCGTCCTCCGTCTGCCCGACGCACAGCGGGATCCCCTGGACGGTGACGGTCACCACGGTTCCCGGCTCCACGTCAGCCGCCTGGAGGCCGGTCGAGAAGCCACGGCTCGGGGTCGTGCTCAGCTCGGCGGTCATGCCGCCTCCTGGCCGATGCGGGAGCTCAGCGCCGCCAGGACCCGGGCCCGGATGGGCTCGGAGCCGATGTCCGCCACGGCCCGCTCGAAGAAGCCGCGCACGATCATCCGCTCGGCCGCGTCGGGGGTCATCCCGCGGGTCTGGGCGTAGAACAGCTGGGTCGGGTCGATGGCCCCGGCCGTCGCCCCGTGGCCGCAGCGGAGGATGTCGTTGGTCTCGATCTCGAGGACGGGGATCGGCTCGGCGCCCGCCTCCGGCGAGAGGAGCAGGTTCCGGCACTCCTGGTAGGAGCTGGTCTGCTTGGCCTCGGGCCGCACCCGGGTGACCCCGTAGAAGGCGGCCCGCGCCCGCTCGTAGAGCGCGGAGAGGTACAGCAGGTCCGAGGTCGTGTGCGACGCAAGCAGGTCCTGGGTGGAGTTGATGTCGATCCGCTGGTCGTCGCCGGCGGCCAGCACGCCGAGCAGACGGCTCGTCCCGCCGGCCCCGGCCATCTGGACCTCGAGGCCGAGCTTGGTGATCCGCGAGCCGATCTCGGCATTCAGGGTCGTCACGTCGGCCTCCTGGCCGACCTCGACCCGCTGGGCCGAGATCCGCCATGCCTGGTCGCCGAGGAGCTGGAGGCTCGCGTAGCGGACTCGCGCGCCCCGCCCGGCACGGAGGTCGACGATCCCCCCGAACCACGACGGGCCGCCGTCCGGGGAAGAGAACTCCTCGAGGAGGGTGACCTCGGATCCCTCCCCGGCGACCACCAGGCTGACCGGGAACGCGGCCCCGTCCGTCCGCTCGGTGGCCGTGCGGGAGCGCAGGACGAGGTCGACCTTCGCCCCGGCCGGAACGTGGAGGAACGTGCCGGTCGTCCAGGTGGCGTGGGCGAGGTGCCAGAACGCGGCGTGGGTCGCCGGGCCGGCGACCTCGTCGGTGAGGAACGGCCGGGCGAGGTCCGGGTGGGTGGCCACGGCCTCGGCCAGCGGGGCGAAGACCACCCCGCGGGCCGCCGAGTCGGGATCGAGCTCGGAGACCTCGGTCGTGACCGTCTCGTCGAGCGCAGCGTCCCGCGGCAGGTCCGCCAGGGAGGTGCGGCGCCACTCCTCCTCGGCACCGGTGGGCCAGGGGGTCGTGCGGTAGCGCTCGAGGTGGGCCAGGCGGGCGGCCTGGAGCCATTCCGGCTCGCCGCGGGAGGCGGCCAGGGCGGCCAGCCCATCGGCCGCCAGGGAGGCGGGGTCGACCCGAAGCGGGGCGGAGAGGTGAGTGCCGGACGTCATCGGCTGGTGGACGGCATCGGTCTGGGGCGGCGCGCCCGTCAGCCGACGGCGCCCTCCATCTGGAGCTGGATGAGGCGGTTCATTTCGACCGCGTACTCCATCGGCAGCTCCTTGACGATGGGCTCGATGAACCCGTTCACGATCATGGCGCTGGCCTCGGCCTCGGTCATGCCCCGGCTCATCAGGTAGAACAGCTGCTCGGAGCCGACCTTCGAGACGGTCGCCTCGTGGCCGATGGTCACGTCCTCCTCGTCGATCTCCATGTACGGGTACGTGTCGGAGCGCGCCTCGTCGGACAGGATGAGCGCGTCGCAGCGGACCGTGGACTTCGATCGCTTGCAGCCGGGGTAGACCTTGACCAGGCCGCGGTACGAAGTGCGGCCGGTCCCCTGGCTGATCGACTTCGAGGTGATCAGGCTGGTCGTGTTCGGCGCGGCGTGGATGACCTTGCCGCCCGCGTCCTGGTGCTGGTTGTCGCCGGCGAACGCGATCGAGAGCACCTCCCCATGGGCGCGCTCGCCGACCAGGTAGATGCTCGGGTACTTCATGGTCAGGTGCGAGCCCAGGTTTCCGTCCACCCACTCCATGACGGCGTCCTCGTGGGCCACCGCCCGCTTGGTGACCAGGTTGTAGACGTTGTGCGACCAGTTCTGGATGGTCGTGTACCGGACCCGGGCGCCCTTCTTCACGATGATCTCGACGACCGCGCTGTGGAGCGACGCGGTCGTGTATGCCGGGGCGGTGCAGCCCTCGACGTAGTGCACGCTGGATCCCTCGTCGGCAATGATCAGGGTCCGCTCGAACTGGCCCATCTGCTCGGTGTTGATCCGGAAGTAGGCCTGCAGCGGGAGCTCGACGTGGACCCCCTTGGGGACGTAGATGAAGCTGCCGCCAGACCAGACCGCGGTGTTCAGGGCGGCCAGCTTGTTGTCGTTGGCCGGGATGACCGTCCCGAAGTACTCCTGGAAGATCTCCTCGTGCTCCTGGAGCGCCTGGTCGGTGCCGAGGAAGATCACGCCCTGGCGCTCGAGGTCCTCGCGGATGTTGTGGTAGACGACCTCGGAGTCGTACTGGCCGCCAACCCCGGCGAGGTACTTCTTCTCGGCCTCGGGGATCCCGAGCCGGTCGTAGGTCCGGCGGATGTAGTCGGGGACGTCGTCCCAGGACTGGACCGCCTTGTCGGTGGCGGTGACGTAGTAGTAGATGTCCTGGAAGTCGATCTCGCCCAGGTTCCCGCCCCAGGTCGGCATCGGCCGTTCCTCGAAGTGGCGGTAGGCCTTCAACCGGCGCTTGCGCATCCACTCCGGCTCGCCCTTCAGGCGGCTGATCTCCTCGACGATCTCCGCGCTGAGCCCCTTCTTCATGACGTGCAGGGGCTGCATCTCCGGGTCGTGCCAGCCGTACTTGTAGCCGGCGGGGACCTGGCTGAGCGCGGGGTTGGGGGTGGTGGGAAGGGCCATGGATCTCCGGGAGCTGTCTAATCCGACCGAATCAGTCGGGGATGGGACCATGATCCTCCTCATGGGCCCATCGGTCAAACCCGCGGGAGTATGCTCCGATCACCTTCCACCCCGTATCGGAGCCACGCATGCGAAACCCGCCCATCCTCATCTCGGTCCTCGGCTTCTTTGCCGTTGCGGCCGGCTTCGTCTGGATCGTCGGAGGGCTCAGGGGCCTCGGCATCGAGTTCGGGTCGATCTTCGGCGACCTCCCCGCCTACGACAACGTCGGGATCTGGGGAATCGTGGCGCTCATCGTCGGGATCGGCTGGGTCCTGGCCGGGATCGGCCTGTGGGCCCTCCAGCCGTGGGCGTGGCTGTTCACGGCGGTCGTCGCGGTGATCGGCCTGGTGAACGCCTTCTTCCTGATGATCGCGTACGCCGGATCCGGCGCCGGGCTCGTCCAGGCGCTGATGCCGGCCCTGATCCTGTGGTACCTGAACACCGACGAGGTGAAGTCGGCGTTCATGAGCCAGCCCGATGGAGGCGCGCCGCCCCCGGCCGCCTGATCCACCGAGCTCCCATCCCGCACTGTCGGCGGGGGTCGCGTTGACAGCAACCGGCCCCCGCCGATACTGTCCGCCCGAACCAGATCGCAGGCGAAAGGAGACGCACCGATGGCCACGCCCGTTGTCCGCCGCGCGCGCCCGCGCCTGCCCGGAGTGACCGCCTCGGCCTGACCCGGCCCGGAACCGGTCCCCGCGCGCACGGGCGCGCTCCACGGATGGACGTTTCAGTCTCCCTACCTGGAGTTGCTCCCTTGTCTGCTTCCACTCTTCGCGGAACCGTGCTGCGCACCCGCAGCGGGTTCCACACCGTGGCAACCGAATCGGGCCCCGTCGAGTGCCAGCTCCGAGGCCGCCTCAAGCGCGAGCGGCAGTCGGAGGACCTCATCGTGCCCGGTGACCTGGTGACCCTGACCCTGATCCCGTCCGGCGGCGCGCCGCAGGGCGTCATCGAGTCGGTCGAGCCTCGCCGGACCCGTTTCTCGCGCCGTCAGCCGGGCAACCGGGGCGCCTGGAAGGAAGACCTCCTGGTCGCCAACCTCGACCAGCTGGTCGCCGTCTTCGCCTGCGCTGATCCGGTTCCCCACCCGCGGATGATCGACCGCTTCCTGGTCATCGCCGAGCACAACGAGGTCCCGGCGGTCATCGTCGCCAACAAGGTCGACCTGTGCGGGCTCGAGGCGGCCCGTGAGGCGTTCGAGCCCTATGCCCGGATCGGCTACCCGGTCCTGTACGCCAGCGCTCGCGCCGGCGAAGGCCTCGACGAGCTCCGCGAGCGGCTGGCCGGCCGGACGAGCCTCCTCACCGGACCGTCGGGCGTGGGCAAGAGCACGCTCCTGAACGCGATCCAGCCCGGGCTCCAGCTGGCCACCGGGGCGGTGAGCGAGACCCTCCACAAGGGCCGCCACACGACGACCCTGGCCGAGCTCCTCCCCCTGGATGGACCGATGGGCGGCCACGTCGTCGACTCCCCCGGCCTGCGCCAGGTCGGCCTCTGGGAGATCCCGCCCGACGAGATCGCGTGGTGCTTCCCGGACCTGCGCCCGCACCTGGGGGCCTGCCGCTTCGCCGACTGCCGCCACGGCCCGGAGCCGGGCTGCGCGGTGACCGCGGCCGTGGCCGCCGGGTCGGTGAGCGCCGCCCGGCTGGACTCGTTCCGGAGGCTGGCGAACGCCTGAGGGCCGACCGCAGTCTGGCCGCAGGAGGGCGAACCGTAGAATCGGCTGACTCATGGAGATCGCCCCGTCGGTTCATGCGCTGTCCCTGCGCAACGTGAGCGCGTTCGTCATCACTGACGATCGGCTGACCCTGATCGACGCCGGGCTGGCCGGCTCGCGCCCGCAGATCGTCCGGGGGCTGGCGGACCTCGGCCGGTCCGAGGACGAGATCGAGCGGATCATCTGCACCCATGGCCACCTCGACCATGCCGGCGGCGTGCGCGAGATGGTGGACGCGGCGGCGGTCGAGGGCCGCGAGATCGAGGTCCGGATCCACCCGGCCGACCTGGCCGGGGTGAGCCTGACGATCCGCGAGGCGCTGGCCGCTCCCCATGGCGGGTCGCGGCGCGGGCACGTCCTCCAGTCGATGACCCCCCACCCCGGCGCGGCCGTCCCGATCGAGGACGGCGTCGTCCTGCCGCTCCTCGGCGGGCTCGAGGTCATCCACACCCCGGGCCACACCCCGGGGAGCGTCTGCCTGTACGCGCGTGGGCCGCGGATCCTGTTCACCGGGGACGTGATCCAGGTGCGCCGCGGGCGTCTCGCCTTCGCGAGCCCGATTTTCAGCCACGACCATGCCCAGGCCCGGGCCTCGGTCCGGCGGCTCACCGAATTCGACGTGGACATCATCGCGTTCAGCCACTACCGTCCGATGCGCGAGGGAGCGTCGGAGGCCCTGGCGGCCCTCGCCAGTCAGGCCGCCCACTGACCGGAGGACCCGTGGAAACCGTCCTCGAGCTCATGCAGGACGCGGTCCGCCGCTACGACCGCAAGCCGTTCCTCCTCATCCGGCCCGGGTTCCGGACTCGGGTCACGCGCTACCGCGACCTCGGTCGGATCGTGCCCCGCGTCGCCCGGGTGCTCCAGGACCGCGGGCTGGACAAGGGCGATCGCGCGATCATCTGGGCGGTGAACCGCCCGGAATGGGGCATCAGCCTCCTCGGCGCGGTGCATGCCGGGGTGGTCCTCGTTCCGCTCGACGTGCGGAGCGCCCCCGACTTCGCGGCCAAGGTGGCGGCCAAGACCCAGGCCAAGCTGGTCCTCGCCTCCCAGCAGACCGCGGCGCAGGCCGCCGAGCTGGGGCTGCCCGTGCTCCTCATCGAGCAGGTCCCGGACCTCGCCCGCCACGCCCAGCCGGCGCCGCCCGCCGACATCGGCCCGGACGACCTGGTCGAGATCATGTTCACCAGCGGGACGACCGGCGAGCCGAAGGGCGCGATGCTCACCCACCGGAACCTCGCGTCCAACGCCCAGGAGCTGCCCAAGGTCTTCCCCATCGGGCCCAAGGAGCGGATGCTCTCGGTCCTGCCCCTGTCCCATATCTTCGAGCAGTCGCCCGGCTTCCTGGTCCCGATGCACGCGGGCGCGAGCGTCGTCTACCCGGTCAGCCGCCAGCCCTCGGTCCTGCTCCGCACGTTCCGCGACTTCAAGGTGAGCATCCTGCTCATCGTCCCGCAGGGCCTGAAGCTGCTCGACAACGCCATCGAGCGCAAGGTGGACCAGGGCGGGAAGCGGGAGACCTTCGAGAAGCTCCACCGCTGGGCGGCCGGCGCGCCCCGTCGCGTGCGGCGCCTCCTGTTCCGGCCGGTCCTGAAGAGCTTCGGCGGCCGGCTCCACACCATCGGCGTCGGGGGCTCCGCGCTCGACCCGGAGCTCGGCCGACGGTGGTCGGAGATGGGGATCAACGTCCTCCAGGGCTACGGCGCCACCGAGCTCGGGCCGCTGGTGAGCTTCACCCGCAAGGAGAACAACCGGCTCGGGACGGTGGGCCAGGCGGTCGGCGGGGTGGAGATGCGGATCGCGGACGACGGCGAGGTCATGGTCCGCAGCCCGGGCGTGTTTGCCGGCTACTGGCAGGACCCGGAGCGAACGGCCGAGGTCCTCGAGCCCGACGGGTGGTACCACACCGGCGACATCGGCGAGATCAGCCGGGACGGCTTCCTCACCCTGCGCGGCCGGAAGAAGGACATGCTCGCCATGCCCGATGGAACCAAGGTCTACCCCGAGGACATCGAGTCGGTCCTCGAGAAGGACGACCGGATTCGGGACGCCACGGTGGTCGGCTTCCCGGTCGGCCCGGACCTGAAGATCCATGCCGTCCTGCTGACCGATACGCCCGAGCTGGCCGATGCGGTCATCCGCGACGTCAACGCCAGGCTGGGCGCCCACCAGCAGATCCGCGCCCATTCGGTCTGGCGCGAGCCCGACTTCCCGCGGACCCACACACTGAAGGTGAAGAAGCGCGAGATCATCGCCCAGCTGGAGGCCGATGCCGCGGCCGCCTCGCGGGAGACCCCGACCGCCGCCAAGGGGACGGCCGCCGCGCCGGTCGCCGAAGGCACCCTGGGAAGCGTCATCGGCTTCGTCGCGGCCATCGCCGAGCTCGAGCCCGAGGCGGTCCCGCCCGGCGCCCGGCTGTCATCGGACCTGAACATGGACTCCCTGAACCGGGTCGAGCTGCTCGGCGTCATCGAGGAGGAGCTCGGCGTCTTCGTGGACGACGCCGCGGTCGACCCGGACACGACCGTCGAGCAGCTGGCGAACCTGGTCGACGCGTCCCGCGACCTGCCGCACGCCACCGGGATTCACGCGTGGCCGCTGCACCCGGTGCCGCGGGCGATGGGGCTCGCCATCCAGGAGCTCGTCACCCACCCGGTGATCGGGGCGTTCTACCGGGTCGACATCATCGGCCAGGAGAACCTGGCCGGCCTCGAGGGGCCGGTGATCTTCGCCTCGAACCACGTCCTCCACACCGACTACTCGATCGTGCTGTCCTCGATGCCGTTCGTCTGGCGATGGCGGATCTCGGTGGCGGCCTCGGCCGAGCGGGTGTGGACCAACCCGGTCAAGGCGGTCGGTGGATCGGTCCTGGCCAACGCGTTCCCGATCGCCCGCGAGGGTGGCGTCCGGCGCAGCCTCGAGATGCTCGGCGCCCGGCTCGACCGGCGCTTCAGCATCCTCATCTATCCCGAGGGCGAGCTGACGGTCGGCGGACCCACGAAGCCCTTCCTGGCCGGCACCGGCCTGGTCGCCATCGAGGGCAACACGGCGGTGGTGCCGACCAAGCTCAAAGTCAACCGGATGTCGTGGCTTGACTACTACTGGCCCAGCAGCAACAAGCCCACCCATAACGGGGCGTCGCTTCGCGGTGACGTGGATCTCGTGTTCGGCGAACCCATCTGGTTCGCATCGGACACGACCCCGGCACAGGCGACCGAGCGGCTCGAGGAGGCGCTGGCCGCCCTCTAGGTGAACCCGTGAGCTACATCGACGACTTCGTCACCACCAACGCGGGGCGGCTGACCCGCGAGCAGCTCACGACGAGCCTGCGGGGCGCCGGCTACGACGATCGGGCGATCCGCGCGGCCCTGCGCCGGGGTCCGCGCCCCGCCGAGCAGGCAGTGGCCACCAGCGTCGCGACGGCCAGCTCCGCACCTGCCAGCTGGAGCGAACTGAAGCAGGACATCGCGGCCGATCGGGCGGCCATGGAGTACATCCGGGCCAACGCCGGTCAGTACGAGCGGACCGCGGTCACGGGCGCGCTCATCGACGCGGGTTATGACCGAGCGACGATCGACGCCGCCTGGGCGCGGGTCGCTGCGCCCAACCCGAGTGCGCCGGTCGCAAGCCTGTGGAGACGGAACCCCATCAGCACCATTGCCGGAGCTGTCCTCGTCATTGGCTTCGTGCTGTCCTTCGTCGGCCTGCTTCCCCCGGGGGCCTTCCAGGTCGTCCTCGTGGGCAGCCTGGCCGCCATCATGTTTGCGCGGATGCTCGGGTTGCGCGGCTAGCTCTCCTCGAGAACCACCAGGAGCTCGCCCTCGAGCAGGAGCATCAGGACGTGGGCGGCCGCGTCCGAGAGCTCGTCCAGCGCCGTCGCGCTGACCTGGTCCGGCGTGTCACAGGAGAGGTGGTAGCAGGGGTCCATCGACTTGTCGGCCACGCCGCCGAACAGCTCCGCCTGCTCGTCGGACTTCAGCTCGGACGCGCCGCTGAACAGGCCCCCGGTCGGGATGCCGAAGTCGTCGAACGCGGCATGGTCCGAGCCCTGTCCAAGATCCTCGGGCTCCCAGGCCAGGCCGACCGCGTCGAAGTACGCCCCGAACGCGTCGGTGATCTCGTGGGAGTCGAAGACGGCGCTCGTCGAGTCGTACACCTGGCGGACGAAGTTCGGCGAGCCCACCATGTCCAGGTTCAGGTAGGCGACCACCTGCTGCAGGTCCTCGGGGTCCTGGGACTGGATCCAGTTGTACGAACCGTAGAGGCCCAGCTCCTCGACCGCCCAGAACGCGACCCGGATCGTCCGGCGCGTCGGGTCCATCTCGGCGAGCTGGAGCGCGATCTCGAGGATGGTGGCCGTCCCCGACCCGTTGTCGTTGATCCCCGGCCCGTCGATGACCGAGTCGAGGTGCCCGCCGAGCATCACGACCTCGTCCGGCTCCGTCCCCGGCCGCTCGGCGAGGACGTTAGCCGTGACCCGATCCTGGATGAGGGTCTCGACGAAGAGCTGGACCGATCCGCCTGCCGCGGCCGCCTCGCGCAGCGCCGTGCCGACCTCGCTCGAGGCGTACAGGGCCGGGATCTCGATGCCGGACGGGTCGAGGAGGGTCGGCCGGCGGACCGTGCCCGGGGCGTAGTTGGGCGACGAGATGATCAGGGCTGCCGCCCCGGCGGTCTGGGCCGCGTCGACCATCTGGCGCCGGAAGCACGGCGCCGGCCCAGCCAGGGCGATCGAACCCACCGGGAAGTCATCCCAGTCCGATTCGTCGCAGCCGCCCGAGCCGATGGGCATCCCGTCATCGTCGATGGCGACGGCCACGATCGGCGCCTCGAACTCGCCGGAGCGGGAGAAGATCAGGGCCCGGAGATGGTCGCCGCCGGTGAACGTCGGCCCGCCGACCACGGTGACCGAGGGAGGCGAGAGCTCGTTGAAGTACGGGAACGTGAACTCGTCGATCGTGACCTCGAAGCCGGCGTCGGTGAGCGTCTCGGCGACGTAGGCCTGGGAGCCGGTGTACCCGTCGGTCCCGGAGGCCCGGGTCCCGTCGCCGGCCTGGGCGGCAGCGAACAGCTCATCGAGGTGAGCCTGGATGGCGTCGGGCTCGACCGCGTCACGGAGCGCTTGGCTGATCTCCAGGTCGGCGGCGGGCACGGAACCCGACGGGGCGGCGCCGCTGGGCTCCGATGAGGCAGCGGTGCTCGGGCTCGGCGAGCTCGTCGAGCAGGCCGTGACCGCCGTCAGGACGGCCAGCATCGCGACCGCGGCCCGCTGGCCACCTCGGCGCACCATTCGCCAGACGATACCGGCCGCGGTGTCCGGGGGTTCGATCGCGGCGTTCCGGTTGATATGCTGCGGCCATGGCCGATGAGAAGCTCGCCCTGCTCAAGACGATCCCGATGTTCGCCGCGAGCACCGATCGCGAGATCGAGCGGCTCGGGATGCTCGCCGAGGAGGTGGACCTGCCCGCCGGGCGGGTGCTGTTCAACCAGGGCGACACGGCTGCCGAGCTGTTCGTGGTGGTCAGCGGAACGGTCCGGGTCGAGCGCGACGGCCGGGTCCTCGCCGAGCGCGGACCGGGCGAGTTCTTCGGGGAGATCGCCCTGGTCTCCGAGGGCTCGCGAACGGCGACCGCGACCTGCATGACCGACTGCCGGCTGTTCATCCTCGGCCGCCGCGAGTTCCACAGCCTGATGGACGAGTTCCCGGAGCTGAAAATGCGGGTCCTCGAGACCCTCGCCCAGCGGATCCGGACGCTCGACACGGATTCGGTCCACTAGGTAGCATGGGCCAGCGCCGATTCAGTCGGCGCCACGCCGGGCGGGAGTAACTCAGCCGGTAGAGTGTCTGCTTCCCAAGCAGAATGTCGCGGGTTCGAGCCCCGTCTCCCGCTCCACCCTCCTATTCCTGATGCCTCTGCTGGAGGAGCTCGACCGATGCGCGTGACCGTGACCCCGGAGCAGATCAGCACCGCGTTCGAGGCGGTCAAGGACGACCCCTCGTTCGAGGAGAGCCGAGGCCTCTGGGAGCGGGGCCGGCCGCCCTTCGAGATGATCCAGGCGATGTGCCTACGGCCGGAGATCCTCCGCGGGTTCGGCGCGCTCGGCGAGGGCCTCTACCCCAACGGCCTGCTCGAGCGGCGGATCAAGGAGCTCGTGATCATCACGGCCTCGCAGGGCAACGCATGCCAGTTCTGCGAGAGCTTCCACTGCGACCTGGTGGCGCTGACGAAGCTCATCGACGAGCCGCGTGCGGTCGTGGCCGACCCGTCAGCGCTCGCGCCGCGTGAGCGACTGGCGGTGGAGCTCACCCGGGCGGCTGCGCACGACTCGAACAACGTGCCACAGGCGCTGATGGCCGAGGTCCACGAGCACTTCTCCGATCCCGAGCTGGTCGAGCTCGCGTTCCTCATCGGCTACATCAACATGCTGAACCTGTTCAACAACCTGCTCCAGGTCCGCTACCACGGGGAGTACAGCCTCCTCGCTTCGTAACCGGCGTCGGTCGCCCGCCGTACCCTGTCGCCATGCCGGCGGGCCAGGCCCCATCCGGGAAGCGCGAGCATCGGCCGCTCTGGACGTGCCCGAGCTGCGGGAAGCAGTACGTCACCCGAAACATGTGGCACTCCTGCGTGAAGGTGCCGCTGGAGGACCACTTCGTCGGGCGGCCGCGGGCCCGGGAGCTGTTCGACGCCTACCTCGCGGCGCTCCGGACCCAGGGCCCGGTGACCATCTCGGTCAGCAAGACCCGGATCGAGATCATGACCCGCGCCCGCTTCACCGGGGCGACCGTGCGCCGCGACTACCTGAAGTCGGGCCTGTGGCTCAAGCGCCGGGCCGACTCAGCGCGCTTCACCAAGGTCGAGCTCGTCGGCAAGCGCGACTGGCTCCACTACTTCGACATCCGCGACGAGTCCGATATCGACGACGAGCTGATGGCCCTCCTGGCCGAGGCCCGGAAGGTGGGTGACCAGGAGGCCGACTGAGGGTCGAGGCGAGGAGCGCCTACTTGGCGCGGACCTGGTTGTTCCGGGCGTCGTGGGTCAGCTCGACCATGCCCAGCGCCTCGAGGAGCGGGGGCAGGTACATCCCGAACCGGCCGCGGTAGCCCTTCCGCAGCCCGTACCAGCCGCCGACCGGGTTGTCCGCGCCACGGCCCCAGGCCTCGACCGTCCCCGGCGCCGCGTCCTTCTGCTCATCGGCCGCGCCCAACGGCATCCAGTCGCCGTGGGCCTTCAGCATCGCGTGGAGGTCCTCGATGGCGCTCAGGTGGTACTTGAGCTGGGTCGAGCCGACCTGGCAGACGAGGGCGGGAGGATCGGCCGTCTCGTCGCGCCACATCTGGTAGTCGGAGGTTCCTGGCGCGGTCTTCAGCTGCCAGGGATCGTCCTTGGTTCCGGAGCCGGTTGCCATGAGTCTGCCCTCGGTGAGGTTGAGTCGGGCCGAGTGTAGGCTCCGGACGCGCGCGCGGGCTAGGATCAGGTCGTGGCGGATGCGGTGACGGGGGCCTTCAGCTTCACCGGCCGAGCGATCGCCGCCCAGCTGCTGGCCGAGGGGCGGGAGGTCATGACGCTCGTGCGCCGGCCGAGGCCACCCGACGCCGATCCGCGGATCCGGACCGCGCCGCTGGCCTTTGACGATCCGGTCGCCCTGGCCGCCTCACTCCGCGGGATCGACACCCTGTACAGCACGTACTGGATCCGCTTCGAGCGGGGCGAGCTGACGTTCGACGAGGTCGTCCGCCGCTCGGAGATCCTGATCGGCGCTGCCGGTCACGCCGGCGTCCGGCGCTACGTCCATGTCAGCGTCGTGAACGCCAGCCCCAGCGCGCCGACCCGCTACTTCGTCGCCAAGGCGCGGCTCGAGGACATCCTCCGCGGGTCGGGCCTGTCGCACGCCATCGTCCGACCGACGCTCACCTATGGGTCAGGCGACATCCTGGTGAACAACCTGTCCTGGGTCCTCCGTCGGATGCCGGCCTTCGCCATCCCCGGCAACGGGGAGTATCGCCTCCAGCCGGTGCACGTCGAGGACGTGGCCCGGATCGCGGTCGAGGCCGGGCGACGGTCGGGGGACGTGGAGGTGGACGCCGCGGGGCCGGACATCCTGACCTTCAACCGTTTCGTCCGGCTCCTCGCAGCAGCGGTCGACAGCTCGGCGTGGCTGTTCCACGCTCCGCGCCTGGTCTCGCACCTCGGCGCGCGGGCTTTGGGGCTGCTCGTCCGCGACGTGATGCTGACCGGCGACGAGATCACGGAGCTGACGGCCAGCCTGCTCGTCTCGGGCCAGCCGCCCCTCGGGCGGATCGGCCTACCGGCCTGGGCGGCCGCCCACCACGACGAGCTGGGCCGGACCTACCACTCGGAGCTGGACCGCCACTTCCGCCTGGGCTAGGTCTGGCGGGGCTTCCTCGTGCTCCGCGGCGGGGCCGAGCTGTCGGGCGCCGCGGCCGGACCCCCCCCGCCGTCCACATCGGTGGCCAGGGTGATGGCCGAGCTGAGCTCGGACGCGCTGTCGAGGCCGACGACCGCGCGGGTGTTGGCCGCCAGGTCGCGGGCGACCCGGAGCCGGGCCATCTGGAGGTCGTACTGGGCCGCGTTGGGATGGGCCTTCAAGCGCTCGTCGAGCAGCCGCAGGCGGAGGTCTTCGGCGCCCGCCCGCGCCTCCTCCTCTTCCTGGTGGACCGCGGCCAGCCGCTTCTCCTCGAACGAGGTGGTCATGTCCGACGGGAGGACCACCCGGGTGAACGCCACGGCGCTGACCTCGACCCCGAACGGTCCGGTCAGCTTGCCGAGCGCGGCCTTGAGCTTGGTCGCCTCGTCGGCGCCCACGTCGAGCGCCTGGAGCGCGGTCATGCCTCGAACGAGGGCGCGGACCGAGTCCTGGATGGCAGCCTGGGCGAACTGGTCGAAGTCGGCGACCGAGACCTGGTAGACGAAGCGCGCCGGATCGACGATCCGGAAGGTGGCGAGGACGTCGACGTCCACCCGCACGCCCTCCGCGGACGGCGCGGCCGCGACCGGCGCGTCGAACACGAACTCGCGCCGGGCGACCAGGTGGGTGAGGGTCAGCCACGGCATCACGACGTAGTTGCCGGGCAGGAACGTCTTCTCCTGGCGGTTGCGACGGGACGCCAGTCCCCACGCGCCTTCGGGAACCTTGATGAAGAACCGACCGATCAGCGAGAACACGAGAAGCAGGACCGCCACGGCCAGCAGCCCGATGAAGAACGTCGCCGGCGGGGAGAAGATCACGACGAAGGCAATGAGCGCGACGGCCGCGGCGACCGGCTCCCATCGGACCAGGCTGGGGCCGCCGACGCGGACGACGACCGGCAGCCGGCCGTTCGGGTCGGGGGTGACGAGCGCGGCGGAGGCGAGCCGCTCGTTCGGCTCCCAGGTGGAGATCAGCTGGACATAGGAAGCAGCCGCGAGGGCCTGCCCGGGCTCGACCGTCGGTTCGTCAGGCATTGGTCGTCACTCCCTGTCTGGCGGCCATGGTTCGATAGGCGCTGGGGACCGGGGCGACGGTCGCGGTCGAGGCGGTGGGCGGTTCGCCGGGGATGACGCCGGCCGGGGCCGGCGGGTCGCCGAGCCGCCCGTAGGCATAGCGCGCCAGGTCCGAGACGATGCCGACCACCGGCGCAGCGAGAATCAGCCAGATGAGCCCGAACTGGCTCATCGCGACCAGGGCCGGGATGAGCAGCGCCGGATGGACGTCCTTGGCCCCGCCCCGCCCGCGCGGCTCGGCCACTCGGGACGCGAGCGCCTCTGACCCGACGTAGATGGCGCCCAGGAGGAGGCCCTGCGTGGGTCCGAGGACCGCGGCAACCAGCACGATCGGCAGGAAGCCCAGCAGGAGCCCGATGCTCGGGATCAGCTGGAACACGCCGAGCAGGGCGGCCAGCGCCACCGGCGCGTTGGCCTCGAGCGGCGCGCCGAGCCGGCTGGCCACCTCGATGCCCAGGTACGTGAACACCGAGGTCAGGAGGGCCAGCACGACCCGGGTGCGAAGGAAGCTGCCGGCCGAGCGGTCGACGATCCGGATGGCGGCCTGGACGTCCGGCCGCATGTCGGGCGCCACCAGGCTCAGGGTCCGGGCCTTCGCGAAGCGCTGGCCGGTCATCGTCCACGTCAGCCACACCGGCAGGACGAACAGGCCGAGCACGAAGTTGACGGTCCCCAGGATGCCCAGTGTTTGGTCGATGAGGAACTGGGTCACCCCGTCCCGGATCCCGGTCAGCGTCTCGGTCAGCCCCGCCACGACGCCGTTCAGGACGTCCACCGCGACGGTCGCCAGCGGCTCGGGCAGGGTGGCGAGCCAGGCCTCGAGGTCGCCGAGCGAGCCGGTGACCTCGCCGCGCTCGGGAAGCGCCTCGGCCAGGCGCCCGAGGCCGGCGAGCAGTGGCGGGACGACGATGACGAAGAAGCCGACGATGATGGCCAGCACGATCAGTTGGGCGAGGATGGCGGCCACGCCCCGCGGCAGGAAGCCGTCGAGCCGGTTGACCAGCGGCAGGATCGTGTAGCCGATCAGCCCGCCCACGATGTAGGGCGCCAGGGCCGGCCACGAGGTGGCGGCCAGCCAGACGACGAACGCCAGGACCGCGAGGACGACGAAGCCTCGTCCGACCGACTGCGGCGGGATGGCTCGCAGGCGTGCCTGGACGGCCCCCCAGGACCGGTCCGCCTTCTCCCTCCGGGCGGCCAGGTCGAACGTCACGCGGCGGCCTCACCCACGTGGATCGACCTCGATGATCTCGTCGGGAGCTTCGGCCGAGCCGTCGAGCGCCAGCACGGCGTCCTCCTCGCCCGTCCCTACCTCGACGATCTCGGCGGACTCGACGACGTTGTCCCCGACGTCCTCTTCGTAGTCGTCCTTCCGGGCGATCGCGAAGCTGACCTGCGGCGGGATGGCCGCCGAGATGACGACCTCGGAGATGCGGTACGGGGACTTCTTCGCCTTGAGCGCCTTGTTCGCCTTCTCCTGGAGGGCCGTGGCCTTGATCACCACGTCCGCGAGGAGCCCCGGGTCGATCTTCTCGATGATCGTCGTGACGCCGCGGCGAGCCTTGACCGCCACGCGCTTGGCCTCGACGCCCGCCTTGGCCATCTGAACCTTGGCCTGGGCCTGGGTGGCCGGATCGTTCAGCTTCTGCTGGACCTGCCCGCCGGCGACCTTCGCCTGGGAGGCCGCCTGAGAAGCGGCTTGCTGGGCCTGGTCCATGGCCTTCTTGAATGCGTCCATGTCGCGCGCAGTATCGGTCCTTGCGTGCGACCCGTCATCTACCGGTGCGAGGCAATGCCGAAATTGGTGTTGACATTGGAGTAACTCCAAGGTCTAGTGTCCGCAGATGATCAACTACAGCGTCGACATCACCATCGACCGGCCCGCGGCTGATGTCTTCCCCTACCTGGCCGATGTCTCACAGCACCCGGCCTGGATGGGAGGGACCTACGCCGCACCCATTTCCGAGGGGTCCATGCGCGTTGGATACCGGTATCGGCAGTCGACCGATGAGGGCGACTGGGAGTTCGAAATCACTGAGTTCGAAGCCGGGCGCCTCTTCTCGGCGCGCACGATCACCGGCCCGGTGGACTGGACCGGCACCTTCGAGGTGCTCCCCAACGAACCGCAGGACAGCCGGGTGGTGAGCCGGGGCTCCATTCGCCTGCTCGGGATTCGACGCCTCCTCGAACCGTTTGCCGGTGGCGAGGTTCGCAAGAGCGAACTCGGCGAGCTCGTCCGCCTGAAGGCGCTCGTCGAGGGTGATGCCGTCCAGTGACCCGGGCGACGACCGGATATCTGCTCCTGGCGGACATCTCCGGCTACACGCGATACCTGTCCTCGAGCGAGATTGATCGGGGCCCGGCGATCGCGGCGGACCTGCTCGAGGTCGTGGTCAGCGGCCTCCGTCCTGTGGTGAAGCTCGCCAAGCTCGAGGGTGACGCCGGGTTCTTCACCGGTCCGGAGGCAGAGGTGGAGGGGTCGGAGCTGCTGGATGGCCTGGAGGGTACCTACGCGGCGTTTCGGCGACGAATCCGAGGTCTGCGCGACAGCACGAGCTGCACGTGCGCCGCCTGCAGCCTGGTTGGCGATCTCGACCTGAAGTTCTTTGTCCATCATGGGACCTGGGTCAGGCACCGCATCGCGGGGCATGTCGAGCTGGCCGGAACCGATGTCATCGTCGCCCACCGGTTGCTGAAGGGCGCGGCCGGCAGCCACGTCAGCCTTCGAGGCTCGGCCCTGCTCACCGATGCCGCGGTCCAGGCGCTCGGGATCGACCCCGCCGAGCTGGGCCTGCGAGCGTTCGTCGAGAGCTACGACGAGCTGGGCGAGGTGACCGGGCAGATCATCGACCTCGGGGAACGGTGGGAAACCGCCCGGGTCAGCCGCCGCGCGGCAGCCGGCGGACACGAACGGCTCCTGGACGAGACCCTCGAGCTGCCGGTCGAACCGGCCGTGGCGTGGGAGTGGCTGAGCGCCCCCGACCGTCGGGGCCGATGGGACGGGCGCGCGCCGGTCGAAATGGAGCTGGTCGGGGGCCGGCGAGGCGTCGGCACCACCAGCCAGTGCGTCGTCGGCCGCCTGTCGACCATCGAGGAGGTGACCGAGTGGCGCCCCTATGAGCGGCTGGCCCGCCGCGCGCGGGTGGGCCGGCTTGGGCCGTTGACCTGGACCTGGGAGCTCCACCCAGCACCCGGCGGCACCGAGATCCGTCTGCGCTGGACCCGCCCGCAGCCGGCAGGCCGCGCGCCACGCCCGGTTCCAGAGGAGGTCCTCTCCGAGCAACGTGCGGCCTTGGGGCGTCTGTCCGAAGCGGTGCGCGCCGCCGGCCCGCCGTCCTGATGCGCATCGGCGAGCTGGCCCGCCAGGTCGGCGTCTCCACGGACACCATCCGCTTCTACGAGCGCTCGGGCTGGCTCCCCCGACCGGAGCGCGCGGACAACAACTACCGCGACTATGAGCCGGCCGAAGTGGAGCACCTCCGCCTCCTGATCGACCTGCGCCGGATGGGCGTGCCGCTCGACCTCGCGGCCCAGATGGCCGGCTGGTGCCACTCGGGCCACTGCGAGGACACGACGACGGCCCTGCCGCAGGTCATCGCGGCTCGGCGCCTGGACCTGGCCCAGCGGATCGCCGGGCTGCAGGCCCTGGACGAACGCCTCGCGGACCTCGAGTCACACCTCGCCGGCGGACGGGCCGAGCTCCCGCTCGTGGCGATCGGGGGACCGTGCTGCGACGCGGCGGGAATGGTGGCCGGGGTGAGAGGCTGCGCCTGCTGCGCGCCGCCCGGCGCGACGGTCAGCTGAGGTAGGGATCCCCCAGGATCAGGTCGTTCGGACCGCGGTCGAACTCGATCCGCAGGATGCGGGCCGGCCCGCCGACCGCCTCGAGACGAAGCCGGCGCTCGGCGTGGTCGCTCCACGCGACGGCCAGGTTGCCCGGGCCTTCCGGATGGACCGACTCCTCGGCGTCGAGGACCAGGTCCTCGCCATCGCGCTGGACGCGGACGCGACCGTCGGTCGGATACAGGAGCAGCCCGCGGTTGGGCTCCAGGGTCAGGTCAATCGAGCTTCCATCGGTCATCGCCGAGTCGAGATAGCGGCGCAGCCCCGAGTGGTTCACGTGGAAGCTCGACGACGGACCGACCAGCTCCAGGGTTTCGACGCCCGAGCCCTCCGGGACCGGCACCCGGTCATCGGCCTTCAGCAAGCCGAACTCGGCCACCGGGATCGGCGGGTCGGTGTCGGGGTGGTAGACGAGGATGAACGCGCGGGTGACCTGCTCGGCGCCGTTCCACTCCTGGTGGAACATCCCGCGGACGCCCTCGGTCAGCCGGCCGAGGTCGCCCTCCTCCATGGTCCCGCGGATGTGGTTCAGCGCGTCGTCGTGCTCGACCTGGCCTTCGAGGATATAGAAGAGGCGCTCGTTGGTCCGATGCGGGTGGTGCCCGATCCCGAAGCCGGGCTGGAAGAACCCGTCGTGGATCATGAGCATCGGTCCCAGGTGCTGGACCGGCACGTACGGTCCGACGCTCTCGATCGCGATCAGCCCGCGGACGCCGAACTGGGCCTCGCCGACGCGGAAGAAGTGGCCGGACCCCACGATCGTGAGATCGGTGTCGAGGCGGATGTCGGCGAACGGCTGCATGGACGGCGAAGCCTAGCCCAGGGGGCGCCGATGCGCTTCCGGCCGCGAGGCGCTATCGTCCGGCCACCGTGCCCACAACGAAACTCGAAGCGCTCCTCGAGCGGGGCCGTGAGCATGACTGCCCCGACCCCAACTGCGTGGCCATGTCGGCGGTCGCCGACCTCCCGACCCGATTCGGCGCCTTCCGGGTCGTGGCCTTCGGCGACCGGAACGGGGCCGAGCACGCGGCGCTCATCAAGGGCGAGGTCTGGGACCGCGACGACATCCCGGTCCGGCTCCATTCCGAGTGCCTGACCGGGGATGCCATAGGATCGCTGCGCTGCGACTGCCGCGACCAGCTCGAGGCCTCGCTCCGGTTCATCGGCCAGCAGGACGCCGGCCTGGTCCTGTACCTGCGCCAGGAGGGTCGGGGGATCGGCCTGGTGAACAAGATCCAGGCGTACGCCCTCCAGGACGACGGGCTGGACACGGTGGAGGCCAACCAGGCCCTCGGCTTCCGCGACGACGAACGCGACTACGGGGTGGCGGCCCACATGCTGCGTCTGCTCGACGTCGGATCCATCCAGATCATCACGAACAACCCGCGGAAGATCGCCGGCCTGGAGCAGCACGCGGTCCGGATCACCGGGCGCATCCCGCTCGTCGTCCCGCCGAACGAGCACAACGTGTTCTACCTGTCCACCAAGGCCCAGCGGTCCGGCCACTACATCGACCTGGCGGGGTACGAGCACCTGCCCGAGCAGCACGATCGGCCGATCATCGACGGGATGAGCCCCAGCGCCATCGCCGAGCTCGAGGAGGCGGAAGACGGCGCCGCCTGAGCGGGTGGCGATCGTCACCGGGGCTGCCGGCGGGGCCGGCACGGCCGTCAGCCGCGAGCTGGCCGTTGCGGGCTGGCGGCTCGCCCTGCTGGGCTCGCGACGGGGACCGCTCGAGGCGCTCGGCGCCGAGCTTGAGATTGCCGAGGACCGATGGATGGCCGCCGAGGGCGACCTGCGCGTGGAGGCGGCTGCCACGGCGGCCGTGAGCGCCGTCGCGGATCGGTTCGGGCAGGTGGACGCCCTCGTCCACCTGGTCGGGGGCTTCCACGGCGGGGAGCCGGTCACCCAGGTCCGTGACGCCGAGGTTGGCGCCATGCTCGGCCAGCACCTGTGGACGACCCTGAACATGATCCGTGCCGTCGTGCCGCGGATGACCGCCGCCGGCTGGGGCCGGATCGTGGCCGTTTCGTCGCCGAACGCCACCACGCCGGCCAAGGGCGTCTCGCCCTACGCCGTCGGGAAGGCCGCCCAGGAGGCCCTCCTGATGACCCTCGCTCGGGAGGTGGCCGGGACCGGAACGACCGTGAACCTGATCATCGTCCGCCAGATCGACGCCGAGCACGAGCGGGACGCCAACCCGAGCCCCAAGAACGCGTGGTGGACGACGCCGGAGGAGATCGCCGGCGAGGTGCGGCACCTGCTCTCCGAGGAGGCATCGTCCATCAACGGAGCCAAGATCCCGCTGTACGGGAATGGCTGACCGATGAGCCGCCGGATCCTCTGGGGGCTGGCCCTCGCCGCCGCCATGGCCGCGTGCAGCCCGAGCGCGAGCACGCCGGGGCCCAGCGAGTCGTCGGAGTCGTCCGAGCCGTCGGTCGAGCCCTCCGTCTCCCCGTCCGTGGCCCCCAGCCAGCGGGAGACCGGCTGGCGTGAGCTGTCCCCGCCGGGCGGCCCCGCGGCCCGCGAGGACGCCACCTGGACGGTGGGCGGCGACGGGTCGGTGGCGTACGTGTTCGGCGGCCGGGCGGGCGCCAGCCTGTTCAACGACCTGTGGGCCTACGACCTGGCCACCGACAGCTGGGAGACGGTGGCCGCCACCGGCGCCCCGCCGCCGCGCTTCGGGCACAACGCCGCGTGGGTCGAGGGCACCGGTCTGGTCGTGTTCGCCGGGCAGGGGGTCGGCGGCTTCTTCAACGACTTGTGGGCCTTCGACCCGGGCGCAGGCTCGTGGCGCCAGCTGCCCGCGGCCGGGGCAGCCCCCGTTCCGCGCTATGGGAGCTGCGCGGCGCTCGGCCCCGACGGGCGGCTGTGGATCAGCCACGGGTTCACCAGTGAGCTGGCCCGCTTCGACGATACCCGGGCCTACGACTTCGCGACCGGGACCTGGACCGACGAGTCCCCGCCCGGGACCGCGCCCATCCAGCGCTGCCTCCACGGCTGCTGGTGGACCGACGGCGAACTCCACCTCTACGGCGGGCAGACCGACGGGGTCGTGGCCCTGGGCGACTGGTGGACGCTTTCCGGGGCCACCGGCTCAGGCACGGCCGCCTGGGCGGAGGTCCCGATCGGTGGGTCGGGGCTCCCGGCGCGGAACCTCTACGCGCTGACCGCCTACCGCGGGGGGCACCTGGTCTTCGGTGGGCAGGCGCTCGACGCCAGCTACCTCGCCGACGCGTGGCTGATCGACCACGAGGGCGCGCCGGCCGCGGCACCATCGGGTCCTTCCGGCCGGTCAGGCGCGGAGATGGTCACCGACGAAGGCCGCGACCGGGTGCTCCTGTTCGGCGGCCGGGACGCCTCGAGCCACTTCGGCGACGTCTGGGAGCTGACCGTCCCCTAGTCCGGCGACTCCGTGGGAGTTTCAGTCTCGTCCTCGTCGTCGGTTTCCGCCGGAGTGAAGACCGGGGTCGGAGCCGGGGTAGGAGTCGGAATGAGCGTCGGCGAGCTGCTCGGGGTGGGCGACTCGGTCTGGGTTGGCGAGGCCTCGATGCTCGGCAGCGGCGACGGCGATGACCCGGGCTGGGGACCGATGAACGAACCGACGACCACCGCCGAGGTGATGCCCACCGCCAGGACCAGCGCGAGGGCCACCAACCACGCCGACCGTCCGGCCGGCTGCGGCAGGCGAAGGGCCAGGCCCAGCGTGTCGAGCAGCCCACGGCGAGGAATCGGCTCCTGGGCGACCGAGCGCATGACCCAGTCGGGAAATCCCGGGGGCGGGGTCCCGCCGGTGGCGTCGGCGTAGTCGGTCAGCGTCCGCTCGAGGTCGCGCTGGTCCTGATCGGTCACGACAGTGCCTCCGGGTGGATCGCCCCGGCGAGCCGTTGGAGCCCTCGCCTGACCTGGGTCTTGATCGTGTTCAGGTTGCGGCCCGTGGTCGTGGCGATCTCATCGAGGGACAGCTCGCCGAAGTAGCGCAGGGCGACGACCTCCCGATAGGGATCGTCCAGGGCGGCCACCGCCGACCGAACCGCCGCCGCGCGCTCGTCGGCGAGCGCCGATTGGAGCGGATCGGGCGCGCTGGAGGTGAGACCGGTCGCGACCGCCAGGTCGGAGGCCTGCCGGCGCTGCGATCGCCGCCGGAATGCGGTCCGGGTCGCGATCCGGACCAGCCACGCCTGCAGGGGACCGTCGCCGCGGTAGCTGCCCAGCGAGCGGAACGCGGTCACGAAGGTCTCCTGGGCCACGTCCTCGGCATCGGCGACCGAGCCGAGGACACGCAGGCCGGCACGGTACACCGGTCCCTGGAACCGCTCGACGATGAGTCGGAACGCCTCGCGGTCACCGGCCAGGACGGCGTCGACCAGGGCGCGGTCTTCCACGCCGGCATGGTCCCACGCCGCCTCGGCCATCGCCGGTCAGTCGTCGGAGTCGGGCGATTCGCTTGGCTCGGGCGATTCGGCCGCGTCGTCCTCGTCCTCGTCCTCGTCCTCGTGGTCGCCACCGTGATCGTCCTCGTCGTCGCCACCGTGGCCCTCGCCGCCGTGGTCGTCGACTTCATCGTCCGCGTCCGGTGAGGCCGAGGCCTCGTCCTCGAGCTCGTCCTCGGGCGACGCTTCCGGAGATCCGGAGGCGTCCGGGAAGGCCGTGCCGTCGACCGTCGGCGACGCGTCGGCTGGGGCGCCGCCGGGCCGCGCATCACCCCCCGGCCCGAGCGAGGCGAAGGCCACGCCGGCCAAGACGAGGAGCGAGCCCACGGCGATGACCAGGGCGCGGGTTGGAGAGCTGGTACGCATCGAATGCCTCAAGGGATGGGGTTTCTTCATCTCTGAGAGGCACCGGGCGGCGGAAAGGTTTCAGGCCGCGGCTCTTGCTACGATATGGCCACGTCAACAACTGGCGGGCCGCACATGGATCGCCGCCCGCGACCGAACCCGAACAGGAGACTCCAGGCCGAATGAACGTGGTCGCCGGTCCGGCGCGCGCGCCGGTGGGCCCCGGGGGAACCCGCCTCCCAGCCGCTCGATCGGTCGTCTATGACCCCACCCCCGCCGAGCTCCAGGACCTGACCAGCCGGATGCCCCAGGCGCGGCGCACGGCCTTTGGCAGCTACAACGTCCAGACCCGGGTCGTCAGCCGGTCGAAGGCCTCGACCTACCTGGTCTGCACCGACCCGGCGATCACGACCGGCCAGGCGATCACCCGCGAGGAGGGAGCCCGGGTGGCCGCCCTCCAGGACGCGTACATCGCCGAGCACGACATGGTGGTCGTGGACGGCTTCATTGGGAACGACCCCGAGTATCGGTCGCGCGCCCGGCTCTACATCGAGAGCGCGAACGCCAACATCGCCGGCATGCAGCAGCAGCTCTACTTCCCGCCGGATCGCCTGGCGGCCGAATGGGAGCCGGAGCTGGTCATCATCTACACCCCCAACCTGCCGATGCCCGGCTACCCCGACGAGCGGCTCATCGCCGTCGACCTCGACGCCGGCATCACCCGCGTCTTCAACTCCGACTACTTCGGGGAGTCGAAGAAGGGGGGCTTGAGGATGTGGAACGCCAAGGTCTACGGCGCCGGCGGCCTGGCCATGCATGCCGGGTGCAAGGTGATCCCGACCGATGCCGGGGAGAAGACGTTCCTGATCATCGGTCTGTCGGGAACCGGCAAGACGACGACGACATTCACCCGCCAGAACGGGTCGCAGCCGGTCCAGGACGACTTCGTCGGCCTCTTCCCGGGCGGCAAGGTGGTCGGCACCGAGAACGGGTGCTTCGCCAAGACGTTCGCCCTCGACCCGCGCCACGAGCCGGCGATCCATGGCGCGGTGGTCAAGCCGGATGCCTACCTCGAGAACGTCTCGCAGCAGGAGGCGGACGGGCCGGTCGACTTCTTCGACGAGTCGTACACCAAGAACGGGCGGGCGACCTTCCCGATGGCGTCCCTCGGCATCTGGCGCGATCCGCGCCACATCGGCCCGGTGACCGAGCTCCTCGTCC
>DATBIW010000009.1:0-9070 GCA_036556745.1 Candidatus Limnocylindria bacterium | reverse complement strand
CAGCGGAGGGCGTGCCGGATCCGCGTCGGGCAGGGTGGCGCGGAGCTGCCAGAGCAGCTCGCGGCGGGGGATATCGGTCCAGTCGAAGGCACCGATGGCGATGAGCCGCTCGACGACCGGCTCGGCCAGCCCGGTCCGGGCGACGAAGTCACGAACGCCTCGGTACGGGCCGGCGGCCCGCTCCCCGTCGAGGACGGTCCGGACCGCCTCGTCGATGCCGTTCACCTGCCGGAAGCCGAGGCGGACGGCGAAGTCCCGCCGCGCGTCGCCGCGTTCCCTGATCCGCTCGGTGTCGTGCTCCCATGCCGAGCGGTTGACGTCCACCCCGAGCACGGTCATCCCGTGGCGCCGCGCGTCGTTGACCAGGGTCGCGGGCGAGTAGAAGCCCAGCGGCTGGTTGTTCAGGAGCCCGGCCAGGTAGTGGGCGGGATGCGTGAGCCGCAGCCAGGCGGTGTCGTAGGTGATCTTCGCGAACGCCGCGGCATGGGCCCGGGCGAACCCGAACTCGGCGAAGGCGCTGCAGCGGCGGAAGAGGTCATCGGCATCGGCCTCGGTCAAACCCGTGCGTAAGGCGCCGGTAATGAACCGATCTCGCTCGCGCTGCATGGCCTGGTGGGACCGATGCGAGCCCATCGCCTTGCGGAAGATGTCCGCCTCGGTGGCGCTGTAGCCGCAGATCGTGATCGCGATCTGCATGACCTGCTCCTGGTAGAGGATCACGCCCAGGGTGTCCTCGAGGATCGGCCGCAGGCTGGGATGGGGGTAGACGACCTCCTCGAGGCCGGCTCGTCGCCGCAGGTACGGATGGACCGCGTTCCCCTGGACCGGCCCGGGCCGGATGATCGCGACCTGGACGACGAGGTCCTCGAACCGCTCGGGGCTGGCCTTGGGGAGGGCCTGCATCTGGGCCCGCGACTCGACCTGGAACACGCCCACCGTGTCGGCGGCCTTGATCGAGGCGAAGACCGCCGGGTCGTCGTGGGGAAGCGCGTCCAGATCGGGGCGCCGGCCGGTGTCCCGCTCGATCCGGTCCACCGCGTCGGAGACCGCGCCCAGGGTCCGGAGCGACAGGAGGTCGATCTTCACCAGCCCCAGCGCCTCGACGTCCTCCTTGTCGTACTCGGTCACCACCCGGCCCGGCATGGTCGCCCGCTCGATGGGCACCAGCTCGGTGATCGGGGTCCGGGTGACGAGCATCCCGCCGACGTGGATCCCGAGGTGGCGCGGAAAGCCGTCGATCTCGGCGCACAGGGCGAGGAGCCATTGCCACCGGTTCCGCGGCCCGGGCGCCTCCGGCGGCGGGGTGGGTTCGGTGCCGACCACCGGCGGACGGGGCCGCCGCTCGACCGGCATCCCGCTCTCCGGATCGACCGGGACGTGGCCCGCGTGCGGCCCGTCAGCGGCCGGGCGCGCCCCGCCGTAGCGCTGCCGCTCCCAGCCCTCGTGGCGAACCTGGATGGTGGACTGGTCGAGGGCGCTCGGCCGGCGGGGCGGGTACCAGCCGCTCTCGCTGTATGGCCGCCCGTCGTGGTCGCCGGCCGCCTCGCGCGCCCGGTCCTCGGCAGCGGCCAGGTCGGGCCGCAGCCGCGGGCGATCGCGAATGTGCCAGTGGTTGTCGTTGGTCCGGACCACGGCCCGGTCGCCGGTGGTCGCCCTGGTCTCGCCGAAGAGCGTGCCGCCGACGGCCGTCGTCGGATCGGCCTCATCGGTCTCGCCGAGCTCGCTGAAGAGCCAGCCGAAGCCGCCGTCCAGCGCCAGGTCGGCCGCGACATCGGTCGCGTCGCGGGTGTCGAGCGCCTTGGCGATGCGGTCCACCACCTCCGGCGGGAAGGCGAGCGCCTTGGCCACCTCGCGGACCGCCGAGCGGGCGCGGTAGGTGATGACGTTGCAGACCATGGCCGAGTGGTCGACGCCGTAGCGGCGGTAGAGGTACTGGATGACCTCCTCGCGGCGGTTGACGTCAAAGTCGATGTCGATGTCGGGCAGGGCCCGGGCTTCGTTGATGAACCGCTCGAACAGGAGCTTGTGCTCGATCGGGTCGACCTTGGTGATGCCCAGGCAGTACGCGACGATCGAGTCGCCGGCGCTCCCCCGCCCCTGGCCGATGATCCCGTTCCGGCGGGCGAACTCCATGAGGTCCCACACGATCAGGAAGAACTCCGACAGGTTCGTCCGGTCGATGACGCCGAGCTCGTGGGTCAGCTGCTCGAGGGCCTGCTTGGTAATCGGCCGATACCGGCGCCGTAAGCCGTCATGGGCAAGCTGGTAGAGGTACGAGAAGGGCGTCTCCCCATCCGGAACGTCGTACCCGGGGAACCGATAGCGCTCGAAGCCCAGGTCCAGCCGGCAGGCCTGGCCGATGGTCGCCGCCTGCGTCATCCCGTCACGCCACGCGCGCCGGGAGCGCGGGTCGGGCAGGCCGGCACCGATGGTCGCCAGCTCGGCCCCGGTCTTCAGCCGGTACTCGGCGTTCGGCAGGCGCAGCTCGCGGGCCTCGTCCAGGGTGGCGCCGTGGCGGATGGCGACCAGCACGTCCTGGAGCCGGTGGCCGTCGGCCTCGGCGTAGTGGACCTCGTTCGTGACGACGGTGGGCAGGCCCGCTTCGTCGGCGAGCGACGCCAGCTCGGCGACGAGCCAGTCGTCGTCGGGGAGCAGGTGGTGGCTCAGCTCCACGCCGAAGTCGCCCTCGGGGAAGTGGGCGGCCCAGCGGTCCGCCGCGAGCCGTGCCAGGGCGCGCTCCCCGGCCAGCAGGCGCCGCGGGATCTCGCCGTTCCGGCAGCCGCTCAGGCCGATGAGGTGGCCGCGGGCCTCGTCGAGCGCCGCCTCGAGCGGCGCTGACTCGAACACCGGGTACGCCTTCTCGCCAGCCAGGTGGCCGGCGGACACGATCCGGGACAGGGCCGCGTAGCCGGCCGGGTCGCGGGCCAGCAGGACGAGGTGGTCGCCCGGGGCGGGGCCGGCGTGGTGCTCCCCCGGCCAGCCGCGGCTGGCCTTCGTCCCGCGCCGGGGGAGGGCCGCCCGGCGGCCGCGACGCGCGGCCCGGAGCTCGGCCTCGGTACGGGGAATCGCGATCTCGACGCCCAGGATCCCCTCCAGCGGGGAGAGGCCCGCGGCGCGGCCGTCATCGGTCCGGGTCTGCTCGGCCGCCTTCCAGAGCCGCACGGCGGCGTACAGCCCCGCGTGGTCGGTGATGGCCAGGGCCGGCATCCCCAGCCGGGCCGCCCGCGCCACCAGGTCCTCGGGGTGGCTGGCCCCGTCGAGGAACGAGAAGTTGCTGTGAACGTGGAGCTCGCAGTACGCGTCCGGCCCGACCATCGGACGGTCAAGTATAGAACGAATGTTCGGTTTGTCCAGATCCCCCGTCAGGCCTGGGCAGGCTCCGGGGCGCGGACCCGTTCGCGCAGGATGATGGCCGCCGGCACGACCAGGAACGCCCCGCCCAGCAGCGACATCGCCGCGAAGCCAACCGCCGCCAGGAGAGCGCCGGCCGTGATGCTGGCCGTCGCCCCGGAGAGGTAGACGAGGAAGTCGCTCGCTCCCTGGCGCTGCGTCTGGGCGGCGGAGGCCGCTCCCTCGACCAGCATCGAGCTGCCGGACACGAACGTCAGGTTCCACCCGTACCCGAGCAGGAACAGGCCGATCGCCAGCTGCGGCCCGCCGTGAGGCGGCGCCACGGCCGACACCACCGCCGCCGTGGCCAGCACGGCCATCCCGGCCAGCGCGACGGCCGTCGGGCCGCGGAGGCTGACCAGCCGGGCCGACAGCGGCGCCAGGGCGAACATGCCGAGCGTGTGGGCGCTGATCACGAGCCCGACGAACACGAGGTCGCCGCCTCCGGCGTGGATGTGGAGCGGCGTCATGGTCATGATCAGGACCATCGCGACCTGCCCGCCCAGCAGCGCGGCCAGCGCCGCCCGTCGGTGCGGGTCACGCACGAGGGCGCCGATCTGGCGGCCCGCCCACCCGCTGGGACGCTCGTCGGCCGATCCGTCCGGCACGCGCGCCGACCACTGGCCGGCGAGCAGGGCCAGCACGACGGCCGCCACGAACAGCAGGCCGATGATGACGAGCGCCAGGACCAGCGGGTCGACGCCGATCGGCTCGGCCAGCCCCTCGGCGAGCCCGACCAGGTTCGGCCCGAACACGGCGCCGACCGTCGATCCCCACACCGCGAGGCCGAGCGCCCAGGCCCGGCGGTCGGCGGTGACCGTGTCGGCAGCCGCGAAGCGCGTCTGCTGGAGCGCGCCGTTGCCGATCCCGATCAGGACGCTGGCGGCGAACAGCCAGGCGAGCGACTCGAGCAGGATCGACGCCCCGGCCAGGCCACACCCGAGGACCGCCGCCACGAACCCGATCGCCACCGCCCGCGGCCGGTTCCAGCGGATGCCGAGGTTGGCGACCCCCACCGCCCCGAAGGCCGTGGCCAGGGCGGCCAGGGCGCTGGGCACGCCGGCGGCGAGAGCCGAACCGGTGATCTCGAGCACGACCAGGGAGCTCACGACCCAGACCGCGATGTAGGCCGTGCTCGCCGACGCCACCGCCGCCACGAGGGCGAGGAGCGTACGGCGGGACTCGGTCACCGGCGGATTCTAGGGGCGCGGGGAACCGGGGCTCGCGGTCCGGCGTCTGAGGGGCTGACAACCACATCCGGAGAACACTTCCGTGAAGACCTCGCGTCCCGCGCTCCTGGTCCTGTTCGCCGCCCTCATCCTCGTGCTCGCCGCCTGCCAGCAGGCGGCCCTCGGCCCGGTGACCGAGGTCCCCGCTCCCGACTTCGGCGGTGGCGTGACCGGCCGCGACGTGGACGGGGCGGGCGCTCCCCTCGTCCCCGGCGACGAGGGCCTCGACTCTTCCGGTGAGCCGGGCGCGGTGGAGACCGACCGCTCGATCATCCGGACGGGCGAGATCACGGTCGAGGTGGACGACGTCGCCGAGATCACCGGCCAGGTCCGGGCCCTCGCCCTCGAGCTCGACGGCTTCATCAGCAGTTCGTTCCAGGGCGAGTTCGAGGACTCGGCCACGCTCACCATGCGGATCCCCGCCGACCGGTTCGACGAGGCCATCGAGGCCGTCCACGACCTGGGCGGCGAGGTGAAGGCCGAGGCGACCCGCGAGGAGGATGTCACCGCGGTGGTGATCGACCTCGAGGCGCGGCTCGAGAACCTCCGCGCCGCCGAGGCGCAGTACCGCGAGCTCCTCGACAGGGCGACCGATATCGAGGACATCCTCGCCATCCAGAACCAGCTGTTCCAGGTCCGCGGCGAGATCGAGTCGATGCAGGCCCAGCTGGCCTACTACACCGACCAGGTCGAGCTGGCGACCCTGACCGTCACCGTCGTGCCCGTGCCCGAGCCGGTCGAGCAGGTGTCCGAGGACTTCGATCCGGCGGCCATCGTCCAGGAGGCACTCGCCTCGCTGGTCAGCCTGGGCCAGTCGCTGGTCGAGTTCGGGATCTGGTTCGTGATCGTCGGGGTCCCGGCGCTGATCATCATCGGCTTGATCGTGTTCGTGGCCATCCGGCTCATCCGCCGGACGAATTCAGGCCGATCCACCCCACCGCCAGCAGAGGCCGAGCCCCCGGCAACCGCCTGATCCAACGCCCGCGGGGACCCGCATTCCCGGTCCCTTCGGACCGGACGGCAGGGGTCGATTGGCACTGTTGCGCATCTGCGCATATGCCGATGCTGCCCGCATGGATGAGATCGCCAACCTGCAGGCCGAAGTCCTCCGATCGCTGGCCCACCCGCGACGGCTCGAGATCCTGCATCAGCTCGCCGAGGGTCCGATGGACGTTGGCACGCTCGCCGGCGGGCTGGGCATCAGCCAGCCAAACGCTTCCCAGCACCTCGCCGTCATGCGAACAGCCGGCGTGGTCGAAGCGGAGCGGGTGGGCCGCGAGGTCCGCTACCGGATCAGCGACCCGGATGTGGTTGCGGCCTGCGACCTGATGCGGGCTGTCCTCGAGCGGCGGATTGGCCGCCTGGCCGGCCTCTCCAGCCCCGGCGGACGTCCCGCCCGGGAGCTGGCCCGCGTGCGCTGAAACGAACGGTGAAGGACATGGATGAGCCACTGAACCTGGTCCTCTTCTCGGGGACCGATGACAAGCTGAACGCCGCCGCGGTCCTCGCCGCCGGCGCCGCCGCCCTCGGGCGGCCGGTGAACGTCTTCCTCCAGTACTGGGCCCTCGACGCGTTCCGCGCCGACCGCATCAGTTCCGATCACGGCCTGGCCCCCGAGGCCGGCGCCGAAGGCCGGACGGCCGTCGACGCGCTCCGGGCCGCCGGGCAGGCGAGCTGGGCGGACACGCTTCGCCAGGCGAAGGAGCTGGGTGGAATCGACATCCAGGCCTGCTCCCTTTCGATGGACCTGCTCCACATCGCCGAGACCGACCTCGACCCACTGGTCGACGGGGTCGAGGGAGTCACCGCCTTCTACCTGAACGCCGGCGCCGGGCCGGTGACCTTCATCTGAAAGCGTGGAAAGGAGCTTGACATGACTGTCGCCACGAGCGCGCAGGAGACCGTTGACGCCCGCGGGCTGAGCTGCCCAATGCCGATCGTCAAGACGGCGACCCTGTTCCGCGGTCTGTCCGCGGGAACCCTGGTCGAAGTTCTGGCCACCGACCCGGGGTCGGTAAAGGACTTCGAGGCCTGGACCCGGTCCACCGGCAACGAGCTGGTCGAATTCGGGCAGGAGGGATCGGTCTACCGGTTCCTCATTCGGAAGATTTGAGGTGAGGACATGACAACCGCCATTGCGGAGCGACCCGCAGCCCCGGTCGTCCCGGTGAGCGAGCCGCGACCGGAGCCCGTCGCCGAACCGGCGGTCGCGACCAAGCAGTTCGTGATCATCAACTGGAGCGGGGACCTCGACAAGGTCTGGCCCACGCTCATCCTCTCGACGACCGCAGCCGCCAGCGGGATGGCGGTCAAGGTCTTCATCACCTACTGGGGCCTGCTCCCGTTCGTGAAGGAGGACCGTCGGATCGTCGGCAAGAACTGGATGCAGAAGATGCTCGCGTTCATGCAGCGACCCGGCATCAGCCACGTGAAGCTGACCAAGATGAACTTCCTCGGGATGGGCCCATGGATGATGGGCAAGCTGGCCCGCCAGAACAACGTCGCCAGCCCGAAGGAGCTGCTCGAGGCCGCGCAGGCCCTGGGCGTCGAGTTCATCCCCTGCCAGATGACGATGGACATGTTCGGCCTGACCCGCGACGACATGATCGAGGGGCTCGGTGAGCCGGCGGGTGCCGCCACCGCGATCGAGATCATGACCAACGCGGAAGCCTCGCTGTTCATCTAGAAAGGACGAACCACCGATGACGCTGACCGCACCCGCGATCACCCGGGTCGTCGATGCCCGCGGCAGCTACTGCCCGGGACCACTGATGGAGCTCATCCGCGTCATCCGCGAGTCCGCGGTCGGCGACGTGCTGGCCGTGTACTCGTCAGACGCGGGGAGCAGGACCGACATCCCCAAGTGGGTCGAGAAGGCCGGTCACCGCCTGGTGGCGGTCGAGGCCCACGACGGCTACGACGAGATCATCGTCGAGAAGCTGCGCTAGAGCCGGAGGAAGGACCGATGAACCGGGTGCTGATCCTGGGCGGGGGCGTTGGCGGCACGCTGACCGCCAACCTCCTCGCCCGCCGGCTCGGCCGGCGCATCAAGCGTGGCGAGGCCACGATCACGGTCGTGGACTGGACCGGCGAGCACGTCTACCAGCCGGGTTTCATGTACATCGCGATGGGCGGGGAGAAGGCCGACAAGCTCCAGCGTCCGGAGCGGACGCTCCTCGACAGGCGGGTGGAGCTCGTCGTCGGCGAGATCGCCGGTGTCGATGAGCTGAGCCGTGAGGTCAGCCTGACCGATGGCCGAAGGCTCCGGTACGACTACCTGGTCCTGGCCACCGGGTCGCGGATCACCCCGCATGAGATCCCGCACTACGAGACCGAGGCGCATCACTTCTACAACGCCCCGGCGGCGCTGAAGCTGCGCCATGCGCTCGACCAGTTCGTCGGCGGGAGGATCGTGGTCGCCATCGCGGGCATGCCCTACAAGTGCCCGCCGGCACCATTGGAAGTGGCGCTCCTGATCGAGGCCGAGCTGCGCCAGCGCGGCATCCGCAAGACCAGCGAGATCCACTTCTGCTCGCCCATCGGTCGCGCCTTCACGATCGAGCCGGTCTCCGAGATGGTGACACCGATCCTCGAGGAGAAGGGCATCGCGCTCCACACCTTCTTCAACGTCGAGGCCATCGACCCGGAGCGGAAGACCGTCCAGTCCCTGGAGGGCGAGGAGCTCCCATATGACCTGCTGATCCTCGTGCCGCCCCATCACGGTGCCCAGTTCCTGATCGACTCGGGGCTGGCGCCCGGACCGGGCGGCTGGCTGCCGACCGACCGCCATACGCTCCAGGTGGGCGGGCGGCCCAACGTGTTCGCGCTGGGGGACGCCACCGACCTGCCGCTCTCCAAGGCGGGCTCGACCGCGCACTTCGAGGCGCCGGTCGTGGCCGAGCGCATCGCCGCCTCGGTAAACGGGCGGGGTGCCCGGGTGAGAGAGGGGAACTACGAAGGCAAGGTGATCTGCTTCTTCGAGATCGGGGATGGCAAGGGGACCCTGCTGAAGTTCGACTATGACCACCCGCCCCAGCCGCCGGCCCCGAACCGGGTGTGGCACCTCGGCAAGCTCGTCTTCAACAAGGCCTACTGGCACACGGTCCCCCAGGGCCGGGTCTAGGACGGAGTCGGCGGAGGCGGTTTCCCGGGCGATTTGGCCCGCGGTTTCGTCGCCCTCTTCGCGGGCGGCTTGGCCGCCGGTTTGGTGCCGGCTTCCCTCGTCGGCTTCGCGGGGGCGGGTTCGACGGCCGCGGGTTCCGTAGGGGTAGCGGTCTCCTCGGAGGTCACGGCCGAGGGTGGAGCCGGCATCGCCTGATCAGCCGTCGGCGACGGCCATGGCAGCGGATAGGCGGACGCGCCGGCCATCGCCTCGGCCGGCGACGGCTGACGACCGATGAGCAGGATTCCCAGGGTCGCCCCCACGGCCACCACCACCACGACCACCAGGG
>DATBIW010000008.1:0-1851 GCA_036556745.1 Candidatus Limnocylindria bacterium | reverse complement strand
ATGACGAGACCGGCCGTGACGAGCGCCGATCCCCAGAACACCGCTCCGCGTGAGACACGTCGCATGGCCCGCTGCGCCTCCTTCCGATTTCAGCCCCCATTCTCGCAGCCGCGAGACCTGGCTCAAAGGCCGAAGGTCACGACGCGGGGGGCCGGCCGACCCAGGAAGTGGAACGGAAGCGCTCGGGGGCAGGTAGAGGAGGTGTGCGGAGCCATCGGAGAGGCGTCCTCGTCGGCGCGGCCGTCATCGGCCTGGTCGTCATCGGCGTGGCGGTGGTCATCGGTCCCCGTTCGATGCCCCCCGTCGCTCCGGCGTACAGCGAGGAGGAGCTCGCGACGCTCCGTTCGCTCTCGCTGAGCGCGCTCGGCGCGGTGCCGTCCGATCCGACGAACCGGGTCGCCGACGATCCGGCCGCCGCCGCCCTGGGACACGACCTGTTCTTCGACACCCGGTTCAGCTCGAACGGCTCGGTGGCCTGTGGGACGTGCCATCTTCCCGAGCGGTCGTTCACCGACGGCCTCCGGACCGGCCAGGGCGTCGGCCAGATGCCGCGCAAGACGATGACCGTGGTCGGCACCGCGTACGACCAGTGGCTGTTCTGGGACGGCCGGAAGGACAGCCAGTGGGCGCAGGCGCTCGCCCCACTCGAGAGCCTCGTCGAGCACGGCGGGACCCGGACGATGTACGCCCACCTGGTCGCCGAGCACTACCACGAGCCGTACGAGGCGGTCTTCGGGCGGCTGCCGGACCTATCGGACCCGGCCCGCTTCCCGGCCCAGGCAGGGCCGCACGGCGACGCCGACGCGGTCGCCGCCTGGGACGCCATGGAACCCGCCGACCGCGACGCGGTTACCGAGGTGTTCGTGAACATGGGCAAGGCGATCGCGGCCTTCGAACGCGAGCTCAACCCGACGCGGTCGCGATTCGACGACTACGCCGACGCCGTCGTGGGCGGAGATCCGACCGGCGGCGGCCAGCTGACGGCCGACGAGGTGGCCGGCCTGGGGCTGTTCATCGGCCGCGCCGGCTGCACCAGCTGCCACAGCGGGCCGCGCTTCAGCAGCGGGGAGTTCCACAACACCGGGGTCCCCCGCGTGCCGGGTGCCGCGCAGGACACCGGGCGCGCGGCCGGTGCCCACCTCGTGCTGGACGACGAGTTCAACTGCCGGAGCCGGTGGAGCGACGCCCAGCCACCCGACTGTCCGCATCTCGAGTTCCTGCGGATCGACGACGCGGGCCTGGACGGCATGTTCAAGGTGCCGACCCTCCGCAACGTGGCCCTCACCGCGCCGTACATGGACGCTGGACAGTTCGCGACCCTCGAGCAGGTGCTCGCCCACTACAGCGCCGCGCCGGCGGCCGAGGAGGGCCATTCCGAGCTCGCGCCGCTCGAACTGACCGATACCGAGATCCGCCAGCTCGTCGATTTCCTCCACACCCTGGCCGGCCCGGCCCAGATGCCGGACTTCCCATTCCCTTCGGAGGACTGACCCGCCATGAGACCGACAAAGAACGCCCTCCTGGTCGCGAGCGCGGCCGTCCTGCTCGCCGCCTGCTCCGGGACCGCGACCCAATCGTCCTCCGAGCCGAGCGAGACCCCGAGCGCCTCCGCGGGGCCAGGTACGCCCTCGAGCGCACCATCCGCGGCCGCTTCGGCGGCAGCCCTGTTCTCGCCGGCGACCTCGCCCAGTGGCGCCATCCACGGCACGGTCACCCCATCGGTCATGCCGCCACCGATCGGGGAGCTCCATTCGTGGACGCTCCACATCGAGGACGCCTCCGGCGCACCCATCGAGAACGCGACCGTGACCGTCGTCGGCGACATGCCGGCCCACGGCCACGGACTGGGCT
>DATBIW010000007.1:0-2336 GCA_036556745.1 Candidatus Limnocylindria bacterium | reverse complement strand
CGCCGCGACGATGGCGGCGATCAGGTTGGCGCGGGCGGTGGCGCTGCCCAGGAGGGCGGCCTGCTGGGCGCCGCCGTCGTAGGCCATCATCGTGATCGTCAGGACGACCTTGACCCCCCGGGCGTGGGCGGCGTTGATCACCCCGGTCATCGCCGAGCTGTACCAGCCCGACCATCCGGCCGCGTAGGTGGCGAGGGTGCCGTCGGGCTTGGCCGCGACGCCGAAGAAGGCGATCGTCGAGACGAGCTGGTACTGCATCCACTGGAGGTCGCTGGCGTCGAGCATCCAGTACGGCAGGAACCCGAAGACCTCGCGCTTCAGGCCGTTCGGCAGGGCCGTCGCGACGGGTCCGCCGACAGCGGTGGGCACCGGTCCGATGCCACCCGCCCCCGCGAGCGGCACGGTGGGCGTGGCACCTGGGGTGAACGAGAAGTCCTCTTCGGCGAAGCGATCGGCCATCTCGGCCTGGACCGATGGCTGGCGGACGAGCTCCTGCGGCGGGAGGGCCAGGACGGTGCCGTCGGGCAGGGTGATCGGTGCATTCGGGAGCGCGGCCGGGACCGGGGTTCCACCCGGCGGAGGCGAACCGGCCCGGGCCGGGAGCCCCGGGCTTCCGACGACCAGGCCGGCCGCCAGCACGGCGGCAAGCCCTCGGGCGATCAGTGGCGGTCGTCGAAGCATGTGGCGAGCGTGACCCCTGGCGCTGGAGCGGTGGCACACCTGACCACACCAGACCCCAGCCATCGGCACCCTAGGGCCCGCGGACACCGCCGGCGATGGTACGAATCTCCCGGTCCACCCGGGACGCCGCTACGGCTTGAAGTAGCCGGTGACGTCGAAGACGAGGTGCGTGGTGCCCGTGCCCCAGGTCGTCATGTAGGTCGGGCTCAGCGTTCCGCCGGCGCCAAGCGCGACGGTCACCCCGTTCGCCCGGCTGTCCCCGATCGGGAAATTCAGGGTTGAGGTCGGCGGATTGGCGTTGGCATTGGGGCCGACGTACATCGCGCCGTTCTTCGTCTGCATGGTGACGGTCAGGTTGCCGGTGACGCCGACCGCCGAAGCGGGGACGCCGCCGCGACCGACGACCTGGAAGGTGCGCGGACTGTACTCGGTGAAGACGCCGCTCAGGCCGTTCCCGAAGCGCGTGTCGAGCAGCCGGCTCGGCGTCAACGGAACGAACCGCGCGCCGGAGGTGCCGGCCACGAAGTAGCCAGTCACGTCGAGGATGAGGTGGGCCGTGCCACCCGACGCGACGTACGTGGCGCTCAGCGTTCCGCCGCCGCCCAGGGCCAGGATCACGTTGTTCGCGCGGTTGTCGCCGACCGGGAAGTTCAGCGTCGAGCTGGCCGGGTTGGCGGTCGCGGTGGGGCCCAGGTACAGGTAGCCCGCCATCGACTGCTGGGTGACGGTCAGGTTGGCCGCGACCGCGACCGCGTTGGCCGGCACGCCAGCCACGCCGCCGACCGCGAACGTGCGGGGCGTGTTGGCGCTGAACGGGTCGGCCAGGCCAGTTCCGTCCCGGGTGTCGAGGACGCGGGACGGCTCGAGCGGGAAGTAGGTCGAGCCCGTCGTGTTCGGCACGAAGTAGCCCGTCACGTCGAACACGAGGTCGGTCGACCCGGTCGGCGCGAACGTGGCGCTCAGGGTGCCGCCCGGGCCCAGGGCCAGGGTCACGCCGTTGGCGCGGCTGTCACCGAGCGGGAAGTTCAAGGCCGAGGTGGGCGGGTACTTGATCGGGCTTGGCCCGAGGTACACGAAACCGGGGTTGGACTGGTTCGTGACCGTGAGGTTGCCGGTCACCGCGGTCGCGCCGACCGGGACCCCGCCTCGGCCCGAGACCTGGAACGTGCGCGGCATGTTCGCATTGAACCGCCCGCTCAGGCCGTTGCCGTTCCGGGTGTCCAGCAGCCGCGTCGGGCTGACGGGCACGTAGGTCGTCGGCTGCGGGGCCGTGACCGTGATGTAGTTCGACCTGGTCATGCTGTCGGTCCCGAGCGCGTTGGTCGCGGTCAGGCTGACCGTGTAGGTCCCGGCAGTGGGATAGACCCACGACGGGTTGCGCTCGGTCGAGTCCACGGTGCCGTCGTTGTTGAAGTCCCAAGCCCAGGTCGTGGCGCCGGAGGTGACCGTGTCATTGTCGAACCCGACCCACAGCTGCTCGATGCCCGCGGTCGGGGACGCGGTGAAGTCGACCATCGGGGCGGTGGGCTCAGGGGCTTCGTTCGGGTCGCCGGCGAAGGCGTACCAGTAGCTCATCAGGCCGCCGGGTCCCGAGGTCCGCTGGAGCCACGCCTCGTCCCCGGCGGAGCGGGTGTGCGGGAAGTGGACCTGGGCGG
>DATBIW010000006.1:0-12805 GCA_036556745.1 Candidatus Limnocylindria bacterium | reverse complement strand
CGAGGTCACCGATGTTCGTGATCTCGTAGGTGTACGTGACCGGGTCACCGGCCGTCACCTCTTCGACCAGGCCACCCTCACCGTCCTCGATGTACTTGTCGAGGTCGATGTCCGGCTCGCCCGGGGGCTCGCAGAGCTCCGAGTTCGCGGCCGCGCTCGTGTCGGCGTTGTGATCGGACACGTAGCGGGCGTACAGGGTCGAGCCGCCGCGAGGCGTCTCGAAGTCATGCGGACCTGCGGTCCCGAAGTCCTGCGTCCACGAATCCGAGAAGTCCGCGTTCCAGGAGAACTCGATGTTCTGGTTGCTCTCCTGGTGGAGGGTGATCGTCCAGGCGTAGGAGTCCTCGTCCGGGGCACAGTTGCCGACCAGGACGGGAGCAACCCAGCCGAGGGCCGTTGCGGCAAGTCCCAGGACGAGGACGAGCGCCGCCGATACGGCAAGTGTGATGCGTCTCACAGATAGGGCCTCCAGCGATAAGGGCACTGACCAGCCGGGCGATAGCCGGGCGGACCGGGCAAGTCCCCTCCAGTCCGCAAGCGAAATATAGCCGTCAGTACCATCCCTTGGGTAGTACTTCGGTACTACGGTTTTGGCCGGATCTGAGCGGTCCGGGAGGGTCGCCCGGACGGAAGTGGTGCGTCGGAGCACCGGAGGGCGCGGTGCCCCGACGCTCTTCTAGCGGTCGCGCTAGGCGACGGCCTCCGACGCCTGGGCCTCCAGGGGCTCGTACTCGACATCGGTCAACTCGCCGGCCAGGTACTGGTCGTAGGCGGCCATGTCGAAGTAGCCGTGGCCGGAGAGGTTGAACAGGATCACCCGCTCCTCGCCTGCCTCCCGGGCCTCGAGGGCCTCGTCGATCGCCGCGCGGATGGCGTGGCTCGACTCGGGCGCCGGGATGATGCCCTCGGTCCGGGCGAACTGGACCGCGGCCTCGAAGCACGCGTTCTGCCCATAGGCCCTGGCCTCGAGGAAGCCCAGCTCGTACAGGTGCGACACCAGCGGCGCCATGCCGTGGTAGCGCAGCCCGCCGGCGTGGATCGGGGCCGGCCGGAACTCGTGGCCCAGGGTGTGCATCTTCAGCAGCGGCGTCAGGCCCACCCCGTCGCCGAAGTCATACCGATACTCCCCGCGGGTCAGGCTCGGACACGACGCCGGCTCAACCGCCAGGAACCGGGTGGACGAGTTCCCCGCCAGCCGATCGCGGAGGAACGGGAAGGCGATGCCCGAGAAGTTCGAGCCGCCTCCCGCGCAGCCGATGACGACGTCGGGCACGTCGCCCGCCATCTCCATCTGCTTGATCGCCTCCTGGCCGATGACCGTCTGGTGGAGGAGGACGTGGTTCAGCGCGCTCCCGATCGAGTACTTCGTGTCCTCGCGGGTGGCGGCCTCCTCCATCGCCTCGCTGATGGCGATCCCCAGGCTCCCGGTGGAGTCGGGGTCCTCGGCCAGGACCTGGCGGCCGGCATTGGTCCCGGTGGAGGGTGACGGCACGACCGTCGCGCCGAAGGTCTCGATGAACGAGCGGCGGAACGGCTTCTGCTCGTACGAGACCCTGACCATGTAGACCTTGGTCTCGATTCCGAACAGGGCGCCGGCGAAGGCCAGCGCGCTCCCCCACTGCCCGGCGCCCGTCTCGGTCGTCAGGCGGCGGATCCCCTCGGCCTGGTTGTAGTGGGCCTGGGCCACGGCCGTGTTCGGCTTGTGCGAACCGGCCGGGGAGACGGACTCGTTCTTGAAGTAGATGCGGGCCGGCGTGTCGAGCGCCCGCTCGAGGCCCAGCGCCCGGACCAGCGGGGAGGGCCGATAGATGCGGTACACCTCCCGGACCGGTTCCGGGATCTCGATGAACCGCTCGGTGCTGACCTCCTGGCGGATGAGCTCCATCGGGAACAGGGGCGCCAGCATCTCCGGACCGATGGGCTCCCTGGTGCCCGGGTGGAGTGGCGGGGGCGGCGGCTCCGGCAGGTCCGCGGCGATGTTGTAGTAGTGCGTCGGCAGGTCGCTGTCCGGCAGCACGAACCGACGCTGGGTCCCGGGCGTGGTGCCGGGTGCGGTGACGGTGGCCATGAGGTGGAACCTCCTGAGAACAGGTCGACCCCTCCGTCCCAAAGGACGAGGGGGTCTCTCGTGGTGCCACCTTTGTTCCCCGGCGTTCTCGACCGGGCTCGTTCGGTCACGGTCGCGGTCGCCCGCGGCGATGACCTCGGCTTTGGTATCGGTGCCTCTCCGCCGGCCGCTACTTCGGTGGGTTCGCGTCCGGAGCTCCCGGGTCCATTCGCCGGTCGCGCCGCCGCCGGGGTCTCACTGCTCCCGGCTCCCTGGAGGCTCGCCTGACCGGGTACTCGTCCCGATCGTCGCCGTGTTCGGTTGTGCGCGGCACGCTACGCGCGCGACGCGGCAGCGTCAAGCCTGAGCGCGACTTGTTGCGCGTCTGTCATGTGCGATGGGGCATCGGCAACGCCCCCGTTCTGCCCCCGGACGGACGATCCGGCCCGAAGGAGGCCGCCATGACTCGCGAAGAGCACCGCACCATCGTCACCGAGGACCCGCTCGGCGCGCCTGGCCGCGTCGTAGCCCAGGAGACGCACGACGTCGTTGAGGTCCAGCCCAGCGGCGGGGAGGTTGCCCGCCGGGTGACCGTATTCGTGTTCGGCATCATCCAGCTCCTGCTGGTGATCCGGATCGTCCTGATGCTGGTCAACGCGAACGAGGCCCAGCCGCTGGTCGGTTTCCTGCTGGCGCTCAGCCAGCCCTTTGTCGCCCCGTTCCAGGGCATCCTCGGCTCGGATGCCGTCGCGTCCGGCGGCGCGGTCATCGACGTCGCCGCGGTCGTGGCCCTGGCCGGCTGGAGCGTGCTCGAGCTGGTCGTCCTCTGGCTCGTAAACGTCTTCCGTCGCGAGCCGAGCTGATAATCGCGGCATGAGCAGCACCCCCAAGCGCCGACGGCGCCGGACCCGGGCCGCCACGCCCGCCACCTCGGTGACGGTCTGCTACGACGGGACGTGCGAGCTGTGCGCCGAGTCCGTCGCCCGGGTCCGGTCCGTCTATCACGGCCGCCGGATCCGCTGGGTCCCCTACCAGGACCTCGCCGCCGAGCTCCCCGAGGCCGCGGGCCAGCTGGACGGGCGTGACCTCGCCTCGGCCATCCACGTCATCGACGCCGACGGCACGGTTCACGCCGGGGCGGCCGGCATCCTCCGGATCGCCGAGATCGTCCCCCGGTTACAGCTGTTCGCCCGGCTCGGCCGGCTGCCGGTGATCAACCTCCTGGTGGAGCCGATGTACTGGTTCATCGCCCGGCACCGGCATCGGCTCAGTCGGCTGCTCCGACTGGAAGGGTCACGGGCAGGCTGACCGCGAAGCACGTCCGGCCCGGGCGGGAGTCGACCTCGATGGCGCCGCCGTGCTGGACGACAATGTTGTGGCTCAGGTGGAGCCCGAGCCCGCTCCCGACACCCGGCGGCTTGGTCGTGAAGAACGGCTCGAACAGCTTGGGCAGGGTCTCGGGCGGGATACCCGGGCCGTCGTCGCAGATCTGGACCTCGACCCCGCCGACATCGGTCCGCGACACGGTGATCGTGATCTCGCCATGCCCGTTCATGGCGTCGATCGCGTTGTCGAGGATGTTGGTCCAGACCTGGTTCAGCTCGCTCCCCCAGCCCTCGATCTCGGGCAGGTCGGGCGCGTACTGGCGGTGGACGGCGATGTCGCCGAGCTTGGCCTCGAGGATGACGAGCGTGTCGTCGATGCCCTTGGTCACCGGCAGGCGCTGGACCGGCGCCTGGTCGAGGTAGGCGTAGCTCTTCGTCGCCCCGACGATGCTGCTGATCCGCCCCGCGGCCATCCGGATCTCGCTCAGCAGCTCGTCCCCGGTCGCGACGCTCGACAGCCAGCTGACCGCCGCCGGGATGGTGGCCCGGTCGAGGCCGGCCAGGGCCTGCTCGAGGTCAGCCGGCGTCCAGCCCGCCGCAACCAGGCCACCGGCCGCCTCCTCGGGGCCGGGATTCGCGTCGTCGGCCAGGCCCGCCGTGCGGAGGGCGGACGCGATCGCGTCCGCCCGGTCGGCCCGGTCCAGGGCATCGAGCTCGCGGCCCGGCTCCGAGGGGCGCGCGCCGACCAGCGCCTCGAGCTGTGGATGGCCGGCCGCGATGCCCTTGGCGGCCTCGTTCCGCTCCCGGGTCACCTCGGCCAGCTCCTCCGCCGAGCGGCGGATGGCGGCGGCCGGGTTGTTCAGCTCGTGGGCCAGCCCGGCGGCCAGGGTCCCGAGCGCGGCGAGCTTCTCGCGCTGGCGGAGCGCCTCCTCGATCCCGCGCATCCGGGAGGTGACGGTCCGCAGCAGGGCGGTGGCCACGTCCGGGTCGGCGGCAAGCATGGCGCGCACCGACTCGAACGGCAGGCGGAGGACCTCCGCGTCGCCGACCGCGTAGACCGACGCCATCCGGCGGCCGCGCTCGAACGCGGCGATCTCGCCCTGGATCGAGCCTGGGCCGACCCGGGTCAGGGCCACCTCCGCCTTGCCCGACTGCTTGCGGATCTCGAGCTCCCCGCTGACGACGACGTAGACCTCCTCGGCCGGGTCGCCCTCGCGGAGGAGCGCTTCGCCGGGCTTCAGGTGGACCTCCTCGGCGTCGGCGGCGAGCTGGCGCAGCGGCTCGTCGGGGACGTCGGTGAACATCGACGAGGCCCGGAGCTGGGCGAGGCGGTCAGCGCTCACCGGTGGTCGCTCACCATCAGAGGGTGGCGAGGTACTGGTGGACGAAGGCGATGCTCATCGATCCCTCGCCGACGGCGCTCGCGATCCGCTTGACCGAGCGGGCTCGGACGTCGCCGGCGGCGAACACGCCCGGCAGGCTCGACTCGAGCAGGAACGGGTCGCGGTCGACGTGCCAGCCCTCCGGCCGCTTGCCGTCGACGAGGACCGCCGGGCCGGTCGAGATGAACCCCGACTCGTCGCGCTCGACCTCGCCGGCCAGCCAATCGGTGCGCGGCTGCTGGCCGATGAACACGAACAGCGCCGAGAGCGGCAGCGACTCGCTGGTTGGCTCGCCCTGGCCGGTGTCGCAGGTCAGCGTGCAGGCCGCCAGGTGGTCCTCGCCGGCCAAGGCGGTGACCTGGGTCTGGAAGCGGACCTCGATGTTCGGGATCTCCCCGATCTGGTCGATCAGGTACTGGCTCATCGACGACAGCTCGGTGGTGCGGACCATCAGGACGACGCGCTTCGCGAAGCGGGCCAGGTAGACGGCGGCCTGGCCGGCGGAGTTGCCGCCGCCCACCACCCCGACCTCGAGGTCGCGGTACAGGACCGCCTCGGTCACCGCCGCGCCGTAGTACACACCGGCTCCGGCCAGCTCCTTGGCCCCGGGGATGTCGAGCTCGCGGTAGCTGACCCCGGTGGCGACGACCACGGCATGGCAGCTGATCTCGGTCCCGTCGTCGAGACCGACATACCGATACGGGTCGGCCCGCCGGATGGCGGTCACGACCCGCGGGGAGAGGATCTCGGCGCCGAGCCGCCGCGCCTGGGCCAGCGCCCGGCGGGCGAGGTCACCGCCGGAGAGGCCGGCCGGGAAGCCCAGGTAGTTCTCGATCCGGCTCGTCGTGCCGGCCTGTCCGCCGGGCGCTTCGCGCTCGATGAGAACCGTCTTCAGCCCCTCCGACGCCCCGTAGACCGCGGCCGCCAGGCCGGACGGACCGCCCCCCACGATCACCACGTCGTAGAACGGCAGCGCGGCCGTCGTCTGGATCCCGACCTTCTCGGCGATCTCGAGGATCGACGGGTCCTGGAGCAGGGTCCCGTCCTCGAGCAGGACCAGCGGCACGGCCGGGTCGAGATCGGCCTCGGCCATCCCGGCGCCCAGCGCCAGCCGGCGCCCCTCGGCATCGGTCGTCGGGTCGAGCCACTGGTACGGCACCTGGTTGCGGGTCAGGTAGTCGCGGATGTCATGGCCCCGGGCCGCCCAGCGGCCGGCGAGCAGGTGGAGCCCGGTGAAGGGCGGCCGGTAGGCCGACGACCAGTCGGCGAGGAGGTCGTCGATGACCGGGTAGAGCTTGTCCTCGGGCGGGTCCCAGGGCTTGAGCAGGTACTGGTCGAGCCGGATCTCGTTGATCGCCCGGATGGCGACATCGGTATCGGCGTAGGCGGTCAGCAGGATCCGCCTGGCATCGGGCTGAAGGTCGATCGCCTCGGTGAGGAACTCGATGCCGGTCATGTTCGCCATCCGCTGGTCGGCGACGAACAGCGCGACCGGGTCGCCCCGGACGGTCAGCTCGCGGACCGCGTCGAGCGCCTCGGCCCCGCTCGGGGCGGCCAGGATCCGGTAGTCCTTCGCGTACCGCGTCCGGAGGTCCCGTTCGATGGCGCGCAGGACGGGGACGTCGTCGTCGACGGTGACGATGGTGGGGCGGTTGGCCACGGGCGGGAGTCTAGCCGCCGTGGGCCGGTTGTCGCGTCAGGCTAGGATGCGACCGATGAGTGCCGCCTCGCAGCGGGCCGACGTCGTCATCGTGGGCGGCGCCGCCGTCGGCTCGTCGGTCGCCTACTTCCTCGCCCGCGACCCCGACTTCTGGGGCTCGGTCGTCGTCATCGAGCGCGACCCGACCTACTCGACCGCGTCGACGACCCTCTCGGCGGCCTCGGTTCGCCAGCAGTTCTCGACCCCGGTGAACATCCAGATGAGCCAGTTCGCGGTGCAGGTCCTCAAGCACCCGGACTGGTGGTTCCCGCTCCTCGAGACCGCGCCGGACTTCGGGTTCGTCGAGGGCGGCTACCTGTTCCTCGCCACCGAGGCCGGGGCGCCGACCCTGTGGGCGAACCACGCGATCCAGAAGGAGCTGAACGTCGACGCCGAGATCCTCTCGCCCGACGAGCTCGCCCATCGGTTCCCGTGGCTGACGACCGACGACCTGGCCGGCGGCTCGCTGGGGATCTCCGGGGAGGGCTGGTTCGACGCCACCGCGCTCATGCAGGCCTTCCAGCAGTCGGCAAAGGCGTCGGGGGTGAGCTACGTCACCGGCGAGGTGACCGGCATCCTGTCGTTCGGCGGCCGGGTCGACGCGGTCATGCTGGCCGACGGGCGGCTCATCGAGTGCGGGACCCTGGTCAACGCGGCCGGGCCGCGGGCCGGGGCCCTGGCCAAGTTCGCCGGGGTGGACCTCCCGGTCGTGCCGCGCAAGCGGAACGTGTACGCGTTCTCGTGCAAGACCGAGGTCAAGGCCCCGCTGGTCATCGATCCCAGTGGGGTCTACTTCCGCCCCGACGAGCCGAACTACATCGGCGGCTTCTCCCCCCGCAACGGGGAGGCGGACCCGGACACCCTGGACCTCGACGTCGACCTCGCGTCCTGGGAGGGGCGGGTCTGGCCGACCATCGCCCACCGGGTGCCCGCCTTCGAGGCGGTGAAGATGCGCCGGGCCTGGGCAGGGCACTACGAGGTCAACACCATCGACCACAACGCGATCATCGGCCCCCACCCGGAGATCCCGAACCTCCTGTTCGCCAACGGCTTCTCGGGTCACGGGCTCCAGCAGGCGCCGGCGGTCGGGCGCGGGCTGGCCGAGCTCATCATCCACGGCGCCTACCGGGCGATCGACCTGTCGCCGCTCGGCTATGAGCGGATCGCCGCCAACCGGCCGCTCCGCGAGATCAACGTCGTCTAGCCGGGAGGAGCCGATGCCCGAGACCGTCCCCGATCCCAAGCCGGCGCGCCTCCCCGAGCCGGAGGCGGAGTGGGAGACCGAGGGCGGCGCCGTCCTGCCGCCGGGAGTGACGGTCGTCCTCCGCGGGCCTGACGGCGCCAGCGACGCGGACCTCGAGCAGGCGCTCGAGGCGGCGCGGACGGCACTCCCCGAGGGGTACCGCCTGGAGCGCGACTGACCGATGTGCGGGCGGTTCGCCCAGCCGCACGACAGCGAGCAGCTGGCCCGGATCTTCGCCGCGCGGCCGACGGTCGACCTGCCCGGCCAGCGCTTCAACGTCGCCCCGACCGATGAGGTGGCCGGCGTCGTCGAGCACCACGGGGAGCGCGTCATCGAGCCGTTCCGCTGGGGCCTGGTCCCCTGGTACGCCGAGGATCGCAGGGAGGCAGCCCGGCTGATCAACGCGCGGGCCGAGACTGTCGAGACGTCGCCGGCGTTCCGGACCTCGTACGCCAAGCGCCGAGCGATCATCCCGGCAGCCGCCTTCTACGAGTGGCACCGGGTCGAGGGCCGGCGCGACCCGTACGCCATCCGTCGGCTCGACGGCGACCTGCTGGCCCTGGCCGGGGTGTGGGCGGTCTGGCGCGACCCCGAGTCCGGGGAGCGGGTCTACACCTGCTCGATCCTGACGACGCTCCCGAACGACCTGCTGGCCCCGATCCACAACCGGATGCCGGTCATCCTCGCCCCCGACGCGTGGGACCGGTGGCTCTCGGCCGAGACGGCCCTGAACGACCTCCGCCCGCTCCTCTTCCCGTTCCCCTCCGAGGCGCTCGACGCCTACCCGGTCTCGAAGGCGGTCAGCAACGTCCGGAACGACGGGGCCGAGCTGCTCGACCCGCTGGAGTGACCGTCCTCGACGTCCCGGCCGACGCCCTGGTCCTCCTGGTCGGGGTGGCGGGGAGCGGCAAGTCGACCCTGGCCGCCCGCCACTTCCCCTCGTCAGCGGTGCTCTCCTCCGACGCCTTCCGGGAGGCCGTGTCGGGCGACGCGGCCGACCAGTCCGCCACTGACGAGGCCTTCGAACGGCTGCGGGCAGATCTCGAGCTGCGCCTGGCCGCCGGGGAGCTGACCGTCGTGGACGCGACCAACGTCCAGGGCTGGGCCCGGCGGCAGCTGCTGGCGGCGGCTGCCCGCCACGGCCGGCCGACGGTGGCCATCGTCCTCGCCCTGCCGCTCGAGGTGAGCCTGGCCCGCAACGCCGCCCGCGGCGATCGGGTCGTGCCAACGGCGGCCGTCCGCCGCCAGGATCGGTTCCTCAGGCAGGCGCTGCCGAGGCTCGGGGAAGAGGGGTTCGCGGCACTCGTCGTGCTCTCCCACCCCGACCAGGTGGAGGCGCTCGAGATCCGGACACAACGAAATGTCCCGAAGGAACGGCACCCGGCCCTTTGATGCAATCTCCGGAGCCGTCACCGCGTCCTTGATGCAATCTCGGACCCGGATCGTGCTGCCCCTTCGGGACAACCGGAATCATACGGGCCCCTTGACGTCCCCACAATAGGGGTTATCCACCACTTTCCCGGTTGTTTTCGAACCTGTCCACAGGTTCTCCACATGTGGACATGTCGGCCTTGACGCCGCCATCACGCGGGGGCCGGTTCGTCAATGCGTCGCCCCAACGGGCCGGGAGGGTGGTCGGGCCGACGGGCCCGGTTCATACTAGCCGGCATGACCACGCTGGCCGCGTTGACCGACTGGCTGGACCGCTACGAGCAGGCCTGGCGCAACAATGATCCCGACCAGATCAGGGACCTGTTCACCGAGGACGCGGTCTATCGCTGGCACCCCTGGGAGGATGGTGGCGACGCCGCCGAGGGTGCCGAGGACATCGTCCAGGCCTGGCTCGAGCAGCCCGACGACCCCGACGACTGGACCCTCGAGTGCGAACCGGTCGCGGTCAACGGCGAGGTCGGGGTGGCCCGATGCGTGACCCGCTACCGGGCCACGGCCCGCGGCCCAGCCCGCGTCTACCACAACATCTGGGTCCTCTCGCTGGACGACGACGGGCGGTGCTCGGACTACACCGAGTACTACATGAAGGAGCCAACCGAGGAGACCGCCTGACCCGATGGCGGCGTCGTTCCACGTCCTCCACACCGGCTACAACGACGACCGGGGAACGACCGGCACGGTGAGCCTCGTCCTCGACGGCGAGGCGGTGATCGTCGTCGATCCGGGGATGCTCGCCGACCGGGAGGACGTCCTCGTCCCGCTTCGCGCCCTGGGCCACGTCCCGGAGGACGTGACCCACGTCTTCCTGACCCACCACCACCCCGACCATTCGATGAACGCGGCACTCTTCCCGAACGCCGCGATCGTCGACTTCTGGGCCGAGTACCGCGGCGCCGACTGGCTCGACCACCAGGGCCACGGGCACCGCCTCTCCCCGCACACGACCATGATCCTGACCCCGGGCCATACCAACGAGGACGCCACCCTCCTGGTCGAGACCGATGACGGGATGGTCGCCTGCACCCACCTGTGGTGGTATGCCGACCGCACGCCCGAGGTGGACCCCCTGGCCGATGACCAGGCCGCGCTCGAGGCCAGCCGGGCCAAGGTCCTCGAGGTGGCCGACATCGTCGTCCCCGGCCACGGCGCGCCGTTCCACGTTCACCGATGAGCGAGGATCGATCCGGCGAGCCGGCCGGCGTCGACCGGCTCGAGCACACCGAGCAGGTGCGGGTCCGCACCTACGAGCTGGACTCGAACGGCCATGTCAACAACGCCGTCTACCTGAACTATGCGGAGCAGGTGGCGACCGAGCACGCCGAGGCACTGGGCTACGGGCGCGAGTGGACCGAGCGACACCAGATCGCGTGGGCGGTGCGGGAGCACCAGGTCGTCTACCACCGTCCCGCTGAGTACCGCGACGTCCTCCGCCTGACGACCCGCGTCGGACTCATGACCAGGGTGCGCGCCACGCGCCACACCGAGATCCGTCGCGAGCCCGACGGGGAGCTCCTGGCCGAGGTCACCACCCAGTGGGTGTGCCTGAGGTTGCCCGACCTGCGGCCGACGCGCATCCCGTCCGACCTGCTGGACCGATACGCCGGCGACCTCGCCGCCGGCGATGATCCCCGGCCGCCGGGTGGCTAGGCCCCGGGCGCGCGATCTCGGCATCCGGATCGGCCTGGGACGGACGGGGCCCCTGAACGCGATCACCGACGTCCCGGGTGTCCGGGTCGGCCACACGACCCTGATCTCCGGCGACGGTCCGCTGGTCGTCGGCCAGGGCCCGATCCGCACCGGGGTGACCGCGATCGTGCCCCACGACGGGGACGTCTGGCGCGAGCCGCTCTTCGCGGGGAGCTTCTCGCTGAACGGCAACGGGGAGATGACCGGCCTGCTGTGGATCGAGGAGAGCGGCCTTTTGAGCAGCATCATCGGCCTGAGCAACACGCACGCCATCGGCGTCGTCCACGACGCCCTGGTCCGGACCGCGGTGGCGACCACCGGGATCCACCTGCCGTGGACGCTTCCGGTGGCCAGCGAGACGTGGGACGGGATGCTGAACGACATCGACGGGATGCACGTCAAGACCGAGCACGTGATGGCGGCCATCGAGTCCGCCGCGGGCGGTCCGGTGGCCGAGGGCAACGTCGGGGGCGGCACCGGGATGGTCACCCACGAGTTCAAGGGCGGGATCGGCACCGCCTCTCGGCTGCTCCCGCCGGACGCCGGCGGCTGGACGGTCGGGGCCCTCGTCCAGTCCAACTACGGCGACCGTGACCAGCTCCGGATCGACGGGGTGCCGGTCGGCGAGGAGATCGGCCTCGACGAGGTCACCAGCCCGTACGGGGACGAACGCAGTCCAGTTGCCTGGCCCGAGGCCGGGGCGGGCTCGATCATCGGGATCGTGGCCACCGACGCGCCGCTGCTCCCCCACCAGTGCATCGCGCTGGCGAAGCGGGCGGCGCTCGGCGCGGCGCGGGTCGGCTGCTACGCCTCGCTCGGATCGGGCGACATCTTCCTGGCGTTCGCGACTGGCAACCGGGGGCTGGCCAGCGAGGAGAGCCCGGTCCCGCCGGGGACGACCGTCCCGTCCGAAATGGTCGCCGGGGCGGCCCTCACGCCGCTCCTGCTGGCCGCCACCGAGGCCGTGGACGAGGCGATCGTGAATGCCCTGGTCGCGGCCGAGACGATGGTCGGGCGGGACGGGATCACGGCGCATGCGCTGCCCCACGACCGGCTGGTCGAGGTCATGGACCGATACGGGCGCGGCCCGCGGCGGAACCGGGAGGCCGATCCGCGCGTCTGACGGGCACATGCCAGACACCGCGGGCAGTGACCGCCCCATGCCCGAGGCGCGGTTCCGGGACCTCTTCGAGGCCCACCACGACGCGCTCCTCGCCTACGCCGCGCGGCGCAGCCCGAGCCTGACCGATGCCGAGGACGTCGTGGCCGACGTCTTCCTGGTGGCCTGGCGGCGCCTCGAGGAGGTGCCCGCCGGTGTCGAGGCGCGGCTGTGGCTGTACGGCGTCGCGCGGCGCACGATCGCGAACCAGCGCCGGAGCCTCCGCCGCCGGCTCCGCCTCCAGTCCCGGCTCGAGGCGACCGCCGAGCGGCCGCTCCCCGATCCGCCCGCCGGGGCGGAGCCCGCGCTCGAGGCCCTCGCCACCCTCTCCCCGGACGACCAGGAGCTCCTCCGGCTCGTCGCGTGGGAGGAGCTCAGCCACGCCGAGATCGGCCAGGTCCTCGGCATCAGCGCCAACGCGGTCGCCATCCGCCTCCACCGGGCCCGCGCCCGGTTCGAGCAGGCCCTGGTGAAAGGTTCGAGCCGATGGCGGACATGGCCAGGGGTGAAGGGCAGTCCATGAACGATCCGATCGACGAGCTCCGCACGGCGAATCCGCTCACTGATGACCAGCTGCCCGCCAGCAGCCAGGCCCGCACCTGGGCCCGGATCGAGGAGGCACGCATGGCCGACCAGACCCAGGTTCGCATCGCGCGATGGACCATCGCCCTGTCCGGGGTCGCCCTGGCCGGGGCGCTGCTCGCGTCGCTGACCATCGGAGGCGTCGGCCCGGCCGCGCCGCCGACCGCCACCGACGGTGGCGGCGGGTTCGCCGGAATGTGCCTGGCGTTCACGATGGAGGACCTCCAGGC
>DATBIW010000005.1:0-31371 GCA_036556745.1 Candidatus Limnocylindria bacterium | reverse complement strand
GCGTGATCGAGAACGGGTTCCAGCTGACCGGGCCGATCGCCCGCGGCGACTGGGCGACGGTCGACGCGCACCTGGCGGCCATTGCCGAGCGCACGCCGGACGTCGAGCCGCTGTACCGGGCGCTCGCCGAGGCCACCCGCGCAGTGGCCGCCGAGGAGGGCCGGTGAAGGTCGCCCGGACCGCCGCCGAGCTCGACGCCGCGCTCGACCCGCTGCGCGCGGCCGGCCCGGTGGGCCTGGTCCCGACCATGGGCGCGTTCCATGACGGGCACCGCTCCCTGTTCGCCGCCGCCCGCGCCGAATGCGCAACGCTGGTCGTGTCGCTGTTCGTGAACCCGGCCCAGTTCGGCGCCGGCGAGGACTTCGCCGCGTATCCCCGGGACGAGGCTGCCGATGCCGCCGGGGCGGAGGCCGCCGGCGTGGACGTCCTGTTCATTCCGCCGGCGGAGGTCGTCTACCCGCCCGGCTTCGACACCTGGGTGGAGCCGGGGACCCTGGGATCGGTCCTCGAGGGCGCCGTCCGGCCCGGCCACTTCCGGGGCGTCGCGACGGTCTGCCTGAAGCTGTTCCACCTGGCCCGCCCGGACCGGGTCTACTTCGGGCGGAAGGACGCGCAGCAGGTTGCGGTCATCAAGGCCATGCTCGGAGACCTCGACCTCGCCTCGACGATCGCCCTCCGGGCCCTCCCGACGGTCCGCGACCCGGACGGCCTCGCCCTCTCGTCGCGGAACGTGTACCTCTCAGCGGAGGAGCGGCGGCACGCCCTGGCCCTCCCCCGCGCCCTCGAGGCCGGCCTGGCCGCCCACCGCTCGGGTGCCGACCCGGCGGCCGCGGCCCGGGCCGTGCTCGCCGCCGAGCCGGGCCTGTCGGTCGACTACGCGGCCGTCGCCGATCTCGACGGACCCACCCTGGCCGCCGCGGTCCGGATCGGCCACACCCGCCTGATAGACAACGTCAGACTGGAGGAAGAAGATGCCGCTGGAGGTGGGTGACCGATGACGACCGAGAGCCAGACCGCACCGGCGCGGTTCACGCTGCCCGAGCTGGCCGCCATGAAGCCGCGCGGGGAGCGGATCGTCATGGTCACCGCGTATGACGCCCCGGGAGCACGCCTCGCCGACGAGGTCGGGATCGAGCTCATCCTGGTCGGCGACTCCGCGGCGATGGTCGTCCTCGGCCACGACAGCACGGTTCCGGCCACGGTGGACGAGATGATCGTCCTGACCCGGGCCGCCCGCCGCGGCGCCGAGCGGGCCCTGCTCATCGCCGACATGCCCTTCGGCTCGTTCCAGATCTCTGACGCGGAGGCCGTCGCCAATGCGGTCCGCTTCGTCAAGGAGTCCGATGCCGACGCGGTCAAGCTTGAGGGCGGCGGCGCGTCGATCTCGCGGGTCCGGGCCATCGTCGGCGCCGGCATCCCGGTCATGGGCCACCTCGGCCTGACCCCCCAGTCGGCCACGATGCTCGGCGGCTACAAGGCCCAGGGCCGGACGGCGGCCAAGGCCCGCGCCCTGCTGGCCGATGCCCAGGCCCTCCAGGACGCCGGGGCGTTCGCCATCGTCCTCGAGGCAGTCCCGTCGCGGGTGGCGGAGCGAGTGTCCCAGGTCCTCCGGATCCCGACGATCGGGATCGGCGCCGGCCCCGGCTGCGACGGCCAGGTGCTCGTCTGGCACGACCTGCTGGGCCTGACCGAGGGACGCGCCCCGAAGTTCGTCAAGCGCTACGGGCATATCGCCGAGGACATTCGGGCGGCCCTCGCCGCGTACGCCGGGGAGGTGCGGAGCGGCGCGTTCCCCGACGAGGAGCACTCGTACGGGATCCCGGAAGAGGAGCTCGCCCTGTTCGAGTCGGAGCTGGACGCCGGGGTCCTGGTCCACGCCGAGGATGCCCGCGGCTCGGGGAGCGACTGGCTCTAGGCCAGGCCCCAGCCCTCCACGGTCCAGAGCAGCTCGAGCCCGTCCCCGTCGTCCCACTGCGCCCCAACGCGGCGCATCCCCAGCCGGGTCACGACGTTCATCGAGCGCTGGTTGTCGGGGGCGATCCCCGCCCGGAACCGGGTGACCCCGTGCTCGGCCGCGGCCCAGTCGAACATCGCCCGGACCGCCTCGGTCGCGTAGCCCTTGCCCCAGAACTCGGGACGGAGCTCGTAGCCGATCTCGGCGAAGCCCCGGTCGTCGGGCGGCCCGTGGAAGTTCAGCAGGCCCATCGAGACCGGCTCGTCGTCGGCGAGGACGATCGGGCGGAGGAGCCACGGCCCGGTCTCGGGCGCCTCGCGGAGCTGGCGGAGGCGGAGCTGGAGCAGCCAGTGGCGATCCTGGATCCACCAGGCGGGCAGATGGGCGCCGATCTCGGCCCCGACCCCGGCCAGGTCGCCGGCAAGCATCCGCTCCAGCTGGTCGGCGGTGAGGAGCGGCATGGCGAGCCGCTCGGAGCGAACGACGGACGGGGCGACGTCGTGGTTCACGGTCGGCCCGATTCTGACGGATGGCACTCGACGACCTGGACTCCTCCCGAAGGAACTGGAGCCGAGGTCGTCGGGGCGGTACCGGCCGGGTGGTGGGTCCACCCGGCTGACACCGGAGAAATGACCCGGCCGCGGTGGGTCAGGCCGCGGTCGGGTCTGCGGGGATGAGCCGTGGGGAGCGGGTTCGATTGCGCGGCGCGCGGGCACGGGTGCCGGCGGCCGGGGTGGTGTCGGGGGTATCGGAGGGGACGGGGGCCAGGACCGCCTGGTCGGTCCGCCGGCGGCGCTGCTGCCGGACGGCCGACGCCAGGCCGGGCACGCCCTTGTCGATCTCGGCCTGCTCCATCGGTGAGGCGAAGAAGAAGCCCTGGCCGAAGGTGCAGCCCAGCGACTCGAGGCGCTTGGCCTGGTCCGCGGTCTCGATCCCCTCGGCCACCGTCGTGATGCCGAGGGACTGGCTGAGGGCGACGATCGCACCGGCGAGGGCCGCCGATCGGGCGTCGCTGTTCGAGGCCTGGACGAACTCGCCGGCGATCTTCAGCGCGTCGACCGGGAACTGGCGGAGGTGGCTGAGCGAGAAGTAGCCGGTCCCGAAGTCGTCGATCACGATCTGGACGCCGAGCTCGCGCAGCTCGGCCAGGGTGGTCATGGTCGGGCCACTGGCCTTGAGCAGGGCGGTCTCGGTGATCTCCAGCATGAGGGTCGCCGGGTCGACGCCCGCCTCCTGGAGGGTCGTCCGGACCGAGGCGACGAAGTCCGGCTGCTGGACCTCGCGGGCCGAGACGTTGACGCACAGGAAGATGCCCTTGGGGGTCAGCCCCTCGCGCTGCCAGTTCCCGGCGTGCTGGCAGGCCTCGCGGAGGACCCAGCTCCCGATCGGGACGATGGCGCCGTTCTCCTCGGCGATCTCGATGAACTCGCCGGGCGTGATCAGGCCGCGTTCCGGATGCTGCCAGCGGACGAGGGCCTCGAGGCCCGCGACCCGGCCGGAGCCGAGCTCGACGATGGGCTGGTAGACGAGTCGCAGCTGGTCAAGCTCGACTGCCTTCTGGAGCTGGGCGCCGAGCTCGTGGCGCTCGCGGATCGCGGCGTGCATGCCGGGGTCGAAGATCGCGAAGCGGGCCTTGCCGTTGGCCTTGGCCATGTACATCGCGACGTCCGCGTTGCGGAGGATCTCCTCGGCCGACTGGTCGGTGGCGCGGGCGCTGGCGATGCCGATGCTGGCGGTGACCAGCACCTGCTCGTCCCGGATCATGTACGGGGCGCGGAGCTCGCGGACGAGCCGCTCGGCCATGGCGCGGGCGCGGTGGAGGTCGCTGTCGTCGGGGGTGAGGATCGCGAACTCGTCACCGCCGAGGCGGGCCACCAGGTCGCCCTCGCGGACCAGGGCGCTGATGCGCTCGGTGACCGCGACCAGGAGGGCGTCGCCGGCCGCGTGGCCCAGCGTGTCGTTCACGACCTTGAAGTCGTCGACGTCGAGGAACAGGACCGAGGTCACCGGCTTCGAGCCGCGGCGCTTGCCCTTCAGGGTCCGCTCGAGGACCTGCTGGAACATCCGGCGGTTGGCGGCGCCGGTCAGCGAGTCACGCTCGGCGAGGTCCTGGACGTGGCGCAGGAGGACGGCGTTGCGGAAGTTCAGGGCGGCGACGGCGGCGAACTGGGCGACGACCGACATGACGCGGCGCTCGACGCCAAAGACGCTGCGCGACCGATGCTCGATGACGATGGCGCCCACCGGCTGGCCCTCGGCCATCATCGGCGCGACCAGCAGGTTGCGGCCGTTCGGCAGGGCCGAGGCGATCAGCGGGTTGCGCTCGGCGTCAAGGCGGCGGATGGGCAGCACCTCGCGGCGTTCCCACGCCTTCTGGACGACCGCGTCGGCCGGGGCCGGTGCGCTCTGGACGTCGGCGACTCCCCGCCCGGCCAGCATGACGATCCGGTCGTCGGACGCGCCGAGGACCAGGCCGCGACGGGTCTCGAACCGATCGGCCAGGCCGTCGAGGACGATGCGGGCCTGGTGGACCGGGTCGCCGACCGCGTCGAGATGGGCGCCGAGCTCGACCAGGGCCTCGAGATCGGCCCGGCGGTTGCGGAGCTCACGCTCGTTCATGGCCGAGAAGATCGAGGTCGCCAGGGCGAACAGCCAGAACGCGGTGACGTTCAGGACCGGCAGGCTGTCGAAGGCGACGGCCTGGCCGGCGACGGTGTCGACCGGCGGGATCAGGCCGGCAGCCTGGGCGTAGATGACCACGAACAGGAGGAGCGAGTCCCAGAGTGCGATCTTCAGCCCGGTCCGGTACGAGGCCAGCAGGGACACGGCCACGAGGTGGAGGTAGATCAGGAAGCGCATCGGGCTCTGTGTCCCACCGGTCGCGTACATCGCGAAAGCGAGGTAGACCCCATCGAGCAGGAGCAGGCTGTTCAGGATCGTGAAGCCGGCCTTCTGGCTCCGGCGGCGGAGCACCTCGAAGGCGACGGCGGTGCCCAGGTAGGCGATGGTCACGCCAGCCAGGATCGGATAGGCGATGCCGAGCGCCTCGGGGCGCATGGCGGCCCAGGTCAGGACCACGGCGGAGAGAGCGATGCGCAGGAGGAGCAGGTTGCTCATCCGCTCGCTCAGGGCGGCATAGTCGGTGGTGACGGGACGCGTGCTCACAGCTCCTCCTCATTGCGGAAGGACAGCACCGTCTCCTGCGGCGTGCGCGGCGCGGAGCGGAGCTTCGGGTCCCGGGCGTCGACTCGTCCCTGACCCACCAGGAAGGCGACCACCGCGGCCATCAGGGCCAGCGGGAAACTGAACGCCGTCGCCACCGCGACGGCGGCTTCGGGCTTGACCACGGCATTGACCTGCTCGAGGGCGACCGCCAGCACGCCGTCCACGACGTTCGGCTGGGCCGGCTTGGCCATGCTGTCCGTGCCCCCATCCGACGGCCGAGCAGGGGGCGCCGCCGGAGGGGGCGGGAGCACGGCCACGACAGGCTCGGGGGTAGACGACGGGCTGGTCAGCTCCGCCGGCTGTTCGCTCGGCGACGGAGCTGCGCTGGCGGGGGGAGCCACGGGCGCCGGCGGGGGCGGGGGCGGCGTCGGGGCGGGGCTGGCGGGGGCGGGCGGCGCGGGCGTCGGGCTGGGCGTGGGCGCCACGGCCGTCGCAACTGAGACGGTCAGGCAGGCGCTGTCGGTCCCACCGCCGATGTACTGCGCGTTGGCGCAGGCCTCGGTGTCGGTGCTCGCGGCGAGGGTCTTCGTGCAGCTGTACGACCAGGTCTCGCCCATGGCGAGGAAGCCGTCGCCGTTGTCGCCGGTGGGGCCGGCGATCGTGGCACAGCCGTCAACCGTGACGCCGACCGCGGTGAGCGGGGTGTCCTCGGCGTCGTTCCAGACGTCGACCGTGTAGGTGACATCGGTGCCGACCTCGACCGGGCCGGTCGGCGTGGCCGCGGCCTGGATCTCGACGTCACCGACGAGGAGCTGCTGGGCCATCTCGCCAAAGAGCGGCGGCAGGCTGGCGGCGTCGACCAGGTGCTTGTACCCGGTGGCCGGGTTGGCGAGCAGCTGCATGAGGGCCAGGTCCGGCTCGAGGTTCGGGTCGCCGGTGCCGGTCGGACCGATGCCGATGCTGAACGCCTGGTCGACGGTCCCGAGGTAGGCAGCGATCTCCTCCGGGGTCGGGCGAGCGCCGGGGTCGGGGTTCGGCCGGCCGTCGGACAGCATGATGAAGACCTGGAGGACGGCCACCCCGTCGACGTCGGTGCGCCGGCCGGCGGTCATGGCGGCGACGGCCGAGGACATCCCGGAGTCGATGGGCGTGGCGCCGTTGCCGGCGTACCCGTCCCAGACGTCGATGGCGCCATGGACCTCGGGGCCGGTGGCCGCGCCGAGGGCCAGGTTGATGGTGGACGAGCCGCCGCCGTAGGTGACGAGCCCGACATGGTGGAGGCCGGTGGGGCCGCCGACCCCGCCGTTGGCCTCGAGGGAGGCGACGAGGTCGTTGGCCGCGTCGTTGGCCCAGCCGAGGCGGGTGTTGTTCACGCCGGGGACGATCGGGCCGGCCGGGTCGGGCGTGACCTGGTCCATCGAGCCGGATCGGTCGACGATGAAGATGATGTCGAGGGGGCGGGTGTAGACCGGATCGGCGGCCCGGCTCGGGGTCGTCCCGAAGCCGACCAGCACGGACGCGGCGAAGAGGCCGGCCGCGACAGCCGACCAGGCGCGACGGAGGGGCGTCGAGCGGAGACGCTCGCCGGTGACCCTTGACCCTACCGGTGCGTGCATGACGCCTCGAAGGATGCGAATCGCCGCGCCGACCGCCTATGGCGTGATCGTCACCGGGGTACGCCCCGGTGCGAACGGGCAACCGCGCCGAAACCGGCATTTCGGCCGGAGTGGGGTCTGGTGCAGTACTCGACCGGGACCCTTGTACCGGCCCTCCGATCGGCCACTTCGACTATGGCCACTCGTTGCAATTGCGGCGGGACGCGCCTACCATCGGCCCGTGGATCCGGTTGCACCCGTCGGCCTCGGCGTCCTGGTCACCGGTCTGCTGCTCGGCATCCGCCACGGCATCGACTGGGACCACATCGCCGCGATCACCGACATCACGAGCACGACGGCCAGCGCCGCGGTCGCCGAGGGCAGCCACGTCCGCCGCCACGAATCCCTGGGTGGCCACGAGCACCCGCACGGTGGCCCGGCCGAGGCGGAGGCCCACGACCGCGATCCGGGGGTCGGACCCGGCGCCATGCTCGCCGCGCCGGTGGCCGGGACCGAGAGCCAGGCCGTCTTCCTGGGCGTCGAGCGCCAGCCCATCGTGCTGGGCACGCTGTACGCGCTGGGCCACGCGCTCGTCGTCGCCGTCCTGGGCCTCGCCGTCCTGCTGTTCGGCGCCGCGCTCCCCGCCTGGATCGACCCGATCATGGGTCGGATCGTGGGCCTGACCCTGGTATTTCTCGGGGTCTACGTTTTCATCTCGCTGTACCAGTACGCCCGCCACGGCGGCGAGTTCCGCCTCCGGAGCCGATGGATGCTCGTCTTCGACGGCTTCCGGGCCGCCTGGCGCCGGGTCCAGGCCCGGATCCACGGCCACGCCCACGTCGACCCCCTCGAGGCGAGCTCGTACGGTCCGCGCACCGCGTTCGGGGTCGGGATGATCCACGGCATCGGTGCCGAGACCGCCTCGCAGGCCCTGATCATCGCGGCGGTCGGCGGCGCGGCCAGCGCCGGCCTTGGGGTGCCGATGCTGTTCGCGTTCATCATCGGCCTGGTCATCTCGAACACGATCGTGGTGGTCCTCAGCGCGACCGGGTACATCGCCAGCCAGCACCGGACCCAGATCTACCTGTTCGTCGGGATCCTGACCGGCATCTTCAGCCTGTGGATCGGCTTCGTCTTCCTGCTCCAGGCGGAGGCCGTGCTGCCGAGCCTCGACAGCGTCTTCCAGTTCATCGGCGGCTGAGCCGCCACACCCCTCCGCCATCGTGAGCTCGCTGCCCGAACCGTGGGGTGGCGTGCCCGCCCGCTTCCGAGCGCGCCGGCTGCGCTGGACGCCCCAGCGCCAGGTGGTCGTCCGGGTGCTCGCCGAGTCCGACGGGCACCTGACCGGCGTCGAGCTGGTCGAGCGGTGCCGGGCGGCGGACCCGAACGTCATCCCCTCGACGGTGTACCGGACCCTCGACGTCCTCGAGGAGTTCGGGCTCGTGCGCCACGCCCACGGCGCGGGCGGCCAAGAGGAATACCACGTCCAGCCGCTCACGCCCCATGGCCACCGCTACTGCGACCGCTGTGGCCGCCACTGGAACATCGAGCCGGCCAGCGGCGCGGGGCGAGCGATCGCCCGCGCCTTCCGCGGCGAGGACTTCGCGGTTGACCTGTCGCACGTCGTCATCGTCGGCCGCTGCGCGGCCTGCCGGGGAGCCACCGGAGGCTGACCGCGGTTCCGGCTACCCTACGCCGGCACATGACCACCTCGGCGGACCTGGCCCTCGCGACCCGCGGCCTGCGCAAGAGCTACGGCCGGCGCCTGGCGCTCGACGGGCTCGACCTCTCCGTCCCGAGCGGGGTGATCTACGGCTTCCTCGGTCCGAACGGCGCGGGGAAGACAACGACGATGCGCCTGCTGACCGGCCTGCTCCATCCGGACCAGGGGTCGATCGAGCTGCTGGGCCGGCCGTTCGGGCGCCGCGACCGCCGGCGCCTGTTCGAGGTCGGGGCGCTGGTCGAGAATCCGTCCTTCTACCCGTTCCTGAATGCGCGCGAGAACCTGCGGGCCATGGGCGCGACCGGCGCCCCGACGACCAGCGCCCGGATCGAGGAGCTGCTCGAGCTGGTCGGCCTCACCGAGCGGGCGAAGGACAAGGTCGGCGGCTACTCGCTCGGGATGAAGCAGCGGCTGGGTATCGCATCGGCCCTCCTCAGCGACCCGACCCTCCTGCTCCTGGACGAGCCGGCCAACGGGCTTGACCCCGCGGGGATCGTCGCCATGCGCGAGACCCTGCGCCACCTCGCGGCGACCGGCAAGACCGTGTTCGTCTCGAGCCATCTCCTGGCCGAGGTCCAGCAGATGGCCGACGTGGTCGGGATCATCGCGGCCGGCAAGCTCGTCAAGGAGGGGCCGATCCACGATCTCCTCCACGACGAGGACGTCGTCCGGGTGCGCGTCGCTCCCGAGCAGGTCACCACCGCCCGCGACGTCCTGGCCGGTCTGCCGGACCCGGGCGAGGTGGAGGTCGCCGATGCCAGCGCCGGCTGGCTGACCGCGAAGATCGCGGTCGAGCGGGCTGCCGAGATCAACCAGGAACTGGCCGGGGCCGGCATCTACGCCTCCCGGCTCGAGGCCGGCAGCCGGCTCGAGGAGCTGTTCCTGAGCCTGACCGCTGACGAGGCAACGAGCCACGAAGGCACCTTCCAGGGCATCAAGTGAGGGTCTTCCGCTCGGGTATCCGCAAGCTCGTCCGCCGGCCGGCCAGCTACCTGACCTTCGGCCTGCTGGCCGGGCTCCTGGTGCTGATCATCCTCGGGGTCGCCACCAGCATCGGCGAGGAGGGGCCCGACCCGGAGATCCAGCTGCTGCTGACCTTCCCGGCCGCCTACGGGGTGATCCTCCAGTTCGTGCTCGGCCTGGGCGGACTGTTCGCGGTCATCTTCGGCGCCAACATCGCCGGCTCGGAATGGGGCTGGGGCACATTCAAGGTCGCCGTGGCACGCGGGGAGAGCCGGAGCCGCTACCTCCTGCTGACCTTCGCCTCGATCGCCGCCTTCCTGATCGCCGCCATCCTGGCCTCGACCGCGATCGGGGTGGGGGCGGCCTTCATCGGCGCGAACATCGCGGGCATCCCGACCGACGGGATCACCGACACCGAGACCCTCCGCGACCTGCCGGAGATGTTCGCCCGGGGCTGGTACACCCTGGTCGAGCAGTGCGCCATCGGGTTCGCGGTGGCGACCTTGGCCCGGAGCCAGCTGGCCGGTATCGGGATCGGGATCGCGTTCTACTTCGGGGAGACGTTCGCGTCGATCTTCCTGCCCGACATCGTCCGCTACCTGCCGTTCAGCGTCGCGTCCGCCGCGCTGGGCACCGGCGGCGCGTTCAACGGCGACGGCGGCCCCGATCCCCTGTCCCAGGGCACGGCGATGATCCTCGTCGCGGCCTGGCTGTTCGGCTCGCTCCTGGTGGCGGCGATTTACGCCGAGCGAGCCGAGGTCACCGGCTGACCGATGTCGCTCGACCTGATCGCGGTCGCGAACTTCCTCGCCATCCTCGTCCTCATCGCCGGCATCGGCTCGCTGGCGGTGCTCGGCCTGCGGCTCGCCGCGGCGGTGAGCGAGGGTGCCCAGGGAGCCCTGGACCAGCTGCGCGACCTCGTCGGTCCCTATGCCCTGTGGCTGGCCTGGCTGATCGCGGCCACGGCCATGGCCGGGAGCCTGTACTTCTCCGAGGTCGCCCACCTCGTCCCGTGCGCCTTGTGCTGGTACCAGCGGATCGCGATGTACCCGCTGGCGTTCATCCTCCTCGTCGCCGCAGTGCGTGGTGACCTCGGGGTCCGGCCGTACGCCACCGTCCTGGCCGCCGTGGGCGCGGTCGTGGCCGCGTACCACGTCCTCCTCCAGCGCTTCCCGAATCTGCCGAGCGGCAGCTGCTCGTTCGAGGTGCCATGCTCCGCGATCGACCTCGAGCGGTTCGGGTTCATCACCATCCCGGTGATGGCACTTGTCGGATTCGTCAGCATCCTTACCCTGCTGTGGATCATCGCCGAACCCCGAACGGCGCCAGTGGAACCGGAAGGAGCACCTGAAGCGTGAGCAGCAAGGCGAAGACGTCGTCGGCTCAGAAGCGCCGCACCCAGGCCTCGGCTCGGCCGAACCGCTCGCTGCTCATCGTGGGGGGGATCGGCGCCATGGTCCTGGTGGCTGCGGTCATCGCCCTGGCCCTGTCATCGGGGACGCCAACGGTGGCCGAGCCGGCCGAGTCCCCGGTCACGGTCGGGGGAAGCATGCTCCCGACGTACGAGTCCGGCACGCCCGACGCGGCGGAGGGCATGGCCGTCCCCACCCTGAGCGGCACCAACACCCAGGGCGGATCGATGACCATCGCCCCGGAAGGCGGCGCCGCGGCGATCGTCATCCTGTCCCACACCTGTCCGCACTGCCAGGCCGAGCTCCCGAACCTCGTGGCCTATCTCAACGACAACCCGCCACCCGAGGGCGTCGACATCATCGGGCTGAGCACGCTGATCAACCCGGCGGGAGCCAACTACCCGTCGGCCGACTGGCTCGCTCGGGAAGGCTGGACCTACCCGACGCTCCTGGACGACGCGAACTCGACCGCGGCCCTGGCGCTGGGCAGGATGGGCACCCCGGGCTTCATCTACCTGGCCAACAACGGGACGGTTGCCCTCCGGATGATCGGCTTCGATCCGGAGGCCTTCGGCCAAATGCTCGAGGCGATCGCCCCCTAGCTTCCGGCCGTCAGCCGTTGACAAAGCCGGTCGTGTCGACGACCTCGAAGTCCGACCCGTGGAGGGTCTTCAGCTGGTTCAGCTCGGCGTCGCTCCAGCGCGGGTCGGAGACGCCCTGGAAGAACCACGGCGAGCCGTTGTCGGCCAGGATGATCCCGTAGCGCTGCATCGCGACCAGGATCACCTGCATCCGCGGGCTGAAGCCGCTGATGTTGAAAGTCGCCTTCAGCCGGAGGCGGAGGCCCATCGGCGGGAGCGCGGCGGCGCCACCGACCCCGGCATGGTGGCGGGCCGGGTAGATGTGGGCCGACCGGGTCTGCGGGGCCGTGAAGCGGATGGCGTGAGCCACGACCCCGGCTGCGACCTCGTCGTACCGGACCAGGCCCGGCAGGATGGGGAGACCGGCGGCGTCGGCGCTCGTCCAGCCGTCGGGGCGCAGCGCGTTCGAGCGGAGGTTCCAGATCGCGCCGCTCCCCGCCGTCCAGCCCCCGGAGCCCTGGGAGGCCGCGAACAGCTCGTACAGGTAGCAGGCCGCGGTGTCCCACATCAGGAGGTGACGGTCGCTGCCGCCCTCGATCTGCGGGTTGGGCGGGATCGGGTATGGGCCCGGGTCGGACTCCCCGGCGTACTGGAAGCTGACCGCTGAGCGGGGCGTTCCCGCCCCGACGACGTTGAACGGGATCCCATAGCCCAGGTACGACCCGAAGTCGGGGTGGAACGGTGCGCCGGCGCCGATCGTGTTGACCAGGGTGACCGAGTCGGCGGCCACCGGGAGACCGTCCACCCGTCGGTTCCAGACGTTGGAGGCCGGGAACAGCGGACAGGCCGATGTCGGCGGCGGTGGCGGGGGTGGGGGCGGAGGGGGCGGTGGGGGTGGCGTGGGAGGCGCCGGGGTCGGCGTCGGGGCAGCCGATCCGCCGCTCGGCCGCGGGGTCGGTGACGAGGTCGTCGAGCCGCCGTCGGCCGGGTCGTCAACCGGGTCGCCGGTCGACGGGCTCCCCGGCGACTCGGGCGGCTGGCCGTCCGGCGTGGGCTCGGTGGCTGGCGCGGGCTCGTCCGGCGCGCCCGGCCGGCCCGCTTCGGCGACCTGGTCGGCGCCCGCGGGCGCCTCGTTCGCGGACGGGTCCGGTCCAGCCGCCCGGTCGGGAGGCACGGCGGCCCCAACCCCGAACAGGACGATGAGGATCGCCGCGACGGCCGGCATCGGTCGCGCCCGCATGGGTCCACCATGCCGACGCGGGCGCCTGATCGGAAGGGCCCGATCGGCGCGGCCGGCTAGGCCGATTGGAGGCTACTGGGGCGCGGGGGCTGGAGCGGTGACGGCCTGGCCGCGGCTGGCCAGCGGGATCAGGACCGCGATGACCACGATCAGGACCGTCGCCGTGATGAACGGCTCGACGCCGAGGGTCGAGACGGCCAGGGCGCCGGCCAGGAGCGGGCCGGCCGAGAGGCCGGCGTCGAACGAGAAGTTGAACACGCCGTAGGCGCGGCCGCGCTCGGGGGCCGGCGCGGCGATGCCGACGATGCCGGCGGCAGCCGGGAAGAGGAGGCCGAAGCCCAGGCCGTAGAGGACCATGGCCACCGAGTCGGCCACCAGGGACGCGCCCAGGGCCATGACCACGGTCGAGGCCCCGAGGAAGCCGAGGCCGGCCACCGACAAGCCCAGCGCCCCGCGGCGATCGACCCGACGGGCGATCGGACTGAGCATCAGGATGATGGCCACCAGGGCGAAGATGCTGAAGAGTCCGCCCTGGGCGCCGGTGGCGTAGCGCAGGGCTCGCTCGGCGTCCATCCCGGCCGCCATCTGGCGCTCGACGATCCCGTCCTTCAGGAACCCGGTGATGATCCCGACCCCGGCCTCCAGGGCGAAGATGGCGAGGTACGCGACCCGGAGCCGCGGGTCGGCGAGCAGCCGGCGCCACGTCCCGGGCGTGCCCGAGCGGGCCGGCGCGGGAAGGGTCTCGGGGATCGCGCCGCGGACCGCGAGGAGGCCGACCAAGATGATCGCGGCCACCGCCAGGAAGACCGGGGTCGAACCGAGCTCGCGGGCAGCCAGGCCGGATGCGGCTGGGCCGATCACCGCCGCGGCGCCGATCAGGGCGCCGGCCCGTCCGATCGTCTTGCCGCGCTCGCCATCGGGGGCGAGGTCGGCGAGGAGCGCGAACAGCGACGCGGTCAGGAACCCGCCAAAGGCCCCATGGACGGCCCGCGCGGCGAGGAACACCGGGAGGCTGTCGGCGAGGCCGTAGATCGCGATGCAGATCGGCGAGACGGCGAGCGACACGAGGAGGACGAGCCGGCGGCCGACGCGGTCGGTGAGGGCGCCGCCGACGAGGTTCAGGACGAGATTGGTCAGGGAGTAGGCGGCCACCGCGAAGCCCACCCCCAGGGCGTCCGCGCCGAGCTCCTCGGCGCGCGGGGCGATCAGCGGCAGGAGGGCGAAGTTGTCGAAGAACGCCAGGAACACCGCCCCGTAGGCGGCGAACCGGACCCGGCGGGGAACGCCGGGCTGCGCCTCGGCCAGCGGGACCGCGGTCAGGACCGGGTGTCCAGCTCGGCGAACACCCGCCGGTTCGCCTCGTAGGCGGACCGGGTCTCGTCGAGCATCTCGTCGTAGAACGACGGATCGGCCAGCACGACGTCGAGGTGGCGGCGGTACGCGGTCTTGAAGCCACCCTTGCTGCCGATGCCCTCGAACGCATAGAAGGTCAGGGCCTCGTCGGGAATGCCGTAGTGGCGCCGCATGAGGCTCGCGATGATCTGCCCGCCGGACAGATCACCCAGATACCGGACGTAGTGGTGGGCGAGCAGCCGGGGCTCGGAGCCGGCCACCGCGCGGACCCGCTTCACGTAGGCGCGGGTCGCGTCCAGCGGCCTGGTCAGCGCGGCGGCATCGCCGTTGGCCAGGGCGGCCAGGTCGTGGTCGATGGCCGCCACCCGGTCAAGCCGCGGGTCGAGCAGGTCGGCCAGCCGGCCGTCGGCGCGCAAGGCGGCCACCGCGGGCTCGATGGCCGCGTAGATCGGGCGGAGCTGCCCGGTCAGCCGGGTGAAGTCGTCCCTCGAGCGGGTGCCGGCCATGAGGTCGGCGATGAAGGGCTCCGCCTCCGCCCGGCGGTGGACGTCCTGGGTCGCGTCGCGCAATGCGCGGGCGCGCGACGGGATCGCGGGGACGGCGCGCGGCGTTGAGGTCAGCATCGGGTCGTCGGACTCTGGGCGGGAAGGCGGCCGGATCATATCCTACGCCGGCGGTCGGAAATTCCCGCGGACCTGGGGATCTGGTCGGGGCGAGAGGATTTGAACCTCCGACTTCAGCGTCCCGAACGCTGCGCGCTACCAGGCTGCGCCACGCCCCGACCGGAGCCGGCATCGTACCAGCCGCTCATCCGAGCGCCAACTGCGGCGCGCCTCCGCCGTCGCGCGGCGCGGACCGGATAATGCGCCGGTGACCGGCACGGACAAGCAGAGCGAGGAGTGGAAGCGTCTCCTCTCGGCGCCCTATGACAACCTCGAGACGCGGGCGTTCCGCCACCTGCCGGCGGATCCCCGCTGCCTGCTGTGCAACTCGCCGTACGGGGGACCCCTTGCCCCGCTCCTGCGCGCGGTGGGCTATGGCCGATCGGAGCGGTATCCGCAGCTCTGCCGCCCCTGCTTCCGGCACCTCGAGCGCCACCCGGGCGGGGCGGAGGTCACGATCACGGTCCTGTTCGCCGACGTGCGCGGATCGACGGCCATCGCCGAGCAGACGTCCGCGGAGGAGTTCCGCCAGGTGCTCGAGGGGTTCTACCGGCACGTGACGGAGGTCGTCGCCGACGAGCGCGGGATCATCGACAAGTTCCTCGGCGACGGGGTGATGGCTCTCTTCGTTCCGTCGTTCGCCCTGATGGAGGACGCGGCCCACGGGTTGGCCGCCGCCCGGCGGATCCTGGCCGACGCCGCGCTGCCGATCGGGATCGGCCTGAACACCGGACCGGCGTTCACCGGGTTCCTGGGTCCGTCGTCGGAGGTCGCGAGCTTCACGGCGGTGGGTGACGCGGTGAACGTGGCCCATCGGCTGGGCGAGGCGGCCGGGGCCGGGGAGCTCATCATTGCCGACGCGACCCTGGCGGCCACCGGCCTGGCTGATCGGGAAGCGGGGTGGGAGATGCGGACCCTGTCCGTGAAGGGACGGGAGCAACCCGTCGAGGCCTGGAGCATCCGGTAGCCCATCGCGTGGAACGCCTGCGGGGCTGGCTGCGCGGGACCGAGGCGCAGCTCGTCGGGCTGAGCCTGCTCTTGAAGGTCGGCCTCTTCGCCTGGGGCCTCGTCGCCCGCAGCCTCGCGTCCGGAGGGGCGATCGACCTCGGCCAGGTATTCGCCATCTGGAACCAGTGGGACGCGCCGCACTACCTGGACCTGGCGACCTGGGGCTACATGGCCCACGACCCGGGCGTGACGCCGACCTTCGGCCAGACCGGCGACATGGACCTCATGATCGTGTTCTATCCCCTCTTCCCGGCCGCGATCGCGGTCGCCCGGCTCGTCCTCCCGGACCTGGTCGCGCCCATCGCGGTCAGCGCGATCGCGCTCGCGGTCGCCGTCGTGCTGCTCTACCGGGTCGTGGCCCGCGAGCTCGGGGAGGCGGTCGGTCGCCGGGCGGTCATCCTCCTCCTGCTGTTCCCGACGGCCTACTTCCTCCACATCGGCTACACCGAGTCGCTCTTCCTGGCCCTGGCCCTGGCCGCCTTCCTCGGCGCCCGGGCCGGGCGCTGGGCCTCGGCCGGCGTCGCCGGCGGGCTGGCGGCGCTGACCCGGGTCAATGGCGTGGTCCTTCTGCCCGCGCTGGCCGCGGAAGCCTGGCTCGCCTGGTTGGCGGACCGGCGGTGGCGCGTGGCCTGGGCGTGGATCGGCCTGGTCGCCGTCGGCTTCGGCGGGTACCTGCTCCTGAACTGGGCGGTCTACGGCGATCCGCTGGCCTTCGCCACCATTCAGCGCGAGCACTGGTTCAAGGAGCCGGCCTGGCCCTGGGAGGGCATCGCGGGGGTGATCACCCGGCTGGGCGACCCGGACGTCGAGGAGACGCTGGTCCTCGGCGTGGCCGAGCTGGTGGCCATCGCCCTCGGCCTGGTGGCCACGGTCGTCGCGTTCCTCAGGTATCGGACCAGCTGGGCGATCTGGATGGCGGGCAACTGGCTGCTGTTCGTCAGCACCGCCTTCATCCTCTCGGTCCCGCGGTACGTCCTCGTCATGTTCCCGCTCTTCGCCTGGCTGGGCACGCTCGCCGGTCGCCGATGGGTGGGAGTGGCGATCGGCGTCGCCTCGCTCGGCCTGCAGCTCTGGTTCGCTGCCCGGTTCGCCACCGGGGCCTGGGCCTTCTGACGGCCCGCAGCGCGCTCGTCAGGCGGTCGTCGGTGACATCGGGTCCGGCGCCAGCTCCGGGGCGTGCCAGGAGTCGTACGCCTCCCCGACAACGGTCTCGAATCGCAGCCCCATCAGGACGATTCCCGAAAAGCCGGCCACGCGGGCGCGAGCGGCGGCCTCGCGGGCGATCCGCCAGGCTTCCTGGCGGCGGTCGGCCTCCGGGACGCGCTCGAGGCGTTGCCGGAGCCGGTCGCTGACCGGGATGGCCCCCACCCCCTCGAGCCGATGGATCCAGGCCGATGAGAACGGCGGGGTGAGCTCGAGATAGATCGGCGGCCGGTCGCCGTCCTGGCCCAGGCCGAGCCGCTCCGCGCACGCCTCGACGGTGTCGGGGTCGAGCAGCGGACCGGTGGTGAAGAACTGGCCGCCGGCCTCGATCCGGCGGTCGAGCATCCAGCGGCGCGACCGGGTGGACATTCCGACCTCGAATACCGACGGCGCCACGGCCTCCTGGAGCGCCCGGAGGTGGGCCACGATCTCGTAGCTGTCGCTCCAGTGCTCGACCTCGGGCAGGACGTCACCCTGGACGACGAGGAACGAGTCGACGCCGTTCACGAGGGCGCCGCGCACCTCGCTCTCGATGGCCAGCACGTTGCGGTCGCGGGTCGAGCAGACTACGGTCGGCCGGACGCCGGGCACGTCATGGGTCAGCCGGGCGGCGAACGCATACGGCGACATCCGGACCTGCCGGAATGGGTTGTCGGTGATCAGGACGTCGCGCCACCGTCCCTCGAGCCGCCGGTGGGTGAGGCTGGGCAGCCGGGGCGGGTTGACCTCGACCATCTCCACCCAGCCCTCCGGCGTGGAGAGCATGGGTCAGGTCCCGGAGCCGATGGCGGCTCGCTGGCGCCGGGCCGCGGCGACCATGTCGGTCAGCTGCCGCTCGATTTCGTCCCAGGTCCGGGTCTTCATCCCGCAGTCGGGGTTGGCCCACAGGTCGGCGGGCGACATGAACGTCAGGAAGTGGCGGAGGCGCTCGTCCATCACCTCGTCGCCCGGGGAATGCGGGGAGTGGACGTCGAACAGGCCCGGGCCGATCTGGAGGTGCCCGTCGGCCGGCCCGACGTAGAACGCCCGGATCCGCTCGTCGTCGTGCGACCGCGCGTACCAGATCGAGGCGACGTCGACACCCACGCCGGTCCACAGCGCCGCGATCGAGGCATCGGTGCCGTAGCACATGTGGGTGTGCATCTGGACGGCCGCCGGCTGGTTGAAGACGTGGTTCAGGGCCGCCCGGACGCCGCGGGCGTAGATCTCGCGCTTGGCCTCCGCGTCGGCGGTGGGGAGCGGCCAGCGCTCGCGGACGGCCGGCTCGTCGACCTGGATGACCCGCGCGCCGGCCTCGACCAGGTGGCGGATCTCCTCGGCGATCGGCTGGGCCACCGCCCAGAAGAGGCGGTCGTCGTCCACGCCCGGCGGCCGGAAGCTCCAATTCACGATCGTGACCGGCCCGGTGAGCATCCCCTTGACCGGCTTGGCGGTCGCGTCCTGGGCAATCCGCCACTCGTCGACGGTCATCGGCTCGCGGATGGTGGGCGGCGCCGCCAGGATCGGCGGGCGGGTGCAGCGGCTGCCGTACGAGACCACCCAGCCCGACCGGGTGGTGTGGTAGCCGTCCATCTGGACCGCGAAGTACTCGACCATGTCGGTCCGCTCGAACTCGCCGTGGACGAGGACGTCCAGCCCCATCTCCTCCTGCCAGTGGATGGCGTGGGTGATGAGCCGCGCGATCTCCGCGTCGTAGGCCGCCCCGTCGATCTCCCCCTTGTCGAGCCGGGACCGCAGCTGCCGGACGTCGGTCGTCTGCGGCAGGGAGCCGATGGTCGTCGTCGGGTAGGCCGGCAGGTCGAGGTCAGCCTGGGCGGCGTCTCGCTCGGCCCGGGGCGCCCGGTCCTCGAGGGCACCGACCGGAGGCCAGGTCGCGGCCGGCGGCTGCTCCGCCTCGGGGCCGTCGCCCGGCAGGGTGGCGCCCCAGGCGGCCAGGGTCCGGGCCTTCTCGCGGGCGAACTGGAATCCCGGAGGCAGGTCCTCGCCCTCGACCGTGTAGGGCAGGAACATCAGGCTCGTGCTCGGCACCACCCGGACCGTGCGGCCGTCGTCGCCGAGACCAGCCAGCGCACCACGAACCGGCGCGTAGCGATCGGCCCACACGCTTCGCCCGTCCATGACCGACACGATCAGCTCCGGCTGGGCGGCGAGCGCCGCGGTGCCGGCGAGGCGGGAGAGGGCGGCGGCCGGAACCTGGACCGCGAAGCCGAGCCGGGCCAGCGCCTCGAGGGTCTCGTCGTCGGCCTCGCCGAACTGGACGGTCACGATCGGCGTCGCCGCAAGCCCAAGGTCGGCGTCCGCGTAGGCGGCGTCGCGGAGGCGGCGGTCGGCATCGGTCAGGACCAGGCCGAGGCACGGCTCGTCGACCTGAAGGCGGAATCCCGGGTCGCGGCCGGCCTGCTCGCGGATCCAGCGCCAGGTCGCGCCACCCGCCGAGGTGGCCAGCGCGGTCCGGTCGAGGCCGTCGTCGAGATGGGCGAGCTGGGCGAGCGAGTACGGGCCCAGGACCTGCCAGACCGCGCCGTCCCCGGTGGGCTCGCGCCAGGGCAGGGGCCGCAGCTCGCTGACCGGCCGGTCGGCGACCGGGACGACCTGGTGGTAGTTCGTGTCGAACCACTTGGTCATCTCCCAGGCCTCACGGGTCTCGCTGCCTCGAGCCAGCTCGGTCAGGACCGCGAACGGGTCGCCGGCGAGATCGCCGGCGAGTTCGGCAGGCGCGATCCCGAGCATGAGCCCGGTCTCCAGCACTTCGTCGTACAGGAAGAAGTCGTCCACCGCGTCGCCGACGAGCTCGCGCTGCTCGGCGAGGTGCGCCGCGCGCAGCTCGGCGACGCGCTCGAGGAGCGCCGCGGTCTCCATCCGGCCGGCCCAGGTGCGCTCGAGCGCCCACTTGAGCTCGCGGTTCGGACCGATCCGCGGGTAGCCGATGAGCTGCGGGGTGACCTGCATCAGGAGGCCAAGTCTAGCCGAGCGGTTGCGGCCCAGCGCCCGCCCCGGAGGCGCGGGCGCTAGACTCCCTCGACGTAGCCCATTCGCCAGAGGATGGAGATTCCGTGGACCGCCGCGAGACCAGCCGCACCCTGTTCACGTCCGAATCGGTGACCGAGGGGCATCCCGACAAGCTCTGCGACCAGGTCGCGGACGCCATCCTCGACGACGTCATCGCCAACGATCCCGACGCGCGCTGCGCGATCGAGGTCGCGGCCACCACCGGCCTCGTCTTCGTCCTGGGCGAGATGACGACCAGCCACTACGTCGACGTCCAGTCCGTGGTCCGGAGCACCGTCCGCGAGATCGGGTACGACTCGAGCCGGCTCGGGTTCGACTGGGAGACCTGCGGGACGGTGTCCGCAATCAAGGAGCAGAGCCCCGACATCAGCCTCGGCGTGGACCACGCGCTCGAGTCGAAGATGGGGCTCGAGGCCGATGAGCTCGGCGCCGGCGACCAGGGAATGATGTTCGGCTACGCGACCGACGAGACCCCCGAGCTGATGCCGATGCCGATCCAGCTCGCCCACGCGACGGCGCGCCGGCTGGCGGAGGCCCGGCGCGACGGCTCGCTCCCGTTCCTGCGCCCCGATGGCAAGAGCCAGGTGACCGTCGAGTACGACGACGACGGCCGGCCCGCCCGGGTCCACACCGTGTTGGTCAGCGCCCAGCACGAGCCCGACGTCGACATGCGGGAGCTGGCCGATGGCATCCGGGCAGAGGTCATCGACGCGGCCATTCCCGGCCACCTGCTCGATGCCGACACCAAGGTCTACGTCAACCCGACCGGTCGCTTCGTCATCGGCGGCCCGCAGGGCGACTCGGGGCTTTCGGGCCGGAAGATCATCGTCGACACCTACGGGGGCATGGCCCGCCACGGCGGCGGCAGCTTCTCGGGCAAGGACCCGACCAAGGTGGATCGCTCCGGGTCGTACATGGCCCGCTTCGTCGCCAAGAACGTGGTGGCGGCCGGCATCGCGCGGCGGTGCGAGATCCAGCTGGCGTACGCCATCGGAGTCGCCCATCCGCTCGCGCTCCACGTCGAGACCTTCGGGACCGGCGTCGTGCCCGACGCGACGATCGAGGGCCTGGTGCGCGAGCACTTCGACCTCCGGCCCGGCAGCATCATCACCGACCTGACCCTGCGGCGGCCGATCTACCGCCAGACCGCCGCCTACGGCCATTTCGGCCGCGCCGACCTCGACCTGCCCTGGGAGCACACGCCCCACGCCGACGCGCTGTCCGCTGCCGCATCTGCCGGCCAGCGGCCGGCCGCGGTGGGCTAGGAGGCATGCAAAGGCCCCGAAGGAACCGCGGCGACCGTTGATGTCATCTCGGGTCCGGCCAGCTGCCCCTCCGGGGCCGAGCGCAGAATGCGGGACACGGGCACTCCTTGGCAAGTCCCTTTTCCACGACCTTTGGGATCCGTCGCGGACTTGTCCACACGAAACGCGGACAATCGCCGGTGACGTCATCGGGGAGAGGCGATGAAGGCAGTCATCCTGGCCGGGGGTCGCGGCACCCGGCTCTCCGAGGAGACCCAGCTTCGGCCCAAGCCGATGATCGAGATCGGCGGGCGGCCCCTGCTGTGGCACATCATGAAGATCTACTCGGCCCATGGGGTCAACGACTTCGTGATCTGCTGCGGCTACCGCGGCTACCTGATCAAGGAGTACTTCGCCAACTACGTCCTCCACATGTCGGACGTGACGTTCGACATGGCGAACAACCGGACCGAGGTCCACGAGCAGCACCACGAGCCGTGGCGGGTGACTCTGGTGGACACCGGTGACGACACGATGACCGGGGGCCGCCTGAAGCGGATCGCGGGGTACGTCCAGGACGAGGACGAGTTCTGCTTCACCTACGGCGACGGGGTGGCCGACGTGGACGTGGCGGCGTCGATCGCCTTCCATCGACAGCACGGCAAGCTGGCGACGGTCACCGCGGTTCAGCCCCCGGGGCGGTACGGGGCCCTCCGGATGACCGGCGATGAGGTCCGGGGCTTCACCGAGAAGCCGACCGACGGCGGGCTCATCAACGGCGGGTTCTTCGTCCTCTCACCGAAGGTGCTCGACCGGATCGCCGGCGACGCGACAAGCTGGGAGGCCGAGCCGCTGAGCAGCCTGGCGGCCGACGGCGAGCTCATGGGCTTCCCCCACCGCGGTTTTTGGCAGCCCATGGACACGCTCCGCGAGATGAACCTGCTCGAGCAGCTCTGGGACTCCGGCGAGGCGCCGTGGAAGGTGTGGTAGGCCTCCGCGATCGGACCGTCCTGGTCACCGGTCACACCGGCTTCAAGGGGGGCTGGCTGGCGCTCTGGCTGGCCGATGCGGGCGCGGTGGTCCATGGGTACGCCCTCGACCCACCGACCGAGCCCAACCTGTTCGCGGTCGCCCGGATCGCCGAGGTGCTGGCCTCCGACACCCGGGCGGACCTCGCCGATCTCGGCGCGCTGGCGGATGCCATGGCCCGGACCAAGCCGGCGGTCGTTTTCCACCTGGCCGCCCAGCCGCTGGTGCGCGAGGGTTACCGCGACCCGGCCGGCACGGTCCGGACCAACGTCCTCGGCACGGCCCATCTCCTCGAGGCGGTGCGGTCGGTCGAGTCGGTGCAGGCCGTCGTCGTGGTGGCCACCGACAAGGTCTACGTCAACCCGGAGCTCGGCCATCCGTTCCGAGAGACCGATCCGCTCGGCGGGCACGACCCGTACAGCGCCAGCAAGGCGGCCGCCGAGATCCTCGTCGAGTCCTACCGCTCGAGCTTCTTCGGGCCCGATCGGCACCCGGCCCGGGTGGCCAGCGCGCGGGCCGGCAACGTGATCGGCGGCGGCGACTGGGCGGCTGACCGGCTCGTCCCGGACTGCCTCCGCGCTTTCGCCGACGGGGAGCCGGTGACCCTCCGCCACCCAGACGCGGTCCGGCCGTGGCAGCACGTCCTCGACCCGCTGGCGGGCTACCTGACCCTCGCTGAGCGGCTGCTCGGCGAGGACGGGGACCGGTTCGCGCGGGCGTGGAACTTCGGCCCGGATGCCGCCGATGACGCGACGGTCGGCGAGGTGGCGGGCCGGATCGCCGCTCGCTGGGGCGAGGGGGCGAGCGTCGAGCGCGATCCACGGCCCGCCGAGCCGGAGGCCGGGCTCCTGCGGCTGGACAGCACCGATGCCCGGACCGAGCTCGGCTGGCGACCGACCTGGGGGCTCGACCAGGCGATCGCGCAGACGGTCGACTGGCATCGCGCCTGGGTGGCCGGCGAGGACATGCTGGCCCGCTCGCGGTCGCAGGTCGCGGAGCACGCCCGGGCGGTCCCGGCATGACCAGCCGGTTCGAGATCGCCGACGCCCCCCTCGCCGGGCTGAAGGTCATCCAGCGGATGCCGATCGGCGACGAGCGGGGCTGGCTCGAGCGGATGTTCTGCACCACCGACCTGGCCGAGATCCTCGGGGACCGCTCCGTCCGGCAGGTGAACCGCACCCACACCCGAGCGCCGGGGACCGTGCGTGGCATGCACTACCAGGTGCCGCCGGCAGCCGAGACGAAGATCGTCGCCTGCCTGCGCGGCTCGATCTTCGACGTGGCGATCGACGTCCGCCATGGCTCCCCCACCTTCCTCGAGTGGCACGCCGAGACGCTGAGCGAGGAGAACCGGCGCTCACTGGTCGTGCCAGAGGGGTTCGCCCACGGCCTCCAGGCGCTCGAGCCGGACACCGAGATCCTGTACGTGACGACCGCCGCCTACGACCCGGCGGCCGAGCGGGCCCTCCACGCGCTCGACCCGCGGGTCGGCGTCGCCTGGCCGCTGCCGGTAGAGCACCTGTCCGACCGGGACCAGGCCCACCAGTTCGTGGACGCCGACTTCGCGGGGGTGACCCTGTGAAGGTCGCGGTCACCGGCGCCGGCGGCTTCATCGGCCGGCATGTCGTGGCGGCCCTCGAGCGGATCGACGGTCCGCCGCCGGTGCTTGTGTTCCGACCGGGATCGGCCCCGCCCGGGGCCGGCGCCGACCGGGTGGTCGAGATGGACCTCGCCCGACCGCCGCGGGACGCCTTCGAGCGGCTCGGCGAGCCGGACGTGCTCGTTCACCTGGCGTGGGACGGGCTGCCGAACTACACCTCCGCCCGGCATCTCGAGGAGGAGCTGCCCGCCCAGCGCGCGTTCCTCGGCCAGCTGCTCGAGGCGGGGCTCGCCGGGCTGACCGTGACCGGGACCTGCTTCGAGTACGGGATGCAGCCGGGGGCACTCGGTGAGGATGCCCCGGCCGCGCCGGTGACCGCCTACGGACGGGCCAAGGACGAGCTCCGCCGCTGGCTCGAGGACGAGCACGCCCGGCGTCCGTTCCGGCTCACCTGGGCGCGCCTGTTCTACCTGCACGGCGAGGGCCAGGCGCCGGGATCACTGCTCCCCCAGCTGGACGCGGCGATCACGCGCGGCGATCCGGTGTTCAACCTGTCGGGCGGCGAACAGCTCCGCGACTACCTCCCGGTCGAGGAGGCCGCCGGGTACCTGGTCGGGCTCGCCCGGAACGGGCTCGACAACGGGACGGTGAACGTCTGCTCCGGCCGCCCGATCTCGGTGCGGGAGCTCGTCGAGGGCGAGGTCCGGCGTCGCGGATCGATGATTGAGCTGAACTTCGGCCATTACCCGTACCCAGAGCATGAGCCGATGGCGTTCTGGGGTGACCGAACGCGGCTGGATCGCATCCTGGAGGCGAGCCGTGCCGTCGTTTGACGACGAGGTCGCCGCCCGGGTCGCCGCGAACCACGACGACGAGCGCCTCCGCTGGGCTGCCGACGAGTTCATGCGGGCCTCGATCGAGGCCCAGTACTCGTACAACTTCTCGTGGCTGGGCCGCCCGATCATCCAGTACCCGCAGGACATGGTGGCCGCCCAGCAGCTGACGTGGTCGCTGCAGCCCGACCTCGTCATCGAGACCGGCATCGCGCACGGCGGGTCCCTGATCCTGTGGGCATCCCTGCTCGAGCTGAACGCGGTGTGTGGCGGTCCCGACGGTCGGGTCATCGGGGTGGACATCGAGATCCGAATGCACAACCGGGAGGCCATCGAGTCGCACCCGCTCAATCGCCGGATCACGATGATCGAGGGCTCGAGCATCGACCCGGGGGTGCTGCAGGCCGTCCGGGACGCGGCCGCCGGCCATGAGCGGATCCTGGTCAGCCTCGACAGCAACCACACCCATGAACACGTGCTCGCCGAGCTGGAGGCGTACGCGCCCCTCGTGTCGGTCGGGAGCTACTGCGTCGTCTTCGACACGGTCATCGAGAACCTCCCGCCCGACACGTTCCCGGACCGGCCGTGGGACGTCGGCGACAACCCGATGACCGCCGTTCGAGCCTTCCTGTCCACCCATCCGGAGTTCGAGGCCGATCCCGGCATCGACGACGCGCTCATGATCACGGCCGCGCCGGGCGGCTACCTGAGGCGAATCCGCCCGTGAGCCCCAAGTTCTCGGTCGTCTACCCCACCCGGCATCGACCCCATTTCGTGCGCCAGGCGCTGCGGGTGCTCGAGCTCCAGCCGGCATCGGACTTCGAGGTCGTCGTGTCGGACAACTTCGAGGACCCGGCGCTGTCGTGCGAGCAGGCGTGCCGGGACACCACCCTGCCATCGGTGCGGTACGTCCGGCCGCCGCGCCCGGTGGGGATGGTCGAGAACTGGAACCACGCCCTTCCCCATGCCACCGGCGAATACGTGTGCTTCCTGACCGACAAGACGTTCCTGCTGCCGGGTGCGCTGGATCGGATCGGGCGGGCGATCGGGCAGGCCGGGCGACCCGACCTGGTGAGCTGGACGAGCGACGCCTACAACCCGGCGCGCTCCGAGGATCTCTTCGGCGACGGGACCTACTACAACCACTCGCCGGAGGCTCGCGGGCGCGGCCTGTTCCGCCGCTTCTCGGCTGGGAAGGAGCTCGATCGACGGGGCCGGGCAGAGGTCTCGCGCAAGGAGCAGACGCCCCAGGAGTACACCCGCGGCAAGCTCGCCTTCGGCGCCTATCGGCGCGAGCTGATCCAGCGGATCGTGGACCGCTTCGGCACCCTGTTCCACAACATCAACCCCGACTACACCTCCATGGTGCTCGGGCTGACGGAGGCCCGGTCCGCGATCGAGATGCGGGACAGCTGCGTCGTGAGCGTGAACACGGACCTGTCGAACGGGCGGATCACCGACGAGAATGACCGGGCGATGTACGAGTTCCTCGACGGGCTGGACGGGGGCATCGGGGCCATCCTCCCCGACCTCCTCGTCCCGGGGGTGTACGCCTCGCAGCACAACGGCGTGGCCCACGACTACCTCTGGCTCCGGCGCCGGTTCGGCCTTCGCTTTGCCTGGGAGCCGACCGCCTGGCTGGCCTACATCCACGAGGACATCCACCGGCCAGCGCGTCGATGGTCCTCCCCGCAGGTCGAGGCCGAGCAGAAGGGCCTGCTGGCTGCCTTTCTGGCGGCGGATCCGAGGGTCGACGCCGCCGTTCGGGCGCGCCTCGCTGCGCGCGAGGAAGCCCGGCACGCGCCGCCGAAGCGTCCCCCGGCACCCATCCGGGTCGGGCGCCGCTGGTACCTCCGATTCCGGCCGGAGGTGACTCCCCCCGAGCGACTGCCCGCGTCCTACGGGTCGCTGGAGACGGCGCTGGCCTCGCGGTTCGGCGGGGCGCCGGCGCCGGCGTGAGGTAGCCATGGAGGCGTCCGTCGAGACCCAGGCCGCGGTCGACCGGCGCAACGAGGCGTTCTGGGACGAGCTGTGCGGGACGGCCTTCGCCAAGCATCTCGGGCTCGAAGGGCGCGACCGCGGCACCCTGGAGGCGTTCGACCGGGCGTACTTCGCCTACTACCCGTACCTCCATGACTACGTCACGCGGTTCGCCATCGCCGGCCGGCCCACCCTCGAGATCGGCCTCGGGTACGGGACGCTGGGCGAGGAGCTCGTCCGGCAGGGCGCCGACTACTCCGCGCTCGATGTCGCCGCGGGCCCGGTCGGGATGATGCAGCACCGCCTGACGATGCTCGGCCAGGGGCGCCCGGAGCGGGTCCTGCAGGGATCGGTCCTCGAGATGCCGTTTCCCGATGGCTCGTTCGAGTACGTCTACACGATCGGCTGCCTCCACCACACCGGCGACCTCCCGCGAGCCGTCGAGGAGGTCCGCCGCGTCCTGGCGCCCGGTGGCCACGCCGTCGTCATGGTCTACCACGCCAACTCGCTCCGGCAGTGGCGACGGGTCCGGATTCCCAGGGCCCTGGCGCGGCTGCGCGGGCGAAGCGGGCCGTCGGAGGAGGCGGTCGCGAAGCTCTACGACGCCGATGCGTCCGGAGCGGCACCGCCGCACACCGACTACGTGTCGCGCGGCGAGATCCGGAGGCTGTTCCGCGGGTTCTCCAAGGTGGAGATCCGGACCCGGAACTTCGACGACACCCACGTCATCCGCTGGTGGATCCCGCGCCTGCGGATCATCGGGACGCCGCTCGAGCGCTGGCTGGGCCTCGACCTGTACGTGGTGGCGACGCGATAACGATCCGGACCCGGTGTATCGTTCCGCGCCGATGCACTGCCTAGGCGACCAGGAGTAGCGCTTGGGGGCGATCCTGGTCCTCTACCACTCCCGCCTGGCCCCGGTCCGTCCCGCGATCGCCGATCACCTGTTCTCCTTCCGCCGCTACGGCGGGCGACCGTGCATCTACGTCAACCTCGCCGTCCGATCGGTACCGAGCTGGATCGGCCGGCTCGACATCGATCTCGTCGTCCTCCACACGATCCTCCTGTCGGACCGCTGGCAGCCCGACGACTTCCGCGACGTCGCGCTCCGGATGCGGCCGCTGCGCTCGGTGCGCGCCCCAGTCGTCGCCCTCCCGCAGGACGAGTTCATCAACACCGACGTCCTCGTCGAGGTGCTCGCCGACCTCAGGGTGGACCACGTGTTCTCGTGCGCCCCGGAGGAGGAGTGGCCGGCGATCTACGGTCCGCTGATGGCCCGCGGGACCGGAGTCAGCCGGGTCCTGCCAGGCTACCTCGAGCCGTCGACGGTCAGCCGGATCGAGGCCCTGGCGGCCGCGGCAGCCGATCGGGACATCGACATCGGCTATCGGGCGTGGCGGCCCAAGCCGTGGCTCGGACGGTTCGGCATGCGCAAGGGCTGGATCGCGGATGCGTTCACCGAGGCCGGGCGGGCGGCCGGGCTGCGGACCGACATCTCGCTCGAGCCCGGCGACACCCTCGTCGGCGACGACTGGTTCCGGTTCCTGCTCCGCTGCCGCTACACGATCGGCGTCGAGAGCGGCGCCGGGATCCTGGACCGCGACGGCCGGATCCGGGCCTGCTCGGACGACTACGTCGCCCGCCGGCCGGCGGCGACCTTCGAGGAGGTCGAGGCCCACTGCTTCCCGGGCCTCGACGGGAACCTCCATCTCCGGACCATCTCGCCGCGCCACCTCGAGGCGTGCGCGACCCGGACGCCGCAGATCCTGGTCGAGGGCGCCTACAGCGGGATCCTGGAGGCCGGTCGCCATTTCATCCCGGTCCGCGAGGACCTCTCCGACGTCGCCGAGGTCGTCGCGTCGGTCAGGCACGGCGACGGCCACCGCGAGATGGCCGAGCGCGCGTACGACGACATCGTGGCCTCGGGCCGCTTCGGGTACGGGGCCTTCGTCCAGACGATCCTGGACACGGTCGGAGTGCCGGCCACGGCTCCGAGCCGAAGACGCGGTATCCTCATCGGAGGGCTGTCCGCCTGGGAGCGGTCGCTCGATGGGCCGTCGTGGGGGTGGGTCCGGGTCCGACAGCGGGTCCGGCCGATGGCCCGTGAGGCCCTGAGACGGGCCGGCCTGCTGGATGCGGTGATGCGCGCCCGGTCGGAGCGCCGGGCCCGACGCCTGGGCGACAACTAGGAGAGCGAATTCGGGATGTGTGGGATCGCCGGGATCATGAGCCTGTCCGGAGCGCCGGTTCCGGAGCTCGAGGGACGGCTCGACGTCATGAACGCGCTGCTCAGCCACCGCGGCCCGGACGGGTGGGCCACCTGGCAGCATCCCTCCGGCCAGGCGGGCTTCATGCACCGGCGGCTCGCGATCATCGACCTGACCACCGGCGACCAGCCGATGGAGGGGCGCAACGGCGACTGGATCACCGCCAACCACGAGATCTACAACTACATCGAGGTCCGCGACGAGCTGGGGGCCGACTCGTTCCGGACGACGTCGGACACCGAGGTCATCCTCCGCGCCTACGAGCAGTGGGGCCCAGACTGCCTGCCCCACCTCCGCGGGATGTTCGCCTTCGCGCTCTGGGACGCGGAGCGCGGCGCCCTGTTCTGCGCCCGGGACCGGTTCGGGATGAAACCGTTCTACTACGCGGTCGTCGACGGGCACTTCCTGTTCGCGTCGGAGGCCAAGGCCCTCCTCCCGTTCCTGCCGGCCGTCGAGACCGACCTGGACGGCATGCGCGACTACCTCACGTTCCAGTTCTGCCTCGACGGGAAGACGCTGTTCAAGGGGATCCGTGAGCTCCCGGCCGGGCACTCGCTGACGGTCGCCAACGGGGAGGTCCGGATCCAGCGCTACTGGGACGTCAACTTCGTGCCGGACTACGGCCACTCCTCGACCTACTTCGAGGAGGAGCTCCAGGCCCGGATGGAGGACTCGATCCGGGTCCACCTCCGCGCTGATGTCCCGGTCGGGGCCTACCTGAGCGGCGGCCTCGACTCGAGCATCGTGGCGGCCATGGCCGCCGACAGCGGCGAGCGCGGGATGATGGCGTTCCACGGCCGGTTCCCGATCGGCGCCCAGTACGACGAGAGCGACTACGCCCAGGCCCTGGCCGACGACCGGGGTCTCGACCTGCGGATCTCGGACATCAACGTGGACGACTTCGTCCGCGAGATCGAGCGGGTCATCTACCACCTCGACTACCCGGTGGCCGGGCCCGGCGCCTTCCCGCAGTACATCGTGTCCCGCTCCGCGCGGGAGCACCGCAAGGTGGTCCTCGGCGGCCAGGGCGGGGACGAGCTGTTCGGCGGCTACGCGCGCTACCTGGTCGCCTACCTCGAGCAGTGCCTGAAGGCGGCCATCGACGGCACCCTGAACAACGGGAACTTCGTCGTCAGCTACGAGTCGATCCTGCCCAACCTCCCGACCCTGTATCGGTACAAGCCGATGCTCCAGGAGTTCTGGGCCGAGGGCCTGTTCGAGCCCATGGACCGGCGGTACTTCCGTCTCGTCAGCCGGGGCAACGCCCACCGCGACGAGATCCGCTGGGACCAGCTCGGCACGTACTCGCCGTACGAGACGTTCCGCTCGATCTACTACGCCGACAACATCGAGGGCGAGTCGTACTTCGACCGGATGACCCACTTCGACTTCAAGACCCTGCTGCCGGCCCTGCTCCAGGTCGAGGACCGGATGAGCATGGCCCACGGCCTCGAGTCGCGGCTGCCGTTCCTCGACCATCCGATCGTCGAGCTGGCGGCCACCATCCCGGCCGACATCAAGTTCGAGGGCGGCCGCCTGAAGCGGCTGCTGGTGGCCGCGTTCGGGCCGCGGCTCCCCCGCCAGGTCCGGAACCGGACCGACAAGATGGGCTTCCCGACGCCGCTCACCGAGTGGGCGCAGGGACCGGCCCGCGAGTTCATCACCGACATCCTGTCCTCGCAGGCGGCGCTCGACCGCTCGCTCATTGACAACCGCGCCGTGCTCGCCTCGCTCGATGAGGAGGCGGCCTTCGGGCGCGGGTTCTGGGGTCTTCTCTCGCTGGAGCTCTGGCAGCGGCAGTACCACGACCGCAGCCACGAGTTCCAGGCCATGCGAACCGAACTTCGGAGGGCTGTTTGAACATGCGCGTGCTCGTGACCGGCGGGGCCGGCTTCATCGGCTCCCATCTGACCGATCGCCTGTTGGCGCGCGCGGATGAGGTGCTGGTCATCGACAACTACGCGACTGGGCGGCGGGACAACCTGCCCGAGTCCGCGCCGGGCCTCACCGTGGCGGAGGGCGACATCGCCGACCGCACGGTGGTGACCGACGCATTCGAGCACTTCCGTCCGGAGGTCGTGGTCCACGCCGCGGCTTCGTACAAGGACCCCGAGGACTGGCCGTCGGACGCGGCGACCAACGTGCTCGGCACGGCGCTCGTCGCGCGGGCCGCCATCGCCGCCGAGGTGCGGCGGATCATCTACCTCCAGACCGCCCTGTGCTACGGGCTGCATCCGCTCGAGCAGCCGATCACCCTCGACCACCCGATCCTGCCGACGGCCAGCAGCTACGCGATCAGCAAGACCGCCGGCGAGCATTACGTGGCGCTGAGCGGCCTCGACTGGCAGTCGTTCCGGCTGGCCAACGCCTACGGGCCGCGCAACCTGAGCGGACCGCTGCCGACCTTCTTCTCACGCCTGACCACCGAAAAGCCATGCTTCGTGATGGACACCCGGCGCGACTTCGTCTACGTCAGTGACCTCGTCGACCTGCTCGTCCAGGCCATCGACGGGGCCGGCGGGCAGGGCGCCTACCACGTGTCGACCGGAT
>DATBIW010000004.1:0-21053 GCA_036556745.1 Candidatus Limnocylindria bacterium | reverse complement strand
GTCCGGGGTCGCCCTGGCCGGGGCGCTGCTCGCGTCGCTGACCATCGGAGGCGTCGGCCCGGCCGCGCCGCCGACCGCCACCGACGGTGGCGGCGGGTTCGCCGGAATGTGCCTGGCGTTCACGATGGAGGACCTCCAGGCACGCGACTTCGCGTTCGACGGGACGGTCACCGCGATCAGCGGCAACCAGGCCACGTTCACCGTGAACGACGGGTTCTGGGGCGTCGAGGACGGGGCGTCGGTCACCCTGGTGGCCGACCTCATGATCGGCGACCAGGACGTCGTTGCCCTCGAGGGCGGGCCGATGCTCGTCGTCGGCGACCGGTACCTCGTCTCGGGCGACGAGAACGTGGCGTGGAGCTGTGGATACACGCTCGTCTACGACGAGGCCGCCGCCGCCACCTGGGCCGCCGCCGCGCCCTGACCGTCGCCTGACCGGGCGGCGGCCGCGGTGCGGGATCCCGCTCAGCCGCCGGCCGCCTCCACGAAGTACCCGAGCACCGGGTCCCAGCCGGTCGAATAGCCGGCGAACCGTTCCATGGCCTCGTCGCCGTGGATCTCCCAGCCGCGGTGCTCGAGCTCGACCCGCGTCGAGGCCTCGCCCTCGGCGATGAACTCCACGCGGAGCTGGGTCGCCAGCTCGGCCTCGTAGCCGGGATGCCAGGTCGAGGCGAACGACGCCGGCGGATCCCACGCGGTGATCGTCCCCCACGTCACCCGGCCGTCGGGCGAATCCTCGTAGATCTCCCCGCCGATCCCGCCGTCAATGCCCGCCCGGGCGATGGCGCCGGCAACCGAGTGGGTGGGCGTCGGCCACCACGTTCCCATCCCCTCGGTGAACAGGCGGAATGCCTCCGCCCGGCCCAACGGCACGGTGACCGTCTTGCGGACTACCAGGTCCTCGGTCTCGACATCCATCATCGGTTCTCCTCCTTCGCATCCTCGGCCGCCGCGCGGAACCCGTCCAGCGCCCGGCCCCAAAACTCGTCCATGAAGCGGCGGAGGGCACCGAAGCCCTCCGGGCTCACCGCGTAGACCCGGCGCGTGCCGTCCGCGCGGACGGTCACCAGGCCCGCCTCGGCCAGCACCCGGAGGTGCTGCGAGACGGCCGGCCGGGTGACGGGCATCCCGTCCGCGAGCTCGTGCACGGCCAACGGCCCGGCCAGCAGCCGCTCGAAGATGCGGCGGCGGGTCGGATCGCCGAGCGCCCCGAGGGCGGCGACGGCCGAGTATTGGTTAGCCATCACTAACGGTTCGTCTAGACTTACGCGTAGGCGGCTGTCAAGGCCCCGGCAGTCCGCCACCTAGAATCGGCGACGGATGAGTGGGTTCCTGCGCGGCCTACGGGAGAACCTGGGCGCCCTCGAGGAGCGGAACTTCCGGCTCCTGTGGATCGGCCAGACCGGCTCCACCATCGGCGATGGGCTGTCGTTCGTCGCCATCGCCTGGGCCGTCCTCGAGATCGGGGGCGGGGCCACGGAGATCGGCCTGGTCCTGGCGGCCTACGCGCTGCCGAACGTCGTGTTCCTGCTCGCCGGCGGGGTCTGGGCGGACCGGCTGCCACGGAACCTGGTGATGATCGGCAGCGACGCCGTCCGGGCGGCCGTCCAGGCCGCGCTCGCCATCCTGATGGTCTCCGGAACCGCGCAGGTGTGGCACATCATGGTCGCCGCCGCGCTGCACGGGACGGCGGCCGCGTTCTTCGTCCCCGCATTCATCGGGCTGATGCCCCAGGTCGTGAGCCCGATTCGGCTCCAGCAGGGGAACGCCCTGATGGCCATCTCGCGCAGCGCGGCCTCGGTCATCGGGCCGGCGCTGTCCGGCATCCTGATCGCCTTCGGCGGGGCCGGCCTGGTCTTCGCCATCGACGGGCTGACCTATCTCTTCTCGATCGCCACCCTCGCCCTCCTCCGTCTGGGCCGGGCCGTCGAGTCCGCGGTCCGCCAGTCGTTCCTCTCCGAGCTGGCCATGGGCTGGCGGGAGGTGCGGTCGCGCGACTGGCTGGTCGGGTCGCTGGCGGCGTTCGCGATCTCGAACATCGCGTTGGGCGCGTTCATGATCCTCGGCCCGGTCATCGTCGACCGCGAGCTCGGCGGCGCCGCGGAATGGGGGTTCATCCAGACCATGGGGGCCGTCGGCTCGGTGGTCGGGGGTGCGGTCGCCCTTCGCTGGCGTCCGGCTCGGCCGCTGCTGATCGCGTTCATGGTCATGCTCGTCGCCGCCAGCCGGACGCTGGCCCTCATCCCTCCGCTCCCGGTCCTGGCCATCGCCATCTGCGCCATGGCGACCCTGGTGTCGGTGACGATCTCGAACACCCTGTGGGAGACGGTCCTCCAGCAGCGCATCCCGCAGACGTCTCTTTCGCGCGTCTCGTCGTACGACTGGATGGTGTCGACAGCCTTCCAGCCTGTCGCGTTCGCGGTGGTCGGGCCCCTGGCCGATACCATCGGAGAGGTCCCGACCCTGCTCCTCGCGGCCAGCATCGGCCTGGTGGCCCAGATCGGGGCCATGCTGGTCCCGAGCATCCGCGGCATGAAGCGGCTGGAGTTGGAGCCCTCCGTCGAGTCCAGCGCGAAGACGACACCTGCCGCGTCCTGAGGGCCGGCTGGTCCGCGGATTTCGTGACTTCTGGCCTTCAAACCGTCAGGCCGGCGCGGTAGGCTACGGCCACAGGATCTGGGTGGCAGAGACCGCCCGGGAAGGAGGAACGAGACCATGCAAGTCGTCGATCGCAGGCACCAGCTGGCGGTGGCGGTTCTGCGCGTCGCGGTCGGCATCATCTTCCTGACGGCCGGACTGGAGAAGGTCCTCGGCGCGGAGAATTGGTCCGCGGCCGGGTTCCTCCAGTTCGGAACCGCTGGAACCCTTGGCTGGCCGTGGTTCACCGGTGAGCCGGCGGAGGGGCAGATCTTCAACCCGACCCACGAGTTCTGGGTGGGACTGGCCGCGAATGAGACCGCGATGTCGGTGATCAACCTGCTGGTCCCCTACGGCCAGATCGGCATCGGCATCGGCCTCATCCTGGGCCTGTTCACCCGGTTCGCCGCGGCGATGGGCACCCTGATGATGCTGCTGTTCTTCGTGGCCGCCTGGGACTTCGAGTTCGGCATCGTGAACCAGCACCTGACCTACGCGTTGGTCACCTTCGTCCTCGGATACCTGGGAAGCGGAAACTTCTACGGGCTGGACGGAGTCCTCGCCGAGCGAGTCGGGCGTGGCTGGTTCCGCCGGTACTTCATGTCGGGCAACCCGTACCCGGTGTACGGGGAGCCTGGCTCGAGCCCGGCGCCGGCCCCAGTAGGAGCCTGACTGGCACGACCTGACCCGAACCTACGCTGGAACGATGGCGCCCAACAACGGGCGCCATCGGCCCGTCTGGCAGACTGCGGACGTCCATCGCCAACGCCAGAGGACCCAATGACCTGGGAACGCGCCGAGGAGACCTCGAAGCCGGTCCTGAAATGCCCGCTGTGCGGGAGCACCGAGTTCGACCGCCAGCAGGGACGAATGGACTCGCGGTGGGGCATCACCAGCCACAAGCTGGTGCTCCAGGTCTGCAAGCGCTGCGGCCTGGTCCTCCAGTTCCACGCCGGACGCGGCATCTGGGACTTCGACTGACCGATCCGACCGCCGGAGCGCCGCGGGGCGGCGTGAGTAGACTGAAGCAATGTTCTCGTTCCTGACCGGTCGGAAGACCGCCATGCCCGACCCGGCGAAGGCCCTGCCGGGCCGCGCCCAGCCGATCCCCACCGCGGATCGCCACGCGATCAACGGCCAGCCGCTCCAGGGGCCCTACCCGGAGGGGTCGGAGATCGCCGACTTCGCGGCCGGCTGCTTCTGGGGCGTCGAGAAGACCTTCTGGCAGGTCCCCGGCGTGATCGTCACCGCGGTCGGCTACCAGGGCGGCTACACGCCCAACCCGACCTACGAGGAGGTGTGCTCCGGCGAGACCGGGCACGCCGAGGCGGTGCGCGTCGTGTTCGACCCGAGCCGGGTCAGCTACATGCAGCTGCTGAAGGTGTTCTGGGAGGAGCACGACCCGACCCAGGGGATGCGCCAGGGCAACGACGTGGGCACCTCCTACCGGTCCGCCATCTACACCCACTCCCCGGAGCAGCAGGCCACGGCCGAGGCGTCCAAAGAGATGTACGGCGCCGAGCTCCGGAAGGCCGGCTACGGACCGATCAGCACCGAGATCCGCGAGGCGGGGCCGTTCTACTTCGCCGAGGCGTACCACCAGCAGTACCTCGACAAGAATCCGAACGGCTACTGCCCGGTCCACTCGACCGGCGTCCTGCTCCCCGACGAGGCCGTGGCCCAGCTCGAGCAGGTCTAAGCCCCGGCAGGGATCGGACGACGATGCCGATCCTGGCGCTCGTCCTCGTGGTCGTCTGGGTGGCCGTCGTCGTCGGCTGGCGGACGTGGCTCCAGGTCCGCCAGACCGGCACCGTGGCGCCGCTCGTCCGACCGGCGGCCGGGTCGCCAGCGTGGTGGGCCCGCCTCCTGACGAGCCTGGGATTCCTGATGGCGATCCTCGCGCCCATTGCCCATGCGCTCGGAGTCGGGCGGATCGCGGTCCTCGACCAACCTGCGGCTCTCCTCCTGGGCCTTGGGCTCTACCTGGTTGGGCTCGTCCTCACGGTCGTCGCGCAGGTGGCGATGGGAGACGCCTGGCGGGGGGACGTCGATCCATCGGCCTCGACCCGCCTCGTGACGGATGGGCCGTTCCGGATCGTCCGCAATCCGATCATGAGCGGGATCCTCTTGACGTGGATCGGGCTGGCGCTGATCGTCCCGACGGTGGTGGCCGTGGCGATGCTGATCCTGTTCCTGGTCGCGCTCGAGATCCAGGTCCGGCTCGTCGAGGAGCCATACCTGCTGCGGGCCCACGGTGAGGCATACCGGAGGTACGCCTCTCGAACCGGGCGATTCGTCCCGGGGATCGGACGGTGGCGCGTGGAGCCCGGCTCGTGACCGTGGATCCGACGCAGCCGGTGAAGACCGAGGCCGGTCAGACCAAGCCGACCGGTGGCGGCGACCGGATACTCATCGCGCTGCTGATCGGCGCCCTGGCCGTGACGGCGGTCGTCGTGCTGCTCAACGTCGTGGGCTCGGACGGGGTTGCCGTGGTGTCGGCGAGTCCCTCACTGGCGGACTCGACTCCCCCATCTGCCGACCCATCGACTTCGTCGGAGATTCCAGCCACTGCGCTGCCCGCCCCGTCGCCTCCGTCCGAGAGCCCGGTCTTCGTCACGCCCGAGCCGGGCTTCAGCCTCGAGCCCGTCCCGACGCCCGATCCAGGGGCCAATCCGTGGGGTGTTGAGGCCGACCACCTTCGCGGCCAGGACGGCACAGCCCAAACGTTCGAATGCCCGGCCGGAGGCCCACCGGCGTACGCGGACCTGGAGATCAACCCGTGGGCGGTCTGGGGGTCGAACCCGTACACCGACGACTCCTCGGTCTGTCGGGCGGGCGTCCACGCCGGGGTCATCACGGTCGACGAAGGCGGCCAGGTGACGATCCGGATCCTGCCCGGCATGTCGTGGTACCCGGGGTCCGAGGCCAATGGGATCAGGTCGATCACCTGGCCCCAGGGCTGGTACGGCAGCTACGAGGTTCTGCTCCCCTGAGGGAGATCGTCAGCTCGGGCGATCCGACTCGCGAACCTCCGAGTCCTCGTCGATGTCGATCCCGAACCGCTTCGCCGCGCGCATGATCCGGTGGCGGGCACGAGACTTGGCGGTCGTGCTCTCGAAGTGGGTCTGGTTGAACCGCGAGATCGCGTTGCGCACGTGAGACGCGTCGTGGATCGGGAGGTGCTCGCCACCGTCCTCGTCCACGTACGCGAACTGGTTCGAACGCAGGCGCTCGCGTTTGGACGTCGTCAATTCAGCCATGGGCCCACGCTGCGCCGGATGCCGTGACAGATCCACGCTTCGTTCGCGGAGCCTCGTTGCAGGGTCGTTTCACCTGGCCGCGTTGGCCCACGCCTATTCGAACGGCTCGAGCGGGCCCGAGGTGGACAGCACGTAGGCGCTGATCGGGTTGGGAGTCACCGGCGCGGCGCCCATCGTGTAGATCACCGCGCCATCCGACATCGGGGCCAGGGCGAAGAAGCCACCCGTGCAGATGTTCACCGGCCGGGCCATCGGCCCGGCGTACCAGGTGGCCCCCGCATCGGTCGAGGCCCACCAGAAGACCTGGCAGTCGGTTCCCACCTGGGTGCCGCTGGCGTCGCGCATCGGCTGCATCTCGCGGAAGACCCATCCGATGTCGTCGTCGTCGGTGAGCAGGGCCGCGGCGACTCGCGGCGGACCACCGTTCACGCCCGCCGTGGCTCGGGCGTCCGGCAGGTCGGCGAAGGTCCAGCTCGCCAGATCGGTCGACGACACGGCGACCTGGTCGGCGGTGGCCGACATCGCGGCCACGCGGTCATCGGCGAGGCCCAGGACGGAGCCCGAAGTCTCGAAGCCCGCCAAAGCCTCGGTGTCGGTGATCGGCGGGCAGTCGGCGGGCGGTGGCGCCTCCTCCGGGGTGTCGAGGACCGGGGCGGCGCCATCCATGGACTCCTCGCTCCAGGTGGAGCCACCGTCATCGCTCACCCAGAGCCGGAGGTGCCCGGCTCCGGCGCCGTACAGGGTTCCGAGGTTCGGGTCGCGGCACACCTTCTCCCAGCCGGTCACGGCCAGGCGCCGGTCTCCGACGAACACCCGCAGCGCCGCCATGGACCAGGTGCCGGTGAGTCGTTCGGCGACCGACCAGGCGCGTCCGTCCCGGGACGTCAGGATGAACCCGGACTGGGGTGCCGATTCATCGGTCGGCCCGGCCGTGCCAACGGCGATGAAGCCGTCGTCGGTGGCGGCCAGGCCCCAGACGTCGGCCACGATGGCGGTGCCGCCGAGGACCTCGCGCAGGTCGAACAGGGTCCAGCTCGTCCCGTCCGGCGACGACCATAAGACGCCGACCGCGGCTGTCGGGTTCGACGCGCCCAGGCTCACGTTGTTGGCCCGGGCATTGGCGGCGACGACAATGCCCTGCGGTCCCGCGGCTGCCTGGCGGGGCATGAACACCCGCGGGTCGTTGGGCACCTGGAACCCGTCCGGGCCGGTGAACGGCAGCGGGCTGGGGAGGAGGGTCACCTGCCACGTCGACCCCGCCAGCGTGGCCACGGCGGGCCCGCCACCGCCGTTCCCGAAGAACATCAGCGTCCCGTCGACGTCGGCATTGACCCCGCTGAACCCAGCCGGCAGGGTCTGGGCGGCACCGAACTGGATGCCGGCCGGGAGATCGCCGCTGAAGTCAGGTGGGGGCGGCGGCAGCGACTCGCTCGGGGCGCTCGAGGCGGGAGCGCCGGAGGCCGGGATCGAGGAATGGGCCGATGGCGGCGGCGAGGCGCTGCCACATGCCACCGCGACCAGGACGATCGCGGCCAGCGCCGCGGCGCGCACCGGCTGGGCGGGCCGGAGGGGGCTCATCAACCGGCCTAGGCCGCCCCCACCGCCTGTCCGCAGTTCGGGCAGAACTTCGCCCCGGCTCCGAGGTCCGTCCCGCAGCCGGCGCACTTCGCCTGCCCGGTCGGGGTCCCGCAGTTCGAGCAGAACTTCTCCGACCCGACCGGCTTGCCGCAGCTGGCGCAGACCGTCTCGCGGGCCGAGAGGTCGCCGGAGAACACCTGCTCGCCCTGCATCGCCTGGCGCATCTGGCTGATCTCGACCTGCGCCCGCTCGGCCTCCATCTCGGCGGCCAGCTTGGGGGCGTCTGAGACGCACAGGCCGCGCGCCTCGTTCCAGCACTTCTCGTCGACCCAGCGGTGGTCGCGCGGGCACTGGGTGAAGAACGGAAGGAGCTCGTCGGCCGCCTTCTTCAGGGCCTCGTCTCGGGCGCCGCGGTCCACGAAGTCCTTCGCGTTCCGCGCGGCCCCGGCGGCGCCCCACAGCCCGCCGAGGACGTTGCTGGCGCCGCTGATCACCGAGCCGGCGCTCCCGAGCGCCGACCGCTGGAACTCGCTCCGGTACCCACTCCCGCAGATGTCGCAGACGAACTCGAACTGGTAGCCGTTCTCGTCGGACAGGTCGCGGTAGTTGTTCGTGAACGGGGTGTACCCGGCCATCCGCATCGGTCTCCTGAGGGTGTTCGGCCGATCCTAGTCCGATCCGACCACCGCGGTCGAGATCACCTCGCGGCGCTCGACGAGCTCCCCGCCGGTCCACGACTCCACGACGACCGGCATCCCGGCGTGGCGCTGGGCGAACCAGAACCGCGTCTCCGCGCCGCCCTCATCGTCCCGGACGACGTACAGCCAGGCCGGCTCCTCGCCCCAGGCGAGCGCGACGGTCGTCTCGGTGAGGGTCGTCCGGTCCGCCGGCTGCGAGGCGTGGCCCTGGAGGTCCAGCCAGGTCGACCGACGCTCGACCGATGGACCGATGGGCTGGCCGTCCGCATCGGTCGGGGTGAACGCCTGCCTGGCGCCCTCGGGATCCGCCGCCAGGTAGCGAACCTCGCGAAAGGTCGGATCCCGGCCAGGCTCGGTCTCGCGAATCCGGATGAGCCGGCCAACCGGGCACGCGTCACGGATCTGATCGGCGCTGAACGGCGTGGGCAGGTGGTCCGGCCGGAGCCGGTGCGATTCGGGGGGCAGGGGCATGGCCCGGTTCATACCACGCTGGTACGCTGCCGGACATGAAGGGCGATCGCGTCGAGGCCGTGGTCGACACCGGCCAGGGAACGCAGACGTTCGTGATCGAGGCGACGCGGGCGGGACGCCGTCTCGAGGTGACGACCGCGCGGGGCGTGGTCGAGGTCAGCGAGGTCACCCGATCCGGGACGCCGGTGCGCACCGGCCGGTTCATGGCCAGCCGGCTCATCGCGCTGGTCGAGTTCCCGGCCCACGAGGGGCGTGAGTCGCAGGTCGACGTGTCGACCCGGCGGCGAATCAGCACCATCGGCGAGGAGTGAGCTCCCCGGCCGACCTCGCGTTCCTCGGCGCCCGGCTCGAGCGGGTGGTGCCGGGAAGTGCCCCGGCCAGCGCCTTGGCGGTCTCCGGCGGGCGGATCGTGGCGGTCGGGACCGACGCCGACGTCGAGCCGCTCATCGGTCCGTCCACGGTCGTCCACCGCCTCGACGGGGAGACCGTCCTCCCCGGCTTCCAGGACGCGCACATCCACCCGATCTACGGCGGCCTGCTCGAGTTCCAGGCCAACCTCCACGACCTGCCGGACCTCGACGCCTACCTCGCCGCGGTGGCCGCGTTCGCCGCGTCACACCCCGACGACGAGTGGATCGAGGGCGACGGGTGGATCTACTCGCCGTTTCCCGGGGGCCGGCCCCGCCGCGAGGACCTCGACCGGGTCGTCCCCGATCGTCCGGTCTACATCACCGCCTACGACGGGCATAGCGCCTGGGTGAACAGCCGCGCCCTCGAGCTGGCGGGCGTCACCGCCGACACCCCCGACCCGGCCGGCGGGCGGATCGAGCGCGACCCGGATGGGACCCCGACCGGGATGCTGGCCGAGGATGCCCAGGGCCTGGTCGACCGACTCGTTCCCGACGCGTCCGATGAGCGCCTCGACGCCGCCCTGGTCGAGGCCCAGCGCCACCTCCACAGCCTGGGGATCACGGCCTGGCACGACGCGGGGGTCGACCCCCCGTGGCTCCCCGTTTACATCCGGGCCGCGGCCGACGGCCGGCTGACGGCCCGGGTGAGCGCCGCCCAGCAGTGGCAGCCGTGGGCGCGCGACCGGGAGCCCGATCCACTGCCGCGACTGCTCGACGGCCGGGATCGCGCGAGGTTTGCCCGACTGCGGGCCGATACCGTGAAGTTCTGGCTGGACGGGGTGTTCGAGAACGGAACGGCCGCCCTGCTCGAGCCCTACCTCGGGGCCGACGATGCGTCGAGCCCATCCACCCGCTACATGTACGACCACGCGGAGCTGGCCGATGCGGTCACCGACCTCGAACGCCGAGGGTTCGACATCCACTTCCACGCGATCGGGGACGCGGCGACCCGGCAGGGGCTGGATGCGTTCGCGGCATCCGACGCCGCACGGCATGTCGACGGGCTGGGCGACGGCCGCCGGTCGATCGCCCACCTTGAGCTCATCGACGCGGCCGACATTCCGCGGTTCGCCGAGCTCGGGGTGGCGGCCAACATCCAGCCGCTTTGGGCGCACGACGAGACGGAGACGCGGGCGATCCAGGTCCCGATGATCGGGGAGGCCCGCTACCACGCCCGCTACGCCTTCGGCGACCTCCATCGGGCCGGCGCCCGGATCGCCGGCGGGAGCGACTGGACGGTGACCTCCGCAAACCCGCTCGAGGAGATGGAGGTCGCCATCCGCCGGGCCTTCCCGACCACCCCTGACGACCCGCCCTGGCGGCCCAACCAGCGGCTGGACCTGGAGACCGCGCTGGCGGCCTTCACCATCGGCGCCGCGTGGGTGAACCGGCTGGAGACCGAGACCGGAAGCCTCGAGATCGGGAAGCTGGCGGACCTGGCCGTCCTCGACCGCGACCTCCGGGCGGTGCCTGACGGGCGCCTGTCCCAGGCTCGGGTCCGGATGACATTCGTCGAGGGGGCGCCGGTCTTCGAGGGCTAGGCGGCGGCCGCGGCCTCCGGCCCCTCCTTCGCCGGTCGGGTGAAGAGGCGGACCGCGATCGTCGAGAACGCGATGCTCAACGCGACCGCGACCAGGATCGCGGTGTAGATCAGCGCGTCGAACACCCCGGTGGCGAGGCCGAGCGAGGCGAGGACGAAGCTGAACTCGCCGATCTGGCCCAGGCCGATCGCCAGCTGCCCGGGCCGGGCCCGGAGCCGGATGAGCCTGGCCAGGACGTAGATGACGAACATCTTCCCCGCGACCAGGAGCAGGAGGACGAGACCGAGCCATGGCAGCGACTCGACCAGCAGGGCCGGGTTGATCAGGCTCCCAATCGAGACGAAGAACAGGATGGCGAACAGGTCGCGGAACGGGAGGATCCGGCGCCGAGCCTCGGCCGCCTCGTGGCTCTCGCTGATCGCCAGCCCCGCGATGAACGCGGCGAGCGCCATCGGGATCTGGAACACGATCCCGCCGAGCCCGGCGACGGCCAGGCCCGCCCCGATCGTGACGACCAGGAAGATGTCCTTCTCGTCATGGACCGCGCGGAGCAGGCGCGGCAGGAGCCACGCCGCCCCGAAGGCGAGGACGACGAATGCCATCAGCCCGCCCAGGGTCGCGAACCACGGCCGGTCGCCGGCCCCGATGAGCGCCACCAGCACGCCGGTCAGAACCACGCCGGTGATGTCCTGGAGGATCGCCCAGCCGATGAGCGCGCCCTCGGTCGACTGGTCGGTCGTCCGGCGCCGGCTCCGCGTGATGTTGATGACCACCACGCTCGAGGAGTAGCCGACGGCCAGGCCCAGCAGGGCGCCGGCCAGCGGACCGATCCCGGTAGCGAGGCCGGCCACGACGCCGAACGCCGTGGTGAGGACCATCTGGATCGGTGCCGCAAGGTCGAGCCCGCGCTGCTCGCGGCGGAGGGCCATGACGTTGATCTCGATGCCGACCTCGAACAGGAGGAGGATCACGCCAATGTCGGCGAACAGGTGGAGCTGCTCCGGGTCGGCCACGATCCCCGGCGTGAACGGCGAGACGGCGAAGCCGACCACCAGGTAGCCGACGACCGCGGGGAGCCCGAGCCGGCGGGCCACCCATCCGGCGCCGGCAGCGGCCAGCAGCAGGGCGCCGATCTCGAGGATCGCAGGGGCGGTGATCTCCACGGCAGCCGGACCGGCTACCGCTTCCGGGCGAGCGTCAGCCCATCGGCAATGGGCACCATGGCCAGGGAGACCCGGCCGTCCTCGGCGAGGGACCGGCTCATGCTCCGGATCGCGCGGACCGACTCGTCATCGGCGGCCGGGTTCGCGACCTCCCCGCCCCAGAAGACGTTGTCGATGGCCAGCAGGCCACCGGGACCGAGCAGGGCGAGGGCGCGGTCCACGTACGCGGGGTAGTTCACCTTGTCCGCGTCGAGGAACGCGAAGTCGAACGTCCCCGCCCGCCCCTCGGTCAGCAGGTCGTCGAGCGAGTCGAGCGCCGGCCCGAGCCTGAGCTCGATCCGGTCGGCCACCCCGGCCCGCTCCCAGTAGCGGCGGGCGACATCGGTCCATTCGCGGCTGATGTCACAGCACACGATGCTCCCGTCGGGCGGAAGCGCCAGGGCGACGGCCAGCGAGGAGTAGCCGGTGAACGTCCCGACCTCCAGGCAGCGGCGCGCCCCGGTGAGCTCGACGAGGAGCGCCATGAACGCGCCCTGCTCGGGCGCGATCTGCATGTCGTGCTCCGGCAGCCCAGCTGTCTCCTCCCGGAGCTCGCGAAGGATCTCCGCCTCGCGGACGCCGACCTCGAGCAGGTAGGCGTGCAGGTCGGCCGGCAACCCCAGTGTCGCGTTCGACACGGCCGATGCTCAGGCCTCGGGTTCGGACGGCGGTGGCTTCGGCTTGCGCGCGCGGGCCGGCTTGGCTGGCGGCGCAGGCTCAACCGCGGGAGTCGGGTCGGGCGGTGCCGGCGCGACGGGAGCCGGTGGCTCGGGTGCGGGTGCTGCGGCCGGGGCCACGGCCGCGACCGGAGGTGCCGCCGGGGCGGCGGGGAAGGCCACTGGGGTCGGCGGATTCCGCCCGGACCACCACTCCCCGAAGGCGACGGCCATCGCCCCGAGGCCGAGCACGATCACGACGAGCTTGGCGACCCCGCCGATCCCCGGCAGGGTGGTCACCAGGACGACGACGAAGGAGCCGCCGACCAGGAGGGCGAACTCGTGCCAGCGGCTCGTGGCCCAGCCGCGCATCGCGAGCCGGGCGATGGCCATGCCGACCACCGCGTCCACCAGGTACGACGCGGCAACGACGAGCAGGAACGTCGCCACCAGGAAGGTCAGGATGCCGCCCCAGATCACGAGCCCGGCGATCGCATCGAGCGTGATCGAGCCGAACGCGATGGCGGCCAGGATCATGAACAGGAACAGGCCGATCACCCCGACCAGGTAGCCGACGATCACCCCGATCCCGAGGCCGGCCGAGGCGATCGGGCGCCGGCGGAGTCCTTCCTCGGAGGCGAGGACCGCGCGGGGCGCGAGCAGGAGCAGCAGCCCGCCGAGCAGGACGACGGTCACCCACTGGCGGAGCGCGTTGGCCACCAGGCCCGGGATGTCGTCTGTCGGGGGCGGTTCGGGAGCGGCCCCGGTGTCGATCGTGACGTCCTCGGTCCCGCCGACCGTCCCGTTCCGGGTGTACTCGCCCGCGACCCCGAGGATGCTCCCGGTGACGTCGCCGTCGACCACGACCTGGCCCGAGGTGAAGATGAGGTCCTCACCGATCGAACCCGAGTCGGTGATCGTCACCTGGCCGGACGCGACGAGCAGGTCCTCGCCGATCGTACCCTCGACCGTGATTCCACCCGTCCCCGCGCGAACGTCGCCGGTCACCTCGCCGTTGATGGCCACCATGCCGGAGCCCACGGTCAGGTCGCCCTCGACCCGGCCGTTGACGGTGACGTTCCCGGCTCCCGCGACAAGGTCGCCCTCCACGACGCCGTCCACGACCACCGAGCCGGCGAAGGCGTACAGGTCATGGGCGACGTTCTCGTCCTCGGCGACCACCACTTCCTGGCCCGACCGCAGCTTGTCGCCGACGCCGCCGCCGGCGGCCACCGCGCCCGTTCCGATGAGGACCAGGGCCACCAGCCCGACGAGCGTGAAACGGACACGGCGCGAGGTCATCGGTTCAGGACGCCGAGGTTGACCCGCCACGGGCCGACCTCGTCGACGTAGCGGAACGCCATCGCCTCCTGGGCCTGGCGGAGATGGTTCAGGTCGTGGACGGCCCACGCGGCCAGCAGCTGGCGCATCGTCACCTCGCCGAGGGCGGGGTGGAGCCCGCGCCGGTCGAGGGCTTCGTCATCGGCCAGGAGCGGTCGGACCGCGGCCAGGTGGGCGGCGCGGAGGAGCGTGAAGCGCTCGAGCACCTGCTCGAGGCTCTGCCCGGCGTACCGGGCCGACTGGTCGCCGTGGTCGACCGGCGGGAACGCCTCGGCCGTGCCGACCTCGGTGATCATCTGGGCGCGGACGAGCCAGTCGTGCTCCTCGATGTAGCAGAGGTGGCAGACGACCTGGTAGGCGCTCCAGTTCTCGGCGTCGGGACGCGCCTCGGTCCAGTCCTCGGACAGCCGGGCGAGCTGCTCGCGCAGGGTCGCCGGCGTGCGTTCCAGGAGGGCCAGCGTGTCGTCGACGGCGAAGCTCACGGTGCCGGGATCGTACCCCGGCTACCCTTGATCGGTCGATGGACGTCTACCTCGAGATCGGCCCGAAGAAGACCTTTGCCTGTGCGGTGGACTGGCCGGGATGGTGCCGGAGCGGCAAGACCGAGGAGGCGGCGCTCGATGCCCTGGCCGCCTACGGCGAGCGCTACCGGGCGGCCATCGGCCCGAGATTCGGCTTCGAGCCACCCGAGGGGGCCGATGCGCTCACCGTGGTCGAGCGCCTGCGGGGCGGCAGCGGGACCGACTTCGGGGTGCCGTCCGCCGAGGCGAAGGCCGATTCGCGATCGATCGGCGAAGCCGAGCTCCATCGCCTGAGCGGGATCCTGGCCGCGGCGTGGGCGGCGTTCGACCTGGCTGCAGACCGCGGGGCCGGCCACGAACTGGCGAACGGCCCGCGCGGCGGCGGGCGGGACCTCGACAAGATCGTCAGCCACGTCCTCGAGGCCGAGGTGGCGTACTACGTCCAGATCGGCGGGGCCGCGCGCGACCTGCCGCGGGACGCCGACGAGGCGACCCGGATGGCAGCCGTCCGGACCCTCGCGCTCGACGCCCTCGCCGACCGTGCCCGAGGCGTGCCGGTTCCGCCCAACCCGCGGCGGAAGGCCGCGTACTGGTCGCCCCGCTACTTCGTCCGGCGGTCGGCCTGGCATGCCCTCGACCACGCCTGGGAGATCGAGGACCGGATCGAGTAGACCGGTCCCCGGCTAGAGGACGGGAAGCAGGTTGCGCACGACCCGGGCGCTGTTGGCCGATGCGTCCCGGACGAAACCGCTGAACACCTCCGGGGACGGAGCCTCCTCACCGGCGAGGTCGGACAGGGCCCGGATGACGAGGTGGCGGACGCCGAGCAGCTCGGCCACCTGGGCCAGGGCCGCGCCCTCCATCTCGACCGCGGCGGCCCGGTGGTCCTCGTGGAGCCGGTGGCGCGCTGCGGCCGAGTTCACGAACACGTCCCCGGTCAGGATCGTGCCGATCACGACCCGCGGGTTCCGCCCCGCGACCGGTCCCAGGGTCACTCCCGCCAGGCGGTCCTCGACGGTCGCCAGGAGGCCCGGATCGGTCTCGAAGCCCAGATGGTCCGACGGGTGGAAGAACGGCAGGTGCCCGGCCTGGTGGACCTCGATCCCGTGGTCGTGGAGCACCCCGGCGTCGTGTTGGACGAGCCGGTGGGCGACGACCACGTCGCCGATCCCGAGTGCCGGGTCCAGCCCCCCGGCGACGCCAGTGAAGACCACGACCCGGGGCTGTACCTGACGCAGGAGGAGCGCGGTGACCGCGGCCGTCGCCACCTTGCCGATGCCGGCCTCGGCCAGGACGACCTCGTGGCCGTCGAGCCGGCCGGGCCAGGCCTCGACGTCCCCGCCCAGGCCGATGGGCGCGTCTGGATCGAGGGCGGAGCGGAGCGCTGCAAGCTCCGGCTCGAGCGCGGAGACGATGGCGATCGGTCCGGCGGTGGGCACGGCGCCGATGCTACCGTCCGCGCCAATGCGCTGGCTGACGGTCCCCGTCCCCGACGGCCGGGAGCTCGACGTGCTCGCCACCGAGCGGGCCGAGGGCCTCGGGATCCTGTTCCAGCACGGGACGCCGGGCAATGCCACGCGGTACGAGACCTGGTTCGCCGAGGCCGAGACCCGGGGCCTCCGGCCGGTCGCCTACAGCCGCCCGGGGTGCGCAACCTCGACCCGCGACCCGGGTCGCTCGGTGGCCTCGGCCGCTGGGGACATCGCGGCGCTCCTCGACGCGCTGGGGATCGGCGAGTTCGTGAGCGTCGGCGGGTCAGGCGGTGGGCCGCACGTGATCGCCACTGCCGCCCTCCTGCCGGGCCGCTGCCTGGCGGCCGCTGCCCTCGTGACGGTCGCGCCCTGGGAGGCGGAGGGGCTGGACTGGTTCGCGGGCATGACCCAGAGCAACGTCGACGAGTTCTCGGCAGCCCTTGCCGGGGAGGCGACCCTCCGCGAGTGGATGGCGGCCCACGGGGAGGAGTTCCGCCACGTGACCGGCCCCGAGCTGCTGGGGGCGATGGAGGGGATGCTCGATCCAGTGGACCAGGCGGTGGCCACCGGCGCATGGGCCGACCACGAGGCCGACGGCATGCGCCGCGCCCTGGAGCACGGGTTCGACGGCTGGGTGGATGACGACCTGGCCTTCACCAGGCCCTGGGGCTTCGACCTCGGGACGATCTCGACCCCGGTCCACGTCTGGCAGGGCGAGCTCGACCAGCTCGTGCCCTGGTCCCACGGGGAGTGGCTGGCCGAGCACATCCCGGGCGCCACGTTCACCCTGGCCCGCGGCCACGGCCATTTCTCGCTCGGCGTCGCCAACCGCGACGAGATCCTCGACGACCTGCTGCAGGCGGCCCGGGTCTGATGCTGCGGTGGATCCGACGGATCGCCCTCATCCTCCTGGTCGTGGTCCTGGTGGCCCTCGTCGCCGGCGCCGGCTTCGCGGTCATCACGGTCCGCAGCTCGTTCCCCCAGACCACCGGCGAGGTCACCGTCCCGGGGCTGGGCGCCCCGGTGGACGTGCGGCGAGACGAGTGGGGCATCCCGCACATCACCGCCGACACCGCCGAGGACCTGTTCATGGCCCAGGGCTACGTCCATGCCCAGGATCGCTTCTGGGAGATGGACTTCCGGCGGCACGTGACCGCCGGCCGGCTGTCGGAGCTGTTCGGCGCCGACCAGCTGGGCACCGACACCTTCATCCGGACCCTGGGCTGGCGGCGGATCGCCGAGCAGGAGCTCGAGATCCTCGACCCGGCCACCATCGGCTACCTGGAGGCCTACGCCGCCGGGGTGAATGCCTACCTGGCCGACCACTCCGGATCGGCCCTGTCGCTCGAGTACGCGGTCCTCGGCTTCCAGAACGCCGATTACGAGCCCGAGCCCTGGACCCCCGCTGACTCGGTGGCCTGGCTGAAGGCCATGGCCTGGAACCTGGGCGGCGGCCTGAATGCGGAGGTCCAGCGGGTCGTCTGGTCGCTGTACCTGTCGGACGAGCAGATGGCGGAGGTCCATCCGCCATATCCCTTCGACCGCGCCCCGGTCATCGTCACCGACCTGGCCGATCCCACGGCGGCCCGGACCCGCGCGGGAGTCGCCGCTGCGCCTCCGGTCGATGCCCGAGCGGTCGTCGATCGCCTGACCGACGTGGCCGCGATCAGCCAGGAGGTGCGGTCGATGCTCGGGGGCGGTGGAGCCGGCAATGGCATCGGCTCGAACTCGTTCGTCATCGGTGGCGAGCGGACCGAGTCCGGGATGCCGATCCTCGGCAACGACCCCCACCTGGCCCCGTCCCTGCCGGGCATCTGGACCCAGATCGGCCTCCACTGCCGGACGGTGGGCGATGCGTGCCCGTTCAACGTCAGCGGCTTCAGCTTCGCCGGCTTCCCGGGCGTGATCCTGGGCCACAACGACCGGATCGCATGGGGCTTCACCAACCTCGACCCCGACGTCCAGGACCTCGTCCTCGAGGACGTCCAGGGCGACCAGGTCCGGATCGGCAACCGGATGGAGGACCTCGACATCCGGACGGAGACGATCCAGGTGGCCGGTGGCGACCCGGTCACGATCCGGATCCGGAGCACCCAGCATGGGCCGCTGATCTCCGACCCGCCGGACGACTGGTACCGCTGGATCGGTGGCGTGGCCCCCGTCCCCGGTGACGGTGCGCCGGAGCAGGCCTCGCCCGACGTCGCGCTCCAGTGGACGGCGCTCCGGCCCGGCCACTCGGCCGACTCGGTGTTCATGCTGAACCGGGCGCGCAACTTCGACGACTTCCGTGAGGCGGCGACCAGTTTCGAGGTGCCGTCCCAGAACATGATCTACGCCGACGTCGACGGGCACATCGGCTACCAGACGCCCGGGACGATCCCGATCCGGCGCACCGGCGACGGGAAGTGGCCGGTCCCCGGCTGGGACCCGGACTACGGGTGGGACGGCTTCGTCCCGTCCGAGGACCTGCCGTGGATGCTCGACCCCGAGGCGGGATACATCGTCACCGCCAACAACGCGGTCGTGGACGGCGACTACCCGGTGTTCCTGACCGATGACTGGACGCTCGGCGACCGCGCCCGGCGTCTCGTCGAGCTCATCGAGGGTGCCGGACCGATGACCGTCGAGGCCACCGCCGCCCTGGCCTTCGACCAGCACGGACCGCTGGCGGATGTCCTCGTGCCCGCCCTCCGCGCCATGCCGATCGCGGACGGGTCGACCGCGGCGGCGGCCATGGACCTGGTCGCCGGCTGGGACGGCCAGCAGACCGCTGATTCGGCGCCGGCCGCGTTCGTGAACGCGGCCTGGAGCCACCTGGTGGCAGCTACGTTCAACGATCAGCTGATCCATCCCGATTTCACCGCCGACGGCGGCGACCGCTGGCTCGAGATGATGCGCTGGCTGCTGGAATCGCCGAACGACGCGTGGTGGGACGACATCACGACCGGCGACGTCGTCGAGGACCGCGACGCGATCCTCCAGGCCTCGCTCGACGCCGCGGTGGCCGAGCTCACCGAGCGGCTGGGCGACGACCCGTCGGCCTGGACCTGGGGCGCGCTCCACACCTTCGAGCTGCGAAACGAGACGTTCGGCGAGTCGGGGATCGCGCCCATCGAGTGGCTGTTCAACCGCGGGACCTGGGAGCTGGGCGGCGGCCGGGATGTGGTTGATGCCACCGGCTGGGACGCGCGGTTCGGCTACGAGGTCGACTGGGTTCCCTCGATGCGGATGGTCGTCGACCTGTCCGACCTCGACGCCAGCCGATACGTGAACCTGACCGGTGCCAGCGGCCACGCCTTCCACGAGCACTACGACGACCAGGTCCCGCTTTGGGCCGTCGGGGAAAACACGGCCTGGCCTTTCAGCGCCGAGGCGGTCGAGGCCGCGACCAAGGACCTCCTGCTCCTGAACCCGGAATAGCCCCCGCGGAGGGTCATCCGGCCGTTCGGGCTAGGATGACCGGGCAGTGATCATCGAGGTCGAGGGGCTCGCGAAGTCGTTCGGCGAGTTGGAGGCGGTCAAAGGCGTGACGTTCGGCGTGGAGCCGGGCGAGATCTTCGGCTTCCTCGGACCCAACGGGGCGGGCAAGACGACGACCATCAACATGCTCTGCACCCTGCTCCATCCGACGGCGGGATCGGCATCGGTCAACGGCTTCGACGTCCAGCACCAGCGCAGCGACGTTCGGCGCTCGATCGGCCTGGTCTTCCAGCAGACCACCCTCGACGAGTACCTGAGCGCGGAACAGAACCTCCGCTTCCACGCCCACGCCTACGCCATCCCGGCCGAGCTCCGGGAACGGCGGATGACCGAGCTGCTCGACATCGTCGACCTCGCCGACCGCCGCAAGGGCAGCGTCCGGACCTTCTCGGGCGGCATGAAGCGCCGGCTCGAGATCGCGCGCGGCCTGCTCCATCACCCCAAGGTGCTGTTCCTCGACGAGCCGACGCTCGGCCTCGACCCGCAGACCCGGCGCCTGATCTGGGACTACCTGCTCCGGCTCCGCGAGCAGGAGGGCCTGACCATCTTCCTGACGACCCACTACATGGACGAGGCCGAGCACTCGGACCGGATCGCGGTCATCGACCACGGGCGGATCGTCGGCCTCGACTCGCCGGAGGGGCTGAAGCGCTCGGTCGGCGGCGACCTGGTGACGATCGCGACGGCCGACAATCAGGCCGCCATGGCGGAGATCAACACCCGCTACCAGACCGAGGCGACCGCCCGTGACGGAACCGTCAGCTTCAACGTGGCCCACGGGGCCGAGTTCCTGCCCGAGTTCGTCAAAACCTTCAGCCAGCCGCTGACCTCGGTGACCGTCCGCCAGCCGACCCTGGACGACGTCTTCCTCCACCTCACCGGGCGTGAGATCCGCGACTCGGAGCTGGACAGCAAGGATCAGCTCGTGTCGGCCATGTCCCGCCGGTTCGGGCGAGGGTAGGCCGATGCCGAGGATGCACCGATGACCGAGGTCTGGCGTGGCACCTGGGTGGTCGGCTACCGCGAGCTCCTGCGGTTCGTGAACGAGCGCTCGCGGATGGTCGGCTCGTTCGCCCAGCCGCTCATCTTCCTGGTCATCTTCGGGGCCGGATTCGGCAACCTGATCGGTTCGGTCGCACCCGGCGTGGACTTCATCCAGTTCATGTACCCGGGGATCATCGCCATGGGCGTGCTGACCACCTCGCTGTTCGCAGGCGTGTCGGTCGTCTGGGATCGCGAGTTCGGCTTCCTCCGCGAGCTCCTCGTCGCCCCGCTGGGACGGACCGGGATCGTGCTGGGCAAGGCCGTCGGGGCGGCCGCCATCGCGCTCCTCCAGGTGGCCCTGATGCTCCTCATCACCCCGATCGTGGGCGTGGACATCGACGCCCAGACCATCCTGCTGCTCGTCCCGGTCGTGTTCATCCTGTCGATCGCCCTGTCGGGGCTGGGGCTGCTCGTCGCGAGCTACATGCGCTCGCAGCAGGGCTTCCAGCTCCTGATCCAGCTCCTGATCTTCCCGCTCATCTTCCTGGCCGGCGTCTTCTTCCCGATCAACCAGGCGCCCGACTGGCTCCAGGTCATCAGCAAGTTCAACCCGCTGACCTACGGGGTGGACGCCATCCGCCAGATCTTCCTGGGGAGCGGCTCCGGACCGTACCTGGGGGTCACCGTCCTCGGCCACACGATGACCCTGGCCGAGGAGGTCGCCCTGATGAGCGCCTTCGCCGTCGTCCTGATCGCGGTCGCCGCCTGGGCGTTCAACCGCCAGGAGTAGGGATGACCGACA
>DATBIW010000003.1:0-19917 GCA_036556745.1 Candidatus Limnocylindria bacterium | reverse complement strand
CCGGCAGGCGCTCAGCTCGCGGCGGGCGAGTCCTGCGCGGCGGCGACGGCTTCGTCGGTGATCTCGACCGGCTCGGTGGGCGGTTCGGCATCCAGGAGGTAGCCGATCCCCTGGAAGGTCTTGATCCGACCCATGTCGCCCGGCTCGGAGCCGAGCTTCCGCCGGACGCGGCTGATCCAGACGCGGAGGTACTGGACGTCGTCGCGGTACTCGGGGCCCCAGACCTTGGTCAGCAGCTCGCTGTGGACCACGACCTTCCCGGCGTTGGCCGCCAGGTGCTGGAGGAGGAGCCACTCGGTGCGTGACAGGTGGACGAGCTGGCCGTCCTTGCGAACCATCCGCCGCTCGAGGTCGATCTCGACGTCGTCGAAGCGGATCATCCCCTGCTGGGGCGCCACGCCGGCGGCGCGGCGGAGGACGGCGCGGACCCGGGCCGCGAGCTCGTCGGGGTGGAACGGCTTGGCGATGTAATCGTCGGCCCCGAGGTCCAGGCCCTTGGCCTTGTCGGCGGTCGCGCCCTTGGCGGTGAGGAGGATCACCGGGACCGGCTGGCGCTGCTGGAGCTCGCGCATGACCTCGATCCCGTCGCGGTCGGGCATCACGATGTCGAGGAGGACGATGTCGGGCCGGTACTCCTCGGCGGCGGCGATGGCCTCTTCGCCGCCGTTGGCCGTGACAACCCGAAAGCCCTCTTCGCTGAGGGCGATCGCGACGAGCTTCGTGATTCGAGGCTCGTCATCCGCGACCAGGACCAGGGGTTGTGCGCCCAAACGCGGCACCTCCGTCGCCAACCTAGCAGAACCGTGGAAATGACCGCTGCGACCCCCCGTCCTGGGCCGCAGCGGTATCAATGCCTCCCTAGAGCGCCGACGCCGGAGGGACGGACGGCAATGGGGCGCTCGATGCCGGGGGTGGTGCCGTGTCCGGGTCCGTGGTTCCCCCACCGGTTCCCGGCCCGAACCCGAACCACCACACCCCCACGAGGACGATGGCCACCAGGGCCACGACGGCGAGCACGCCGACGCCGCTGCTGCCACCGCCGTCCTGGTTGTTCTGGACGACGACCGGCGGCGGCGCCTCCGTGCGGGCGGCCTGCTCGTGCTCCTGCTGGGCGTCCTGAATCTGGTTGTCCATGGGGGCTACTCCAGGGCGATTCGTTTCGTCCCGGGAATGGTGGCCACCGGGGCGTCGCAGGCACGCCACGAGGGCCTCGTGGCGGCATTGCAGGGGCGTGTCAGTCGAGCGTGTGCTCCGCGGCCAGCTCGAGCACGGCAGCGCGCAGGCTGCGCGCCGTCCGGAGCCCGGTCAGGGCGATCGGCCCGGGATCCGGGCGAGGCCCGATGAACAGGGTTCTCGACCAGTGGGGCGAGCCGTGCGCCGGCACTCGGGCCACCAGGTGCCAGGCCCCGACCAGGCTCTCCGGCAGGGCTTCCCCCTCCCCGAGGACGACGGTCTCGAAGCCGAGCTCGCCGGCCGTGGCCAAGGCCTCGGTCCCGCCGTTGGCGAGGAGCGCCGAATCGACGTACAGCCGGGGGAGCGTCACCAGGAGCTGCCGCTGCGGACGGCCTCGGGCGAAGCGGCCGGCTCCATCGGCTCGGCCTCGTCATCGGCCTCCTGCGGCCAGACATCCAGGGCGAAGCCGAACTCGGTGCCGCCGCCCGCGCGCGGGTTGGCCCAGATCGTGCCGCCCATGGCCTCCACCAGGCGCTGGCAGACATACAGGCCGATGCCGAGCCCCGGCGCCATCCGCTCGGTCGTCCGACCGCGGTAGAACGGCTCGAAGATGTGCGCCGCGTCCTCGTCGGAGAGCCCACGGCCCCGGTCGAGGATCCGGACCAGGACCTGCCCGTCGCCGCCCTGGACGCGCACGTCGACCGTGGTGCTGGCCGGGCTGTACTTCACCGCGTTGGTGATCAGGTTGTGGGTGACCTGGCGGATGCTGGTCTCGTCGCCGGTCACCGGGGAGAGGCCCGGATCGACGGTGATCTCGATTCGCGACGCGCCGTACGCCCGGCGGTCCTGGGCCACGACGTCAGCGACCACGTGCTGGAGGAGGGCCGGCTCCTGGCCGACCTCGACCCCGCCCTCGACCCGGGTGAGCACCAGCAGGTCGTCGATCAGGCGTGACAGGCGCTCTGCCTCGGCGACGATGTCGGCCCGCAGGTCGTTCCGGGTGGCGGCGTCGAGCTGGTCCCCGACGCGCTGGAGGAGCGTCGCCCCGCCGTAGACCGCGGTCATGGGCGTGCGGAGCTCGTGCGACAGGAGGCTCAGGAAGGCGTCCCGAAGCAGCTCGCGACGGCGGGCCTCGGTGACGTCGCGGAGGACGATCACCTGTCGCGAGGCCTCGCCGTCGGTCACGAGCGGGAACGACGACCACTCGACCCGGCGGTCGTCGGTGCGCATCTGGTACTCGGTCGTGGACGGCCCGGGTGGACTCTCGCCCGGTGCCAGGCCACCGCCCGGCGTCGCGCCGTTGCCCGAGGGAGCGAACTGGTCGAGCAGGCCCTCGACCCGCTCCGGCCGGAAGCCGACGAGGTCGATGGCGGCCTGGTTCATGAGCGAGATCGAGCCATCGGCGTCCACGACCAGGATCCCGTCCCCGATGGCGCCCACGATCGACTCGAGCTCGGCCCGCAGCGCGTGCTCCGTGCGCCGGGAGAGGCGCGCCCGGTCACGAGCCGCCTCGACGCGCCACCGGGCTCGGTACAGCGACTCGACGGCCCCCGTCCCAAGCAGTGCGGCGACCGCGAACAGGAACGGGCTCAGCGCGTCGAGTGGGGGCGTGAACTGCTCGGCACCCACCGGCCCGGCGAACAGCACGGTCAGCAGCAGCGTGGCGATCAGGCCCGGCCAGATGCCACCCGCCCAGGCCAGCAGGATGACCGACCCGATGGCGACCAGGAGGGACACGTCCCGGCGGATCGGGACGTCCAACAGCATGACGAGCATGACGAGACCGACCGGGAGCGCGATCGCGAGCGCGATCGCCGGCAATCGAGCCAGTCGGTAGCGGCGGCTCACCGCGGGAGTGTGACCGGCCCGTTACGCATCCGCAATTTCGGGCGTGGCAGAGCGCCGGCAGGGAGGGTCCCCTGCCGGCGCATTGATTCCGGGTCGGACGGGCCCGATGGGCGTTAGACCCGGGCGCTCCCGCGGCGCAGGAAGTTCACGGCCATGACCGTGAGCACGGCGCCGATGGTGGCGACCACGATCGAGGACACGTCGAGCGCGCCATCGATCGGGTCCGCGCCGAACAGGGCGCCGGCCAGGAAGCCGCCGATGAGGGCGCCGACGATGCCCAGCAGGATGTGGCCGATGACGCCCAGCCCCTCGTCACCCTTGACGAGGAACCCCGCGAGATACCCCGCGATGGCGCCGAGGACGATCCACGCAAGAATGCTCATGACTGACTAGCCTCCAAACTAGTGACCGGAGGAGCAGTCTCCGAGTTCGCTCAGCGCGACCGGGCTAGTGGTCCTCGGAAATCCATTGCAGTTTTCTCGCAGGCCGGATGCGCCCGCGGATCGGCCGGGATCGGCCTAGCGCTTGTGCGCCTTCTTGCCGCCGGCGGGCGTCGGCTTGGCGCGGGCCCGGACGTCACGCCGCGGCGGGGGTAGGTACCGATACCGCCGCAGCTCGTCGTTGGCGTCCGCGATCATCGGCGGGTAGCGCCAGAACGCCCCGTAGGCGGCCACCGCCATCCCCGGGATGACGAGCGCGAGCACGATGAACAGCGGGACGTGGATGACCGCCAGGAGCGGGACCATCACCCACGGCACGAGGATCGTCCAGTACACCCATTCGTGGAGGGCCAGGTGGGTCGGGTAGCGGCGGTACCGCCGCCCGGCGATCGCGTAGACGATCGTCGCCCCGACGCAGATGACGATGGCCCCCACCCACATCAGGGTGAAGAGGTTCGGGAAGTTCTCCGGGCTCAGCGAGTCGAAGAGGATGTCCATCGGCGCGCGAGTCTATCAGCGCCGGGCCGCTCCTAGGGAGCGGGCATCGAGAGATCGGCCAGCCACAGCTCCGAGCGACCGGGCTCGAGCGACTCGACGAGGAGCTCCGGGCCGCGGGCGTCGGCCGCCACCGCGATGGAGTGGATCCCCTCGCTGCCCGGGATCTCGGTGTGGACCAGGGCCGGTGCCGCGTTCGCGCAGCTCCACGTCCGCAGGTCGGGGGTCCACGCGATCCCGACCGCCGCGCCGGCGTTGAGGTCGTCGGAGAGGCCGTTGTAGAGCAGGTACCAGCCGTCGCCCGCGTCCCGCAGGCGTGGGGTCGCGATTGAGCGGGCGTCGAACTCGCCGCACAGCCCGGGCTCGATGACCGGCCCGGCACTCTTGATCCACTCGATGCCGTCGAGCGAGGTGGCCATCCCGACGGTGTTCGAGTTCGGCTCGCTCAGCCGCCAGGCCGAATACAGCATCAGGTAGCCCTCGTCGGTGCGAATGACGCTCGGGAAGTCGATGCCGCCACCGTCCCACTCACCGCTCGTCGGGGTCAGGACCGGCTCGGGGTCGGCGACCCACGGGCCCTCCGGGGCCGGGGCGGTGGCCCGGTAGAAGACGGCCGTGCCCTCGGTCGGCAGGCCCCACAGGTACATCAGCCCGCTGCCATCGGGCTCGAGGAGGACGGTGCTCGGAATCGGTCCGGGGTCGAACAGGTCGAGTCCGATGCTCGCGAAGGGGTCGCCATCGGCCACCGTCCAGATCATGGCGTCGGTCGAGGTCGCATAGACGCCGCGCGAGGGATGCCCCTCCTCTTCGGTGAACGTTCGGCCCCACAGGTGATACGCCTCATTCGCCCAGGTCAGCGCCCCGGGGAGGATGTAGTCGGCACCCACGTGGGGGCCGTCGAGAACCGGCCCATCCCCCAGCAGGTGGGCCGATGGGCCGGCCGGCGCGACCGAGGCGGGTGCCGAGGCAGCCGCCGACCCGGTCGGGGCCTCGGACGGCGATGCGGACGCCGGCACGCAGGCGGCGACCAGGCCGACCCAAAGCAGGAGCGATGGCGGGCGGCGTCGCATCTGCCCTCAGTAACCCGCCGACCGCCCCGCGGTTCACGGCCGCTCTCTATACTCGCGACACCGACGGGGTGGCTGCCGCACGCCCCGGTAGCCGGCGGCCCGTCAGAACGAGGTCCCCTGCTTGCGCGCCCTGCTCTCCGTATCGGACCGCGAAGGGATCATCGAGCTCGCCCGCGCGCTCCAGGAAGCAGGCATCGAGTGCGCCGCCACGCAGGAGACCCACGCGCACCTGGCCGAGGCCGGCGTCCAGGTCGCGCTCATTCCCGATCTCACGGCGGCCGAACCGGCGGACATCCTTGTCCTCGATCCCGCCGTCGACGACTCGACCGGGATCGGCCTCCTCCGGGCGGCTGCGGCCAACCACGAGTCGGTCGCCGCGGTCAGCAGCCCGACCCAGTACGCATCGGTCCTCCGCGACATCAAGCGGGACCAGGCGGTCTCGGCCGAGACCCGCCTGAAGCTGGCGGCCGACGCGTTCGGGCTGATCGCGGCCCATGACGCCCAGATCGCGGCGGAGCTCAACCAGCAGTCCGGCACGATCTTCCCGGCGCGGCTCACGCTCGTCTTCGAGAAGCGGGCCGACCTTCGCTACGGCGAGAACCCGCAGCAGCAGGGCGCGTTCTACGCCGACCCGGACCACCCCGCCCCGGTCATCAGCCAGGCCCGCCAGATCGCCGGCAAGGACCTGTCGTTCAACAACCTGCTCGACCTCGACGCGGCGTGGCGGATCGCGTCGGACTTCAAGACCCCGACCGTCACGATCGTCAAGCACGGCAACCCGACCGGCCTGGCCAGCGTCGTCGACCTGGCAGATGCCTTCCGGCTCGCCCTCGAGGGGGACAGCGTGGCGGCCTACGGCGGGATCATCGGCGCCAACCGGATCGTGGACGAGCCGACCGCCAGGGCCATCGAGCCCGGGTTCTTCGAGGCGATCGTGGCCCCCGGCTACGCCCCCGAGGCCCTGACGATCCTCGGCGCCAAGGAGGGGTTCGAGATCGTCGAGGTCCCGCCTGCCGAAGAGGGGCAGGAGCCCGATGGCCGGGGCGAGCTCGACCTGAAGCGGATCGGTGGCGGGCTGCTGGTCCAGACCGAGGACTCGATCGAGGAGGACCGCGACGAGCTCCAGGTCGTCACCCAGCGCCACCCGACCCTCGAGGAGCTCACCGACCTGCTGTTCGCGTGGCGGGCCGTTCGCCACATCCGCTCGAACGCGGTGGTCTTGACCAAGCGCCACGTGATGATCGGGATGGGCGCCGGTCAGCCGTCCCGGGTGGTGAGCGTCGAGATCGCGCTCCGGAAGGCCGGCGAACGGGCCCCGCTGAGCGTCATGGCGTCCGACGCCTACTTCCCGTTCCCCGACGGCATCCAGATCGCGGCCCAGGCCGGGGTGACGGCCATCATCCAGCCGGGCGGCAGCGTTCGCGACGAGATGGCGATCGAGGTCGCGGACCGTCACCATATGGCCATGGTCTTCACCGGCCGACGGCACTTCCGGCATTGACCGATACCGGCGTGGGCGATCGGCCCACCGAGAAGCTCATCACCGCCGATGCGGTGGCGGCCACCGAGGCGGCAGCCATCTCCGCCGCGCGCCAGATGGGCCGCGGCGACAAGGACGCCGCCGACCATGCCGCGGTCGAGGCCATGCGCCACGCCATGGTCGATGCCGAGCTGAGCGGGACGATCGTCATCGGCGAGGGCGAGCGCGACGAGGCCCCGATGCTGTACATCGGGGAGCAGGTCGGGAACCCGGAGGCCGCGGTCCGGGTGGACATCGCGGTAGACCCGCTGGAGGGCACGAACCTGGTGGCCAGCGGCGCCCCGAACGCGATCTGTGTCCTGGCCGCGTCCGAGCCGGGCGGGCTCATGCACGCCCCGGACACGTACCTCCGCAAGCTGATCGTGGGACCCGGGGTGGCGGGCCACGTCAGCATCGACGACCCGGTGTCGGTCACCGTGAACACGCTCGCGGAGAAGCTGGGCCGGAAGGTGTCGGACGTGACCGTGGTCGTCCTCGACCGGCCCCGGCACGAGCAGCTCATCGCCGACCTCCGCCAGACCGGAGCGCGGATCAAGCTCATTCCCGACGGCGACCTGACGGCCGGCATCAGCGCCGCGGTGTCGGGGACCGGCGTCCACGCGGTGATGGGGATCGGCGGCGCGCCCGAGGGCGTGCTCACCGCGGCCGCCCTGAAGTGCCTCGGCGGGGAGATCCAGGCCAAGTTCCAGTGGCGCTCCGACGAGGAGCGCGAGCGTGGCCGGAAGATGGGCGTGGACGTGGACGACCCCGACCGGGTGTACCTCACCAACGACCTGGCCCGCGGCGAGCACATCGTCTTCTGTGCCACCGGGGTGACCGACGGGGAGCTGCTCCAGGGGGTGCGCTTCTTCGGTGGCGGGGCGCGGACCCACTCCCTGGTGATGAGCCGCGCCCGGGGGCTCATCCGGTTCCTCGACACCGTCCACATGTTCGACCCCGACCAGCCGGCCCGCGTCCGCCTCTGACCGGAGTGCTCGACCTCGACCGGTTCGACGTCCTGACGTTCGACTGCTACGGCACGCTCATCGACTGGGAGGCGGGCATCGTGGCCGCGGCCCAGCCCACGCTCGCTGGCCATGGGGTCACCGCGACCGATGACGAGGTCCTCGAGCGCTACGCCCGCCACGAGGCCGCCCTCGAGGCCGGGCCCTACCAGTCGTACCGCGGGATCCTGGCCGGCGCCTTCGGCGGCCTCGCCGACGAGCTCGGGATCGAGGTGACCGCCGAGGAGCTGGCCGCCTTCGGCGGATCGGTCCCCGACTGGCCCGCGTTCGCCGACTCGACCGATGCGCTGGCGCGGCTGGCCGGCCAATATCGGCTGGGGGTCATCACCAACAGCGACGAGGACCTGTTCGCCGGCTCGGCGGCGCGGCTGGGCGTCCCGTTCGAGTGGGTGATCACCGCCGAGCACGCCCAGGACTACAAGCCGAGCATCGCCCCGTTCGTGCTGGCCCTCGAGGAGATCGACGTCCCGAAGGACCGGGTCCTCCACGTCGCCCAGAGCCTGTACCACGACCATGTCCCGGCCAAGGAGCTGGGCCTGGCCACGGTCTGGGTGAACCGCCGCCACGACCGCCCCGGCTTCGGGGCCACGCCCCCGGCCGAGGCCGCGCCCGATCTCGAGGTCCCCGACCTCGCGACCCTCGCCGACCTGGCCGAGGCGACCCGGGCCTAGGCGGGCGTGGCGGCTCGCCGCCGCCGAGCCCAGACGACCAGGGTCCCGCCGATGAGCAGGACGCCGACTCCGAGCAGGACGATGGCGAGCACCGCCTCGTCCGGACCGCGGCTGACGACGGTGGACGGGTCCTCGCCCGCCGCGAGGGCCGCGAAGATCTCGCCAACCATCGCCTCGAGCTCGGGGTCGGCGTCCGCCTCGACCACGTCGGGATCCACCGTCAGCTCGAACGTCGCCTCATCGGTCAGTCCGTCCGAGTCGCTGGCGGTGGCCGTGATCTGGTGGACGCCGCCGGTCAGCGCGCCGGCGATCAGCTCCGATCCCGCGCCCAGCGCCCCGTCGAGCGAGGACGTCCACTCGATCGCGTCCCCGGGGAGGTTCCGGTCCTCGGGGTCCCACGCGCTCGCGCGCAGCACGACGTCGGCGCCCAGCGGGTAGGTGAACCCGGCCGGTGCGTCGGCCACGACGAGCGGCGGGAGTCCGGTGACGCCCTCGATCGGCTCCGAGACAGCGATCGCAGCCCGGGTGCCATCGAAGACGATGACCTTCAGGACCGGCGCGTCGCCGGCGGGAAGCGTGGCGGGATCGACCTCGAAGCTCGTCTCCGTGAGTCCGACGCCCAGCACCTGCCAGTGCTCGCCGTCTGGACTGTAGAGCACGGTTGACGTCGAGACGAAGCTCGACTCCTCGGCGCTGAACCACGCGAACTTGATCCTGCCGCCGGCCGCCGGTTCGACGGTCTCGACGGTGATGGTCACCGGCTCGAAGGGCTCGGGCGAGACCGGCAGCCGGATGAACGCCTGGTCGGTGACGTTGAGCTGGTAGACACTGGCGTCCGGGAAGACGGGCACCAGGATCTCGAAGCTGATCTCCGACAACTCGGCGTGGGCCCCGCTCTGCTGCTGGATCGGCACAGAAGCCAGCTCAACACCGGTCGGGTCCAGGACGGTAAGGCGATGCTGGACGTCCGCGACCACGTACTGGCCGGCGTATCGGTCCATGGCCGCATCGGTCGGTTCGTCCAGGTAGTACGCGCCCTCCAGGGTGCCGGTCCCCGCCGCCGGGTCGATCGTCCCGCGAAGGCCGAGCAGCGCTGTGGTGCCCGGCGGCAGCTCGTCGTGGGTCGGGTCGAGCGGGGCAGTCAGCGGGCCGCCGGCCGCCGCATTCGGCTCGCTCCACGGGATCCCGAGGTCGGTCGGGTCGCACGGGACGCCGTAGTAGTCCAGCAGCCGGCAGTGGTGGTACGGGTCGGACCATTTCGGGCTGGCGTACGACATCAGCGGGAACGCGCGGTTCGGCGTGTCCTCGTCGGGGTTGTTGCTGATCGCGGTGGGTCCGGACTGCCCGAAGTGGGTCCAGTACACGTCGAAGCCGTAGTAGCCCTCCGGGTCCACGTCGGCCAGGGAGCAGTTCGGGAAGGTGGCCTCGTTCGGGTGGCTGGCGTCAGTCGAGCCGCCCTTCAGCTCGTCGGGCACCCCGTCGTCGTCGCCGTCGGCACAGGCCACGTGCTTGAGGCCCGCCGCGTGCGCCGCCTCGTGGCCCAGAGTCCCCGCGGAGCTGTGGGACCACGGGGAGGTGGCGCTGAACGAGTCGTTCATCCGGACCCAGACCGAGTCGGTTCCACCGGTCGACAGGCCGGCGAAGTAGGTGGGCAGCGAGGGGTGAACCATCCCGACGAACAGGTCCTCCTCCCCCTCCCAGTCGTAGAAGACCTGGTACAGGGCGAGGGTCTGGTTGGGCTCCGCCTCGGAGGTCGGTGACGGCCGGCAGCCATCGACGAAGACCGGCGTCCCGGGGAGCGGCAGGGAACCGCCGCCCAGCATGCTGCCAAAGAGCTCCACGCCGTCCTCGGACAGGTACCAGTAGTCGATCTCGAACTCATCGTCCAGGAGGCGAACCGTGGACCGATCGGGCTCGAACGAGCCCACCTCCGGGTCGTCGACGGCGTCGGGATCCTCCATCAGCGGCTCCCAGTCCAGGACCCGGATGTGGTTGTGGGCGATGGCCTCCAGGAGGACCGTCGGGCAGTCGCCCATGTTGAACTCGTGGCCGCCAGAATGGCCGATGGGCACGACCGGGCCGGTGAACAGGTCGTAGCCGATCTGGGCCAGTGGGTGGAAGCGGAGCAGGCCGTTGATCGTACGCAGGGTGGACGACCCGCCGGCCGAGATGAAGTCGCCGTCCAGGTCGTGGGCGTACGTGCGCTCGACGTCATCCGGGTGGAAGGACCGATGCATGTGGAGCGGCGCCAGGTGGACGGTCAGCGGCCGGCCCGGGTGGAAGGTGACGGTCTCGGACATGAAGTTGTTCTCGGATTCCGGCTCGAGCTCGAACACGGTCGAAACCTGGAACGAGTACACGAAGGCGGTGAGCGTGACCTCGCCGTGGAGCCAGTCCTGCGGCAGCCGGAAGTTCAGGGAGTCATCGGCCTCGACCCGGCTCCCGGCGCCCAGCTTGGCCGTGATCGGGCCGTTCTCGGACCAGATCCAGCCGATCTGCTGCCCGTTGCGCCGGGCCTCGAGCGCGCCCTCGGTGGGCGCCCACTCGGGCTGGCCGATGGACCCGACGTACACCCGGGCGTAGGTCCGCCGGCCCTCGACCAGTGGCATCCGGTTCCGGAGGTCCTGGAGGCCCTGGGTGACCTCGATCGCCTTGACCCACAGGTCCGGGAACTCCTCTTCGGGGACGGCCAGGTCGGCCGGCGGGGTGGGGGCCGGCGTCACGGCCACCAGTGGGGGCAGCTCGGGGGTCGGCTCGGGGGTCTCGGCGCCGACCGGGAACGTGGGAATGGGCACGGTCGGGGTGGGCGTCGGCGTGGGCGACGGGCTCGGGGTCGGGCTGGGCGTGGCCGTCGGGCTGGGCGGCGGGGTGGCCGGTGGCGGCGTGGCGGGCGCGGTGACGACGAACGGGGCGGTCGCCACCTCGGGACCGCACCCGGTCGGCCCCGAGCCCCCGGTGCACATCGTCACGGGATGGGGTCCGGGCGTGGCGTCGCCGGGGACGTTGAACGGGATGGTGACGTTGCCTGTCGGGCCGGCAGCAACGGGGCCTCCGACGACTATGCCCGGCAATGGGCCCCACCGGATGTACACGTCGAGTCCCGGGAGGAAGCCGCTGCCCGTCGCCACCACCGCCGTGCCGGGCGGCCCGGTGGGTGGAGCCAGATTCACCGCCGGCGCGCCCGCACCCGCCGGTGAGGGGAGCGCAAGGGCCGCCAGGATCACCCCCGCCAACGTCAGCCGCCACCAGGTCCGGCGCCGCGTCATGGTTCGTGGGCAGGCTACCTGTCCAGCGTCCCTTCGGGCAAGCAATCCCCAGACCCACGGCATACTCCGCGCTGTGACCACGCTCACCGAGGCGCAGCGGGCCAGGATGCCCAAGAGCGCGTTCGCCTACATCGACTCGAAGGGCCGGCGCCGCCTCCCGATCTTCGACGAGGCGCACGTCCGCTCGGCCCTGAGCCGGTTCAACCAGGTCCAGTTCGAGACCGATGCCGACCGTGAACTGGCCCGGTCCAAGCTCCTGAAGGCCGCCCGACGCTTCGGCGTGGTCCCGGTTGGCTTCATCGAAGCCCAGCTGCGCAAAGAGCGGACCCGGGGGCAGGCCGACGCCGCCGCTCGCCGCGCCGCTGCGCTCCCGTCGGGGACGGTCACGTTCCTGATGACCGACGTCGAAGGCTCCACAACGATGCTCGCCGAGCTCGGCGACGGATACGGCCCGGTGCTGTCCGACGTCCGGCGCCTGATCCGCGAGAAGGTCCGTAAGGCCGGAGGCCACGAGGTCGAGGTCCATGCCGACGAGTTCCTCGGCGCCTTCGCCTCGGCCCCGGCGGCGCTCGAGGCCGCGGTCCACATTCAGCGCCGGATGGCGGAGAAGGCGTGGCCCACCCGGCGGCCGGTGCAGGTCCGGATCGGCCTCCATCGCGGCCATCCGACCCTGGCCGACGGCCACTACATCGGCCTGTCGGTCCACGCGGTGGCCCGCCTCTGCCAGAGCGCCCATGGGGGCCAGATCGTCGTCTCCCGTGCGGCCAAGGAGGCCATGACCGATGAGCTGCCGCCGGAGGTCGGGTTCCGGTCGCTGGGCCGCCAGCGGCTGCGCGGCTTCCCCCGCCCGGACCTCCTCTACCAGGTCCGGGGGCCGGATCTCAGGGAGCGCTTCCCGAAGCTGCGGACGACCCTCTAGCGGGTGGATCGGCCCCCTCGGCGGGAACGAAGCTGACGCAGCAGTAGCCCTCGCGCTGGCGCGACACCGCCCGCATGCCGGACGCGGGGAGCTCGGCCGCCACCGACTCGAGGAGGACCAGATTCAGCCCGCAGGTCAGGTCGCGGTGCTCGGAGACCAGGGCGTCGAACGGGCAGTTCCGGAGGGTGATCGTCCCCGCCTCGTCGAGCGGCTCGAAGCCGTTGTCGGTCAGGACGCTCAAGAGGGTGGCGCGATCGCCGGCTCCCCGGGGAGCGGCCTCGGCCATCCGCCGACCCATGTCCTGGGCCGCGCTCCGGACCCCGTCGAGCGCGGCCGTCCCGGTCGAGCGTTCCAGGCCCTCGGCCAGAATCTCGGCGGCGAGTCCGTAGCGGCGGGCCGGCAACGAGACGTCGACCTGGTCGCCGCTCGCGCGGCGGTAGAACTTCGCCGGACGCCCCGCCCCCGGTCCGCTGCGCCCCGACCGACGCCGGTACTCGACCTCCAGCAGCCCGCCCTCGACCAGCCGGTCGAGGTGGAACGCGGCGAGGGTCCGCTTGATGCCGAGCGTGGAGGCGGCCGTGTCCCGGTCGACCGGTCCCGGCGCGGCGACGACCGCCTCGTACAGGCGACGGCGCACCGGCTCGGCCAGCAGACCCAGGCGGTCGACGTTCTCCTCGAAGGACGGGTGGGACACCGATCTAACAGTAGTAGCGGCTCGTCATACAGTCAAAGCAGGACGTGCGCGAAGCTGCCGGTTGAGCCAAGGGACGCGCGCCCGCTGAGGAGCCAGCGTATCTAGGTATCGCCGTTTCAAATGCTGTACATTCCAAGGTATGGAGGTCAGAATCGGCGAAGCCGCGGAAATGCTGGGCGTTTCGGTGGACACGCTCCGGCGCTGGGAGCGTGAACGGCAGCTGCGCACGGTTCGCACCGCGGGCGGCCAGCGGAGCATTCCCCTGGCGGAGGTGACCCGCCTGCTCGCCGAGCGGCGTCGGGAGCTGGCCGACCGGCCGATCGTGGCCCAGTCCGCGCGGAACCGCTTCGCGGGGGTCGTCACCCGGATCCAGCGCGACAAGCTCACCGCGGTGGTCGAGATCCAGGCCGGTCCGCATCGGCTCGTCAGCCTGATGACCGCCGAGGCCGTCGACGAGCTGGGCCTCGAGATCGGGGACGAGGCCATCGGTGTCGTGAAGTCCACCAACGTGATCGTCGAGGTCCCCGCCGAACGATGAACCGGGCGCGTCGAGCGGCCGTCCTGGCCGCCTGCTTCGCCTTCGCCGCCTGCGGGTCGCCGGCCGATACCGAGCTGACCGTCTTTGCCGCCGCCTCCCTGACCGACGTCCTGGTCGAGGTGGAGACCGCATACGAGAACGGGAACCCCGGCATCGACCTGGTGATCGCCACCGACTCGTCGGCAGGGCTGCGGACCCAGATCGAGGAAGGGGCGCCGGCCGACATCTTCCTGAGCGCGGACACCGCCAACCCCGAGGGGCTGGCCGAGGCCGGGCGGACCGAGGGCGACCCCGTGGACTTCGCCGGCAACAGCCTGGCCCTGGTCGTGCCGAGCGCCAACCAGGCGGGCATCCAGTCCCCGGCCGATCTCGCCACCGACGGCGTCCAGGTCATCGCTGCCGGCCCCGAGGTGCCGATCACCGAGTACGTCGCCGAGGTCATCGCCAACCTGGCGGGCCTGCCGGACTACCCCGACGGCTTCGCCGAGGCCTACGCCGCCAACATCGTCTCGGAGGAAGAGAACGTCCGCGCGGTGCTGGGCAAGATCGAGCTGAACGAGGGTGACGCCGGCTTCGTGTACCAGACCGATGCGCTGGCGTCCGACGACGTCGCGGCCATCGAGATCCCCGAGGAGGCGAACACGAACGCGCTGTACGCCGGCTGCGTCATCGCCGACTCCGATCACCTGGAGCAAGCGGAGGCGTTCCTCGCCTGGCTGGCCGGCGCCGAGGGCCAGGCCATCCTCGGCGAGTTCGGCTTCGTGGCGCCATGACCCGGCGGATCCCCGGCGGGCTGGGCCTCACCGGCCTGGCGGCGCTGGCGGTCCTGTTCCTGGCCGTCCCGGTCATCGGCCTCGTCGCCCGGGCGATCGCCGGGGGCGCGCTCGTCGAGGCGTTCACGACGCCCGCCGTGCGCGAGGCGCTGGTCCTGAGCCTGGTGACGACCACGGTGAGCCTGTTGCTGGCCGTGGCCCTGGGAGCGCCGCTGGCGCTGGTGCTGGCCCGGGGCCGGTTCCGCGGGAAGACCCTGCTCGAGACGGTCGTGGACCTGCCCATCGTCCTGCCGCCATCGGTCGCGGGTCTGGCCCTGCTCCTCGTCTTCGGGCGGAGCGGGCTGCTGGGCAACGCCCTCCAGGTGGCGGGCATCCAGATTCCGTTCACGACCATCGCCGTGGTCCTCGCCCAGACCTTCGTGGCCGCGCCGTTCTTCGTGCGGGCCGCGCGGGCCGGGATCGGGGGCGTGGACCGCGACCTCGAGGACGCGGCCCGTGACCTGGGCGCGGAGGAAGGGTCGGTCATCCGCCGCGTCACCCTGCCGCTGGCCGCGCCCGCCCTGGCCGCGGGGATGGTGATGTGCTGGTCGCGCGCGCTGGGCGAGTTCGGCGCCACGATCATGTTCGCCGGCAACCTGCCCGGGGTGACCCGCACCCTGCCGCTGGTCGTGTACTCCGAGTTCCAGGCCGGCGACCTGGAGGCGTCCATCGCGGCGGCGGCGATCCTGATCCTCGCCGCGTTCGGGGTCCTGCTGGCCGTCCGGGCCATCGGCTGGCGGCGGGCCCTGGACCTGCGTGGGGGCGGTATCGTCGGTCGGTGACTCGCGGCGGCAGGAAGACCATCCGCGCCGAGGACATCCGGCGCCTCCACTTCGGCTACTTCGTCGCGCCCGATGGCACCCCGGATTCCGGCCAGGCCCGGCCGGTGACCGGCTTCCTGATCCGCCACCCAGGGGGACTCTTCCTGTTCGACACCGGGATGTCGCCGTGGGACGAGGAGTCGGACGCGGTCTACCAGCCGCGCTTCACCCCGGCGGATGCCGTCCTCCGGGCCGCGGGAGTCGAGCCGGCCGACATCGGCGCCATCGCCAACTGCCACCTCCATGCCGACCACGCCGGTGGCAACCACCATTTCCCGGGGATCCGGGTCCACGTCCAGGAGGCGGAGCTGGCCGTGGCCGGGGAGCCGGACTTCACGTACCCGGAGTTCACGTTCGCGTACCCCGGTGCTGCCCTGGAACCGATCAGCGGCGAGGTGGACGTCGCACCCGGCATGCGCCTCGTCCCCACGCCGGGCCACACCCCGGGTCACCAGTCGCTCCTGGTGGACACCGATGCCGGCCGCTGGCTCCTGGCCGGGCAGGCCTCGGACAGCGCCTGGGCCTTCAGCTCCCACGCGTTCGCCGAGCGGCTCCGGGCGGAGGGGCTGGACGCCATCGGCGAGCACCCGGCCTGGATCGGGCACCTCCGGGACTGGCGGGTGGACCGCGCCCTGTTCGCCCACGACCTGCTCGTCTGGGAGCGGGATTCCGCCCAGCTCGGCCAGCCTCGGCGACCCTAGGCGCCCCCGGTCGGAGGCGGTGGACAACTCGGGGGACCTCGCATAAGGTGGGCACTACTGATTTCGTAAGGTTTACCTGCCCTCTTGCTTCCGGCATTCCTGATCGGCCTCCGCGAAGGCTTGGAGGCCTCCCTCGTCATCGGCATCCTCGTCGCCCTGCTTGTGAAGTGGGAGCGCGCGGAGCTGCTGCCCCGGCTGTGGCTGGGCGTGGCGCTGGCGGTGGCCCTGTCCCTGGGCATCGGGTTCGTCCTGACCTTCGGGACGTACACCCTGTCCGAGGAGGCGGAGGAGGTCCTGGCCGGCGCCCTGTCGATCCTGGCCGTGGCCATGGTCACCTGGATGATCTTCTGGATGCAGCGGCACGGCCGCGAGCTGCGTGGCCACCTGGAGTCCGACCTCGGCCGGGCGGTCGCCACCGGCGGGCTGTGGGGGGTGATCGCCATCGCGTTCGTGTCGGTCGCCCGCGAGGGCGTCGAGACGGCGCTCTTCCTGTGGTCGCTGGTCCGCTCCTCCGGGGCGGCCCCCGAGGCGCTGATCGGCGCCGCCCTGGGCCTAGGCGTGGCCGTCCTCCTGGGCTGGGCCCTGTACCGCGGCCTGGTCCGCGTCAACCTGCGCGTCTTCTTCACCTGGACCGGCCTGATCCTCATCCTGGTCGCCGCCGGGGTCCTGGCCTACGGGGTCCATGAGCTCCAGGAGGCGGCGGTCCTTCCCGGGCCGGAGACCGCGGCCGCCCCCATCGACCCAGCTACCGGGGAGGTCGCGGTCGGCCTGGGGGCTTGGCCGTGGGGCTGGGCGTTCCAGATCGAGGACACCATCCCTCCCGATGGACCACTGGCCGCCATCCTGCGGGGCACCCTGGGCCTCCGCCCGGTGATGAGCTGGCTGGAGGTCACCGCCTGGGCCCTGTACGTCGCGGTGGTGGGCGCCGTGTTCGTGCGCCGCTCCCTCGTCCCACCCAGCCCCCGTGCTGCCGGCCAGACGGCCCTGATCCCACCGGCCACCTAAGAGGAGACGCTCGGCTGACCCCGAGCCCGTTGCGGGCCTCCGAACCGAGGCGCATCCTTCGTGACGTGCCGTTCTTCATGGACCGCCATGACTTCAATGGCCTCACGGCAACCATCGCCGCGGACATGCACCGGCGGGACATGGACCTCCAGGAGCGCTTCGGGGTCCAGCTCATCACCTACTGGTTCGACGAAGACCGACAGACCGCCTTCTGCCTCGCGAAGGCCGACGGCGCGGACGCCCTCACCGCCCTCCACCGCGAGGCCCATGGCGGCATCCCGAATCAAGTCATCGAGGTCGACCCGCGCACAGTCGAGCGGTTCATGGGCGGTATCACCGAGCACCCCGTGGGTGAGGCGTACGTCGAAACTGCGTTCCGGACGATCGTCTTCACCGATCTGGAGGGCTCCACCGACCTGACCCAGCGGCTCGGCGACGCGCGGGCGATGGGCATCCTCAGGACCCATGACCAGGTCATCCGGGAAGCCATCGGGCGGCATGGCGGATCGGAGGTCAAGCACACCGGCGACGGGCTGATGGCGGCCTTCCCCTCCGTGGCCGGGGCGATCGAGAGCGCGGTCGAGATCCAGCGCCGGTTCGCCGAGCAGGGCGACCCCGACGCGGCCCTCCGGGTGCGGATCGGCATGTCGGCCGGGGAGCCGGTGACCGAGGGCGACGACTTCTTCGGCGCGGTCGTCCAGCTGGCCGCGCGCCTGACCGATCACGCCAGGCCGGGCACCGTGCTCGTCTCCGGCGCGGTCCGCGATCTGGCGATGGGGAAGGGCTTCACCTTCGAGAAGGCCGAGGACCTGCTGCCCAAGGGCTTTGCGGAGCCGGTTCAGACCTTCGAGGTCGTCTGGCAGGCCGCTCCGCCGATCAGACCCTGAGGCAGGGGCCCGCGACGGTGCGGATGGCCTCGCGGGCGGAGAGCATCGTGTTGATGGCGTCCTCCCAGCGGGCGGACTCGATCAGCTCGCCGGCCGCGCCGCTCTCGATCAGGTCCAGGGCGGCGTCCAGCGCGTTCATCAGCTCCCCCTTGGCGTCACGCGCCGGAGGCCAGTCCGGCAGCCGATCCAGGTCGTCGCGGTAGTCGAGCAGCGCCGACCTCGTGGCGCTCAGCCATTCCTCCCGCTCCAGGCCCCCGGTGACCTCGGTGATGGCCACCTCGAGCGCGACGTCCGCCTCGCAGAAGAGCCGGTTGAAACCCTCCTCGGTAGCCGGCGCGGCACAGGCGACGAGCAGCAGGCCAATCGCGAGCGCGGCGGCGAATCTGGCGGTCACCGCGGCATGATGGGCCAATGACCCTGTGGGTGATCAAGGGCGGCCCGTTCGGGGAGCGCGACGAGCGGTTCCGGACCGAGTCGATCATCGGGATCCCGTGGCCGGAGGTGGGCGACCTGTCGGCCTACCCCGATCGCGAGACCCTCAAGGCGGCCTATCTGGCGTTCCACCCCCACGTGACCGACGGCCACCTGAACGCCCAGGTGGGCCAGATGTGGCGCTTCGTCCACCGGATGAAGGTCGGTGACCCGGTGGTCGTGCCCTTCCGGGGCATCCGCGAGGTGGCGGTTGGCGAGATCAGCGGTCCCTACCGCTGGACCGATGCCTACGGTTCCGACATGCCCCACGTCCGCGATGTCCGCTGGCAGGTCCTCGACCTCCCGCGCGAGGCGTTCGACCAGGACCTGCTGTACTCGTTCGGCTCGTCGCAGTCGGTCAGCTCTGCGTCCCGGAACCACGCCGAGCGCCGGGTCCGGGCCCTGATGGGAGAGCTCGCCTGGTGAGCCGAGGAGGACACGCTCAGTAGGTGGAGCCAATCCCGCAGGTGTCGGCTTCCCATCGGTACTCGAGCGTGACCGCCTCGCCAGCGTCGATCGAGGTCTCCACGCCGCACGCGTACATCGCGGACACGCCCTCCTCGCACGTGCCCTGGCACGGCGGGTACACGTAGACCCAGACCTCGTAGGCGCTTGCCGGGAGCTTGACCTCGATGGGAGATTCCGGGACCGGCAGCTGGAGCATCAGGCTGCCCCCATCGTCGACCGCCTGGAGCCAGGTCGAGCAACCCTCGATGCAGGGCGGCAGGTCGGGCTCGACCTGGACCGTGACCACGGCGCTGTCGGGTGCCTCGTCGGGGATGACCGTCTGGGGGCAGGAGCCCGGCGGCGGGTCGGCGTCGAGGATGAGCACGTCCGGCTCGCAGGACGGATCGGCCGAGAACGGCGGGCGGTATCCCTCCTGGCCGATCGGCGGCTCGCCCACGAGCAGGATCACGCCGATGGCGATCACGCCAATTCCGATCCCGATGCCGATGAGAGTCCGATATCGGCCGGGCACGTCTGAGCGCTTAGTCGCGCCGGATGCGCTCCGCCTGTCGCACCGGCACCCGGCCGACCACCAGGAGCGCGGCCAAGGCCAGCAGGATGGCCCCGACCGCCGTCAAGGGGCTGGTCCCGGGCAGATCCATGGACGCATCGGGCAACGGAGGCGTTGGCCCTGGTCCCCACGTGATGGTCAGGACCGCGGGATCCTCGCCGTTCGAGCAGTCGAGCGTGTGGTGCATCGTGTCGAAGTTGCTCGTCTCCGGGACGATGAGGAACCCGGCCCAGCCCGAGGTGAGCTGCCCCACCCCGACCAGCGACGTGACGTCGTGGTCCTCTGGACTCGTCCCGGCGGGCGTGAAGTCAACCGGCGTGCCGGGCGCCTGGTCGTGGTCGAGACTCGTGATGATCCCGTCGCCGGGGTACCCGTAGATCCGCATCGGGTCGGGCGAGTCGCCGTCGGTGTCGGTCAAGGTCAGGGTGGCGTTCAGGATGGTCGCGTCGAGCGGGATCACCGGCAGCTGGAACTCGAAGGTCGTGGACCAGACCCAGGGCACCGGCATCGGGTCGGGGACCAGCTCTTTGCCCACTTCGCCGCA
>DATBIW010000002.1:0-4355 GCA_036556745.1 Candidatus Limnocylindria bacterium | reverse complement strand
CCGGCCCGGACCCGCGCTCGGCGGATGGCGGCCGCCGGGACGCCGGACAGGGCCGCGATCTCGGCGTCCCCGAATCCCGCCCGCTTGGCCGCGTCGAGTGGGGCGCCAACCAGCTCTCGCTCGGCCGCGACGAGCTCGGCGATCCGTTCGGTGAACCACGGGTCGATCCCGGTCAGCGCGCTGATCCCGGCCGCATCGGTCCAGCCGTGGCGGAGCAGCCCGATCATTCGCCACAGCCGCGTGTCGGACGGCGCCAGGAACAGGCCCGGGTCGGCCGGCGCCCGCTCCCCGAGGTGCCAGGCCGGGTCCTCCCACAGCCAGCCGCGGCCGCGCGGCTCGAGCGAGCGGATGGCCTTGAGCAGGGCGGGGCCGAACTCGCGGTCGATGGCCATCGCCTCCCCGGTGGCCTTCATCTGGACCCCGAGCCCACGCTCGGCGAGCGGGAACTTGTCGAACGGCCAGCGCGGCAGCTTGACGACGACGTAGTCGACGGCCGGCTCGAACGCAGCCGAACCGCCCCCGGTGGCCGGGTTGCGCATCTCGTCGAGCCGTTTGCCGAGCGCGACCAGCGCGGCGACCCGGGCGATCGGGTAGCCGGTGGCCTTCGAGGCCAGCGCCGACGAGCGCGAGACGCGCGGGTTGACCTCGATGACCCGGTAGTCGCTCCCGTCCGGCGAGACGGCGAGCTGGACGTTGCAGCCACCTTCCAGCTTCAAGGCTCGCGCGATCTTCAGGGCACAGCGGCGGAGCCGCTGGACGACGACGTCGGGCAGGGTCTGGATCGGTGCCACGACGATCGAGTCCCCGGTATGGACGCCCATCGGGTCCAGGTTCTCCATCCCGCAGATCGCGATGGCGGTGTCGGCCGCGTCGCGGATGACCTCGAACTCGATCTCCTGCCAGCCGAGCAGGCTGCGCTCGACGAGGACCTGGCCGATCGGGCTCGCCTCGAGCCCGCGCTGGATGACGGCCGCCGCCCCGGCCAGGTCGAAGGCGAACCCGCCGCCGCCACCACCGAGGGTGAAGGCCGGGCGGACGACGACCGGGGCGTCGAGCTCGGCGACGAACGCGAGGCCGGCCTCGACCGATTCGACGACCGCCGACTCGGGAACCGGCTCCCCGATCGACTGGACGAGCGCCCGGAAGCCGCCGCGATCCTCGGCAGCGCGCACCGCGGCCAGCGGGGTGCCGAGCACGGCCACCCCGTATCGGTCCAGCACCCCGGCGTCGTCCAGGCCGACGGCGAGATTGAGCCCGGTCTGCCCGCCGAGGGTCGGTAGCAGCGCCTCGGGCCGATGCTCGGCAATGACCCGCTCGAGATGGTCGAGGGTGAGCGGACCGATGACCACCGTCCCGCCCACGTCGGGGTCGGTCATAACCGTCGCCGGGTTTGAGTTCACGAGGACCGTGTCCACTCCCTCGCCGCGGAGCGCCAGGCAGGCCTGGACCCCGGCGTAGTCGAACTCGGCTGCTTGGCCGATGACGATCGGGCCGGAGCCGATGATCAGGACCTTCCGCGGCGCCATCGGGCTAGGCGCCGGCGGTGGCAAGGCCGACGCCGATCAGGGCGACGTCGAACAGGCCGGCGGCGTCGGTGGGCCCGGGTGCGCCCTCCGGGTGGAACTGGACCGATGCCACCCGGCCCCCGGCGTGGACGAGCCCCTCGACCGTCCCGTCGTTGAGGTCCCGGTGGCTGACCCGCAGCCCGGCGGCGGCCAGGGCCGGGTGGTCGACGACCTCGACTTCGTGGTTGTGGGCGCCGATCGTGACCTGGCCGGTGCTCGCCTCGATGACCCCGTGGTTGCCCCCGTGATGGCCGACCGCCAGGCGCCGGGTGGGAGCGCCCGCCGCGAGCCCCAGCAGCTGGTGGCCGAGGCAGATGCCGAGCACCGGCGGTCCGCCGGCCACCGCGCCGGCGAGCAGCTCGGCCACGACGGCGATCTGGGGGGCCATTCGGGACGGGTCACCCGGGCCCGGGGAGAGGACCACGAGATCCGGCGCATGCGCCGCGACGGCGGCCACCCCGGCATCGGGTGGCAGGCCGACGACCTCGAGCCCCCGCCCGGTCAGGGCGCGAAGCAGGGAGCGCTTCACGCCGTAGTCGAGGAGGACGGCGCGACCGCGCACCGGGCCCTCCGGCGCGAGGCGATACGGCTCGTGGGGGGCGACGGCTGCGACATGGTCGACCGATTCCCAGGCGGGCGAGGCCACGGCCTGGCGAACCGCCTCGTCGGGCGCCACCTCCTCTGGCCGGATGACCGTCCGCCGCGCCGCTCCGCGTCGCAGCTCGAGGGTCAGGGCCCGGGTGTCGAGTCCCTCGAGTATCGGGATGCCGGCCTCGGCGGCGAGCTCCTCGACCGAGACACCGGCCTCGTCGGGCGGGGTGACCAGCCGGGTCACGACCAACGCCCGGGCGTGGACCCGGGTCGACTCGAGCTCGCTGCGCGCGATCCGGTAGCTTCCGACCATCGGGTGGGTGAGCACGACGACCTGCCCCGCGAAGGACGGATCGGTGAGGATCTCGCCCCAGCCGGTCGCCGCCGTGGTGAAGATCAGGTCGCCCTCGGCCGGGACCTGGGCGCCGCGCATCCGGCCGGCGAGCACCGTGCCGCCCTCGAGCGCGAGGAGGCCTTGACGCGAAAACGACGCCGGTCCCGGAACCTCGGGCGGCGTCGCGTCGGGCAGGCTGGTCAGGGTCGTCATCGGCTCCTTCCCGGCCTCACGGGGCCGGACTTAAAGGACGGGGCGAGTGTACCCGAGCCCATCGGTCCGGGACGTCCTGCCTTGCCGGACCGGACTACACTCGGCCCCGCAAGGAGGGAAACCCGCCCAATGACCAGCCCCCAAGCCAACCTGCCGCCGATGAGAGCCAGCGCGGTCACCCTGGTCGACACGTTCGTCCCGCGCGTCGACGGCCGATCGACCGAGGTCCTCCGTGACGTCGCCCTGATCGTGGCCGGCGCGGCGCTGACCGCGCTCGGCGCCCAGGTCGCCTTCACCGTCGGCGACAACCCGGTGCCCTACACCCTGCAGACCGCCGCCGTGCTGGTGACCGGCACGGCCCTCGGCGCGGGGCGGGGATTCGCCTCGATGGCCCTCTATGTCGCGGCCGGCGCGCTCGGCCTGGGCGTCTTCGCGGGCGGCCAAAGCGGGCTCGAGGGCGATACCGGCGGGATCACCCCGACCATCGGCTACCTGGTCGCCTTCATGGCCGCCGCCGCCCTCTGCGGGCGGCTGGCCCAGCGCCAGTGGGAACGGACCCGAACCGGGGCCTTCCTGCTGATGCTGCTCGGATCGTTCGTCATCTACCTGATCGGCGTGCCGATCCTCGCGATCGTCACCGGGATGGCGTTCGCCGACGCGATCTACTGGGGCGCGATCGTGTTCATCCCGTGGGACCTGGCCAAGGTCGTCGTCGCGACCTTCGCCTTCCCATTCGCGTGGCGGCTGGCCGGAGACCGGACCGGGGAGTGACCGAGACCCTCGACGACGAGGCGGCCCGCGCCGCCAAACGGGCCGAGGAGTTCGACCGCGAGTGGATCCAGGCCCACGTTGCCGAGGAGCGGCGCAGCGCTGCCCGGCTGGGCGACATCCGGGAGCTGATCTTCGGCGCCCAGGACGGGCTCGTCAGCACGGTCGCCGTCGTCTCCGCCGTCGCCGGCGCGAGTGGTGACCGGTTCGCCGTCCTCATTGCTGGCCTCGCGACAGCGCTGGGCGGCGTCTTCAGCATGGCGGCGGGCGAGTACCTCTCGAGCAAGAGCCAACGCGAGATCTTCGAGGCCCAGATCGCCGGTGAGCGCGAGGAAGTCGAGACCCGCCCCGGCGAGGCCGAGGCCGAGGTCGCCTACATGTTCGAGGAAGACGGACTCCCGCCCGACGAGGCCGCGCACGTGGCCGGGATCGTCGCGACCCATCCCGACGTGTTGCTCCGGACGATGGTCGAGAAGGAGCTCGCTCTCCACGTCGAGGAGCATGCGGGGACGCCGCTCCAGGGCGCGCTCATCATCGGCCTCGCGTTCGGCCTCGGCGCGCTGGTCCCGATCCTTCCCTACCTGTTCCTGCCCATCGACACCGCGACCTGGGTCGCGGTGGTCGCCACCGGCGCGGTGCTGTTCGGGATCGGCGTCGCGAAGTCGCGCTGGACGCGACGCCCACCGATCCCGTCCGGCCTCGAGATCTTCGTCATCGGGGCCCTCGCCGGGATCGTCGGCTACTTCTTCGGCAACATCCTGCCGCCATTGCTCGGAGCGCCGCCGGTCGTCCCCTGATCCCGGGCCGGGAGGCGCCGGCTGAGCGCCTTGGGGGCCACGGCCCGGTAGCTCTCCTCGATCCACTCGGTGAGCATGTCGAGGGGC
>DATBIW010000001.1:0-24937 GCA_036556745.1 Candidatus Limnocylindria bacterium | reverse complement strand
CGGCGGCCGGATCTGGCTGTGGACCCTGCCGGTCCACGGCGACTTCCACTTCAACTCGGATGAAACCGCCCGGGTCATCGCCGTCAACGCCGAATCGGCCACCGTCATCCTCGTGGTGGAGGCCTTCTCGGGGCAGTTGGTGCCGGTGACCGCCGGGGAGCATGTGATCGAGCAGCGCCTCCGACCATGGGATGCGGCACTGGGTGCCGTGATCACGGGTGCGACGCTGATGGTCCGTGCGACGTGTCTCTGGGTGTCCCTGTTCAGGGATCGACGTCGACGGGAAGTGGAGCCGGCTGCCTAGAGCGGCGTGATCGTCATCGAGTCGAAGACCTCGGTGGCGTGCTCGAGGAGGTGGTCGTAGTCCTCGAGGTCGGCGAAGGCCTCGACGACGAGGATGACGGTGGCCGATTCGGCATTGACGGCGATGACCCGGGCGGTCTCCTCGGAGTTGAAGTGGAAGTCGCCGTGGACCGGCAGGGTCCACAGCCAGATCCGGCCGCCGCCGGTGGCCTCGCATTCGACATCCACGCTGGTCGTGAGATCGGTCTGGAGGGCGGGCATCCCGCCGACCTCGACCTCGACCGGTGGGCTGGCCGTGATGCCTTCGCGGGTGGTGAGCATGTTCATGAACGCCGACGGGATGGCCTCGAGCGTCAGCGTCCCGGCATCCGGGTCGCACGAGTTGGCGAAGATCTCGCCGCTGAAGGCGACGACGCTGATGGCGTGGGCGCCGTCGAGATCGGCCAGGAACAGGCCGAACCCGTCGCCGGGGGTGTCCTCGATGCCGGACCAGCCGTGGTCATCCAGGGAGAACTCGATCCGGGCGCCGGTCGTCTCCGAGACGTAGTCGCCGGCTTCCAGGGGGCCGTTGCAGATCGTGCCAGGGTCGCAGGCCGCAGCCCCCGAGGCGGACGCCGGCGCCTCGGACGGTGCGGGTTCGGACGGCGCGACCGATGGCTCCTCGGACGGAGAGGCGGACGCCGACGGCTGGCAGGCGGCCAGGAGGAGGGCGGCCAGCAGCGGCAGGGCGGCCCGGCACATCGGTCCGGATCGGCTCACTTGTCCAGTGAGGCGAAGCAGGCGCGGGCGAAGTCGAGGAGCGCCGAGACCTCCTGGCGCTCGGTCTCGTTGGACTCGGCCGCCAGCTCGATCCGCGGCTCCTCGGCGATCAGGCGCCACACCGAGCGGGCCGTCTTCGAGTTGTCGTCCCACTGGGCGTCGCTCTGGAGACGCATGCCGCGCAGGGACGGCCAGCGGTGGAGCGTGCCGCGCAGGTCGTAGGTGGCGGCGCCCGGCGACGAGGGGCCGAAGTTGTAGTCGAGCAGGCCGATGTCGGTGGCGATCAGGATCCGCTGCCGCTCCCCGTCGGCGTGCATCGTGACGTGGGCCGCCAGCTCGACGGCGCCCAGCTCACCCAGCTCTCGGTGGACGAGGCCACGGGACCGCCCGATCTGCTCCCACTCGCCAATCCTCACGGCAGGACCTCGAACGTGTTCATGATCTCCTCGAACAGGGCTTCCTGGTTCCTGGTGTCCTCGCCCAGCTCGCGACTGAACGACACCACGTACACCATGCCGCCCTCGACCAGGTAGTACTGGGCCAGGCTGTGGCTGTCCGGGTAGTCCCAGCGCAGGATAACCGCGTCACCCGCGGGTAGGCTCACCGACTCCTGCTCGGGCGTGATCCCGAACGTGGATTCGATGCTCTCGACATTGCCGGCCACCACGACCGGCAGCAGGACGTCTCCCTCGATGCCGAGGACGTTGACGTTCGTGATGAACGGCTCATCGATGTGCGCCGGGTCGAAATCCAGCGCGATGAAGGCCAAGCCCTGTTCCAGGCCGGCTTCGATGACCTCCCGGTATTCCGAGGCGTTCGGGAACTCCTCGTACATCTCCTCGAGGGTCCCCGCCATGTCCTCGGCCGTCAGGTCGACCGCGCCCCAATGCTCGGGAAGGGAGAGCGCAAAGTGGTAGTCGGCGACCTCGTGACGCTCCCACCCCGAGGGGATCGCGAGTGACGGCTCGACCGACGCGGCAGCCGAAGGCTGTGCGGTCGAGGGCTGGACCGAGACGTCGGGGGATCCCGACGGTGACGAGGTGCACGCAGCCAGAGCGCATGCGACGATGAAGATGATCGGCCGGAGGCGCATTCGCGCTAGACAATACCCGACGCCCACAGCGAGCAGGCCACCGTCATGACCGCGACAGCGACCTGGGAGACCGTCATCGGGATCGAGGTCCACGCCCAGCTCCGGACGGCCTCGAAGATGTTCTGCCGATGCCGGACGGCGCCGCTCCCCGGTGAGGCCGACGCGCCCAACACCCGGGTCTGCCCCATCTGCATGGGGATGCCGGGCACCCTGCCGGTCATCAACCGCGACGCGGTCGAGCTCGTCATGCTCACCGGCCTGGCCCTGGAGGCGGAGGTCCAGACCGATGCAGTCCGATTCGAGCGCAAGAACTACTTCTACCCCGACCTCCCGAAGGGCTACCAGATCAGCCAGTACGCCCTGCCGTTGACGGCCAACGGCCGCCTGGCCGTCCCGGTGGCCGCCGAGGAGGCCGAGATCACGATCGGGATCACCCGGGCCCATCTCGAGGAGGACACCGCGCGGCTGCTCCACGGAGGGCGTGACCACTCCCTGGTGGACTTCAACCGGGCCGGCGTCCCGCTGATGGAGATCGTCACCGAGCCCGACCTCCGCTCGCCGGCCCAGGCCCGGGCCTACGGGGAGACGCTCCGCGACCTGCTCCGCTTCATCGGCGCCTCGGACGCGGACATGGAGGCCGGCTCGATGCGGATCGAGGGCAACGTCAGCATCCGGGAGGCCGGCAGCGACCTGTTCGGGACGAAGGTCGAGGTCAAGAACCTGAACTCGTTCCGCTCGCTCGAGCGGGCGATGGAGTTCGAGGTCGAGCGGATGAAGGAGTCGCTCGCCGCCGGCGTGCCGCTGACCCAGGAGACGCGCGGCTGGGACGAGGCCGGCGGCCGCACCGTGACCCAGCGCTCGAAGGAGGAGGCGAACGACTACCGCTACTTCCCGGAGCCCGACCTGCCGCCGCTCCGCCCGTCCGTGGAGTGGGTCGAGACCCTCCGCGCCCGACTCCCCGAGCTGCCGGCCGCGCGCCGCCGCCGCTACACCGAGGAGCTGGGCCTGTCCGCGTACGACGCCGGCGTCCTGGGCGCGGAGGTCAGCCTGGGCGACTACTTCGACGCCGTGGTCGCGACCGGCGTCCCGGCCAAGGCGGCGGCCAACTGGGTGACCGGAGAGTTCAGCCGGCTCCTGAACCAGCACGCGGCCGAGGGCCTTCGGGCTCGCGACGTGGCCCTTCGCCCCGAGGACCTCGCCGAGCTGGTGGCCGATGTCGAGGCGGGGCGGGTCTCGGCGGCCACCGCCAAGACGGTCCTGGCCCGCTGCTTCGAGAGCGGGGAGGCGCCCCGCGTGGTCATCCAGCGCGAGGGGCTGGCGCAGGTCAGCGACAGCGTGGTCATCGCCGAGGCGGTGGACGCCGTCCTCCGGGACGAGGCCGCCGCGGTCGGGGAGTATCGGTCCGGCAAGCAGCAGGTGTACGGCTACCTGGTCGGCAAGGTCATGGCCCACCTCCAGGGCAAGGCCGATGCCCGCCTGGTCAACGAGGAGCTCCGCCGCCGCCTTGACTGACCGGTCCCTGCTGCTGGGCTTCGCCCTCGAGCTGGCCGATGCGGCCGATGCCGTCTCGCTGCCGGCCTTCCTGGCGGGCCAGGCCGTTCGCCTGAAGCCGGACGGCACCCCGGTCACCGATGCCGACACCGCGGTCGAGACCCTGATCCGGGATCGGCTGGCGGAGGCGTATCCCGAGCACGGGATCCTGGGCGAGGAGCTCGGGACGGCCGGCGATCCCGGCGGTCCGCGCTGGATCGTGGACCCGATCGACGGGACGGTGAATTTCACCCGCGGGATCCCGATCTGGGCCACGCTCATCGCGTTCGAGGAGGGCGGCGAGCTCCAGGTGGCGGTGATCTCGATGCCAGCCCTCGGCCAGCGTTGGTACGCCTCGCGCGGGGGCGGGACGCGGGCCGTTCAGCTCGGCCGGGAGCGCGAGGTCCACGTGTCGGACGTGTCGTCGCTGGCCGAGGCGCATGTCGTCCACGCCGGGGTGGGGGCCATGCTCCGCGAGGGGCTGAGCCCCGGCTTCGTGGACGTGCTGAAGGACTCGGCCCGGGACCGGGGTTTCGGCGACGCGCTGGGCTATGCGCTCGTCGCCCAGGGATCAGCCGACGTCATGGTCGAGACGGCGGTGAAGCCGTGGGACCTGGCGGCGCCGGCCCTGATCGTGACCGAGGCCGGCGGCCGTTTCACCCGGGCCGACGGCTCGGCGGGCCACGACGGCCCGACCGCGCTGGCGACCAACGGCCTCCTCCACGACGAGGTGCTGGCCCGCCTCCGCGCCTAGGGGTTGGCGCCGTCCTCCAGCCCCTTCAGGCGGAGCCAGGCGTCGGGCGTGGGGTCGCGGCCCAGGAAGTCCCGGACCAGGTCGGCGGCGGGCCGGCTCCCGTTGGGCTCGAGGATGAGCCGGCGGTAGTCGGCACCGACCGCCGGTGAGGTGACCCCCTCGGATTCGAACCGCCCGAACAGGTCGTCGCCGATGACCTCGGCCCACAGGTAGCCGTAATAGCCCGCGTCGTACATGTCCATGGGATGGGCGAAGCCGGCGAGGAAGAACGTGCCCTCCGGGTAGGGGAACCCAGTCGCGACGTGAATCCGGCGGGTCAGCTCCTCCAGGTCGGGATCGGACTCGCCGGCGTGCATGGCCATGTCCACCTGGCCGTAGAAGACCTGGATCATCGTCCGCAGGCAGACGTTCAGCCGGCGGGCGGCCACCATCTGGTCGATCAGCTCGCGCGGCATCGGCTCGCCGGTCCTGTAGTGCCGGGCGAACCGGGTCAGGACCTCGGGGCTCCAGGTCCAGTGCTCCATGATCTGGGAGGGGGCCTCGACGAAGTCGATCTCGGTCTCCGAGCCGCTCGTCCGCGCGTACTCGGCCCGGGTCAGCGACATGTGAAGGATGTGGCCGAACTCGTGGAACAGGGTCTCCAGCTCGTTGTGCTGGAGGAGGGCCGGCCGGTCGCCGCTCGGCGGCGTGAAGTTGGCCAGGATGGCGCTCACCGGCTTCTCGAACCCTCCGTCGGCCCGCCGGTGGCCGACGACCAGCGGGAACGCCGCGGCGTGGCCGAACTTGCCCTCCCGTGGGAACCAGTCGGCGTAGAACGTGGCCAGGTGCTCCCCGGTGGCCCGGTCGTGGATCTCGTAGGTCTCGACCGACGGATGCCAGACCTTGGCGTCCGGGACGGGGCGATACTCGAGCCCGAGCACCTCCCCGGTGAGCGCGAACATGCCCTCGATGCAGGCCTCCATGGGCAGGTACTCGGCGACCAGGTTGGCGTCCACCCCGTAGTCCGATCGGCGGAGCTGCTCGTCGTAGTAGCTCCAGTCCCAGCCGGCCAGCCGCGGCGCCGGGCCGTCGGCCCCCATCCGCTGGGTGAGCACCGCGATCTCCCGGTCACGGGCCGGCTCCAGCCTGGGCACGATGCTCTCGTAGAACTCGGTGACCGCCTCGGGGGTCTCGGCCATCTTGACCTCGACCGCGTAGTGGGCCCAGGTCGGGTAGCCCAGCAGGTCGGCGGCCCGCTGCCGGAGCCGGATCGCCTCCTCCATGAGCGGCCGGTTCCCCTCCACCGCCCGGTTCCAGTTCTTCCGGAACAGCTCCTCGCGAGCCGCGCGGTTCTGGGCCTGAGCCAGGAACGGATAGAACTCGGGGTAGTCCAGACTGACCCGATACGTCCCGGGGGCGCTCCCCGGCGAGAGCCGCTCGACGAAGTCGTCGGGCATCCCCGCCAGCTCGTCCCTGGTGACTTCGATGGCGTCCTCGTACTCGGCGAGGTTGCGGTTGAACGCCACGGTGAGCTCCACCAGCCGGCTCCTGATCTGCTGGAGCTCGGCGCGGGCCGCCGGCTCGAGCTCCTGGCCTGCCCGGCGGAAGTCACGCATCCACAGCCACAGTACGTACGCCTGCGCCGGGTTGGCGGTGGCCGCCTCCGACTCGGCCAGCTCCCGGATGGATCGGTACAGGTCCTCGCGGAACGGGAGCTGGGTTCGCCACTTCGTCAGCCGCTCGTCGGCCGCGTTGCCGGCATCCCGGACCGCCGCGTCCACCGCAGCGTGGCCGAGGAACGCGCTCCGGCCGTATGCCCGGCCCACCCGCGCCACGGCCAGCTCGAGCGGGACCACCCGGGCCTCGAAGGAGAGCTCAGTGGCGCCCACCGCTTGGGCGACCAGGGCGTCCGCATCGGCCAAACCGGCATCGGCCTCCTCGCGAACCGACTCCGGGGTGACCGCGGTGTAGTCGTACAGCACGCCGGGATGGTACCCGGCCGATCAGGCTCGGATCAGGCCCGAAGCAGGCTCGGATCAGGCCTCGGCGGCGGCGGGATCGGCCTCGAGGACCCCGGTCGTGGCCAGGGTCGTAGCTCGGATGGCGTCCATCGGCCGGGCCATCAGGTAGCCCTGGCCGTAGGTGCAGCCGAGCTCGCGGAGCCGGTCGTACTGCTCCTGGCGCTCGATGCCCTCGCCAACGGTCTCCATGCCCATCGAGGTGGCCAGCTGGATGACCGACCGGACGAGCGCGGTCTCCTCGTCGGGCCCGCCGAGCCGCGAGGTGAAGGAACGGTCGATCTTCAGCGTCTCGATCGGGAAGCGGGACAGGTAGCTGAGCGAGGAGTACCCGGTCCCGAAGTCGTCGAGGCCGAGGTGAATGCCGAGCCCGCGCAGCTCCTGGAGGCGCCCCTCGTCGTCCTGCATGATGCTCGACTCGGTCAGCTCGAGGGTCAGGGCGTCGGGATCGAGGCCGGTCTCGACCAGGACGCCGGCGACCATGGCCACGATGTCGGGGTCGCGGAGCTGACGGGCAGCCAGGTTGACGCTGACGCTGATCTTCGCGCCGGCCGTCCGCCACGCCTGGGCCTGGCGGCAGCCTTGGGCGAGCACCCAGCGGCCGATGGGCACGATGAGCCCAGTCTCCTCGGCCAGCGGCACGAACTCGCCGGGGCCGACCTCGCCCCGGTCGGGATGGCGCCAGCGGACGAGGGTCTCGAAGCCGTCGAGCGAGCCGTCATCGAGACGGAAGATGGGCTGGTAGCGGACGCGCATCTCCCCGCGCTCCAGGGCCCGCTCGAGGTCGGCCTTCAGCTCGAGGCGGGTGACCGCCGCGGCGTGCATGGAATCCTCGTACAGCTCGAGCCGGCCCTTCCCGCGGGACTTGGCGGTGTACATGGCCACGTCCGCGTTCCGGAGGAGGACCTCGCCATCCCGGGTGTCGGCGCCGCTCATGGCCGCGCCCAGGCTGGCGCCGATGTGGACCTGCTTGCCGGCGATCTCGAACGGGGCCCGCAGGGCGCCGAGGAGGCGGCCGCCGACCTGCTCGACCATGGCCACGTCGGCGTCCTCGACCAGCACGGCGAACTCGTCACCGCCCAGCCGGGCCACCGTGTCCTCGAGGCGGAGGTTGCCCCGCAGGCGCTGGGCCACGGCCTGGAGGAGCTCGTCGCCGGCGGCGTGGCCGAGCGAGTCGTTGATCGTCTTGAAGTCGTCCAGGTCCATGAACAGCACGCCGGTGGCCGCCGGGTTGTCCCGCCGCGACAGCGCATGCCCGACGCGGTCGATGAACAGGGCGCGGTTGGCGAGGGTGGTCAGCGGGTCGTGGAGCGCGTCGTGCTTGAGCTGTTCCTCGAGCGCCCGTCGCTCGGTGACGTCGCGGCAGTTGATGACCAGGCCCGCCACGGCCGGGTCGTCGAGCAGGTTCTTGGCGGTGGCCTCGAGGACCCGCCACGAGCCGTCCGCGTGGCGGGTCCGGAACTCGATGCTCCGCTCGGCGCCCGGCTGGGTCGCGAGCTCGGTGAGCGAGGTGCGGAAGTACTCGGCGTCGTGCGGGTGGGCCAGCACCCCGGCCGGATGGCCGAGGCGCGAGTTCGGGGCGTGCCCCAGCACCCTCTCCACCGACGGGCTCTGGTAGGCGATCCGCCCGTCGCGCCCGACGATGAGCACGACATCGGTCGAGTTGGTGACGAGGGTCCGGAACCGTCGCTCCGATGCCTCCAGCTCCGCGTGCAGGACGCGCTCGCGCTGGGCCGCGTCACGGGCCGCCCCCACGATCCGGTCGCGCTCGCGGAGGAGGATGGTCTGGCGGAGGATGCAGAGGATCAGCACCGCGGCCACGGCACCCGCGACGGCCGCGCTGACCTGGGCCTCGAGCTCGGTGCGAAGGAGCTCGTTCGCCACCCACAGGGCCGGCGACGTCGCCGCCGCGACGAGCGGAAGTGCCTCGCGCACCTGGAGGGCGCGGTAGCGGTACGAGTCGCTCGGGTCCGGCGAGCGGGTCCAGGTCGCGCCGCCGTAGGCGGTGACGATGGTGCCCAGGGAGGCCACGGCGAGCCCGGCGCTCCACTGGAGCGGCTCGGGATCACGGAGCCAGATGGCGAGGCCGGTTCCCGCGATCGTCAGGCCGATGACCGCCGCCACCCAGCCGCCCATGCTCCGGATCGGCGCCAGCGCGAGGTTCAGGACCGCGGTCGCGCCGACCATCCCGAAGAACAGGGCAGCGAACAGGAGGGCGTAGACCTGGGTCGCGTTGCCCATGCCCGCGCCACCGAGGACGAGCAGCGCCCCGGAGGCGACCGCGGCGAAGACGATCGACGAGTCGAGGTAGACCGCCGAGGCGTAGATCCCGGTCAGCCGGCCGCGGACCGCGGCCCGCCAGCACAGGGCGCACGCGGCGCCGAAGATCAGGGTCAACGGCTGGCCGATGAGCGCGCCGATGCGCGAGCCGGTCATCGCCTCGAACAGGGCAATGGCCTGGAGGACAAACCACATGCCCCCGGCCAGGACGACCGCGCTCCGGAACGGGAGGTCGTCGGCGGACGAGTGACGCCGGCCCTCGAGGACGACCAGGATGGCCAGGCCGGCCGAGATCGTGAGCGTGGCCTGGTTCCACCAGCTGACGGCCGCGCCGAGCGCGAGGTAGCCGGCCAGGCCGACGGCCGCCACGATGAGCACGCTCAGGAGGGCGCGCCGGTTCACTGAACTCAGGCGCGCGCGGGCGCCGGCGGGGGCCTCTGGCGCGGGCACAGCCGGCACAGGCCGAGCCGCCACGGAATCCGGGTGCAGCACGCCGGGTCGCGCGGTCATGTTTCGCCGAGTCTGCGGACGGTCCCGCCGCGCGAACATCACCCATTGGGACCAACGGGTCACCCATGCCCGCGCGAGACCCCGCCACCGGCGTTAATCGACACCTCCATGGGTAGGACCACGGTGGTACTTCGGTCCACGGCGCGGCTTCCGCGAACCACGGGGAGTGGGGGCGACTAGTATCGGTACGATGCCACCCGCGGGAACCGCGACGGACTCGTTCGTCCATCTCCATGTCCACTCGGAGTTCAGCCTGCTGGACGGGATGTCGCGGCTTGCGGAGCTCACCGCGCGGGCCGCGGAGCTGGGCATGCCGGCGATCGGGCTCACCGACCACGGGGCGCTCTACGGCGCGGTGGCGTTCTACCAGGCGGCCCAGAACGCCGGGGTCAAGCCGATCATCGGGGTCGAGACGTACGTCGCTCCCCGGGCGCACACCGATCGGGATCCGCGCCTCGACGCGAACCCCCACCACCTGATCCTGCTGGCCCGCAACGCGACCGGCTACCGGAACCTGCTGGCCCTCGTCACGAAGGCGCACCTCGACGGCTACTACTACAAGCCGCGGATCGACAAGGAGCTGCTGGCCCAGCACGCGGAGGGGCTGATCGGCACGTCGGCGTGCCTCGGCGGGGAGGTGCTGAAGAAGCTCGCGGATGGCGACGAGCGCGGCGCCCGGCAGGCGGCCGACGAGTATCGGTCCATCCTGGGAGCCGGGAATTTCTTCGTCGAGGTCCAGGACCACGGGCTGACCGAGCAGCGGATGCTCCATCCCCAGCTGGTGGACCTGGCCCGCGACCTGAACCTGCCGCTGCTCGCGACCAACGACACCCACTACACGCGGCCCGAGCAGGCGGAGGCCCACGACCTGCTGCTCTGCATCCAGACCGGGTCGAACCTCGAGACCCCGAACCGGCTCCGCTTCGACACGACCGAGTTCTCGATCAAGCCCGCCGACGAGATGCGGCGCCTGTTCAACGGGGAGCTGGCCGAGGCCATGGACAACACGCTCCGCGTGGCCGAGATGGTGGACCTCCAGCTCGAGTTCGACCGCCTCCGCCTGCCGGACTTCCCGGTGCCCGGGGGCGAGACGGCGGCCACGTGGCTGCGCCGCGAGTGCGAGCGGGGCCTGGCCGAGCGGTACCCCGAGGTCACGCCCGACATCCGGAGCCGCCTCGACTACGAGCTCGGGATCATCGACCGGATGGGGTACTCGGCCTACTTCCTGATCGTGGCCGACTTCACCCGCTTCGCCCGGGAGCAGGGGATCTTCACGACCTGCCGGGGATCGGCGCCGGGGAGCATCGTGACCTACTCGCTCGGGATCACGCCGGTGGACCCGCTGGCCTACGGGCTGCCGTTCGAGCGCTTCCTGAACCCGGACCGGGTGACCCTCCCGGACATCGACATCGACTTCCAGGACAGCCGCCGAGGCGAGGTCATCGACTACGTCACCCGCAAGTACGGAGCCGACCGGGTGGCCCAGATCATCACCTTCGGGACGCTGGGCGCCAAGGCCGCCATCCGCGACTCGGGGCGGGCCATGGGCCTGACCTACGCCGAGGCGGACCGGGTGGCCAAGGCGGTCCCCAACGAGCTGAACATCAGCCTCGAGCGGGCCATCGAGACCTCACCGCAGCTGAGAGAGCAGATGGCGGCCGACGAGCGGGTGGACAGGCTGATCGGGTCGGCCCGCCAGCTCGAGGGGATCGCGCGCCACGCGTCGACCCACGCCGCGGGCATCGTCATCAGCCGCGAGCCGTTGACCGAGATCATGCCGCTCCAACGGGCCACCGACGGCGAGACGACGATGACCCAGTTCGAGATGCACGCCTGCGAGGCGCTGGGCCTCCTGAAGTTCGACTTCCTGGGCCTCATCAACCTCACGATCCTGGCCGATGCGGTCGAGCTCATCCGCCGCCACCGCGGGGTCGAGATCGACGTCGACAACCTCCCCCTCGACGACGCGAAGACCTTCGAGCTGCTGTCCACCGGGGAGACCACCGGCATCTTCCAGCTCGAGGGATCGGGGATGCGCCGCTACGTCAAGGACCTGCGGCCGACCGAGGTCCGCGACCTTGCGGCCATGGTTGCCCTCTTCCGCCCCGGGCCGATGGCCAACATCCCGGCCTACATCCGCCGCAAGCACGGTGACGAGGCGGTCACCTACCTCCACCCGTCCCTCGAGCCGGCCCTCCGCGAGACGTACGGGATCTTCGTCTACCAGGAGGACATCATGGCCGCGGCCATCGCGATGGCCGACTACACCGGCCCCGAGGCTGACAACCTGTGCTACGCGATCCGGAAGAAGAACGCCTCGGTCCTCCGCCAGCACGAGGAGAAGTTCAAGGCCGGCGCCAAGAAGAAGGGCATCCCGGCCGGGGTGGTGGACCAGGTGTTCGCCGCGTTCGAGCCGTTCGCCCGATACGGGTTCAACAAGGCCCACGCCACCTGCTACGGCCTGATCGCCTACCAGACCGCCTACCTGAAGGCCAACTACCCGGTCGAGTTCATGACCGCGGTCCTGAACGGCTTCCGCGAGCGGGCCGAGAAGGTGGCCGCCGTGGTCGCTGAGTGCCGGCGGCTGGGGATCGACGTCCGCCCGCCGGACGTCCAGCGCTCCCACGCCCTGTTCGAGGTGGAGACCGATGCGGACGGCACTCGCGCGATCCGCTTCGGCATGGCCGCGGTGAAGAACGTCGGCGAGGGCGCGGTCGAGAGCATCGTCGCCGCCCGCGAGGCGGCCGACGGCGGGGGAGCGTTCACCTCGCTGGACGACCTGTGCCGCCGGGTGGACCCGCAGCGGGTCAACAAGCGCGTTTTCGAGTCGCTCATCAAGGTCAACGCCCTGGCTTCCCTGGGACCGATGACGACCCTCCTCGACCGGATCGACTCCGCCCTGGATGCCGCCGCCCGCCACCACCGCGACGTGGCCGCCGGCCAGTCGACCCTGTTCGACCTGTTCGCGGTTCCCATGGCGGTGGAACCGGTGCCGAACGGCAGCCTGCCCGGCCTCGAGGGCCGGGGCGAGATCTCGCGCCGCGAGCGGCTCCGCTGGGAGAAGGAGCTGCTGGGGCTGTACCTCACCGAGCATCCGCTGGGGGACATCGCGGACCAGCTGCCGGAGTACGTGACCGCCTACACCGGGGAGCTGGCCGAGGAGAGCGACCAGTCCCGCGTCACCCTGGGCGGGATCATCCAGTCGTCGCGACGGGTCATCACCCGGGCCGGCTCCACGATGCTCGTCGTCCAGCTCGAGGACCTCCAGGGGAGCGTCGAGGTCGTCGTCTTCCCCAAGGTCTTCGCCGAGACGGCCAATTCCTGGGCCGATGACGCGGTCGTCCTGGTCAGCGGCCGGGTCGATCACCGCGACGAGGAGGCCAAGCTCCTGTGCGACGTCGTCCATGCCTGGGACGATGCCGAGCGGCTGGGGCCGGCCGCCTACGGGGCCGAGCGCGACCGCCTGACCCGCAGCCGCGGCAGCCGCCCGACGGCGTCCGTGACCGCCCAGGCTCCCGCGGAGGCGCCCGTGGGCCTTACCACCCCGTCCGACGTCCCGCTGGTCCGCCCGCGTGGCGCCGAGCCGCCGGCCCCGGTTCCCGTCCCGGATGAGCCGCCCGCGCCGGCCGACGCGCGGCCGCTCCCCGCGGTCGCGGAAGGGGTCGCCGGGTCGCTGTGGATCTCGTTCGCACCCGACCTCCCCGCCGACGCGCTGCTCGACGCCATCGAGTCGGTCACGTCGATCGTCAAGCAGCGCCCCGGCGCGCTGCCGGTGGTCCTGGCCGTGCCGGTGGCCGGCGCCACGCGGCAGGTCCGCCTGCCCCAGGCGACCGGCTGGGACGAGGGGATCGAGGCCGTCCTCCGCCGCGAGGTGGCCGCCGAGCTCAGCGTCGAACGGCGGCCGGAGCCGGGCGTCCCGTCGCTATCATCCGGAGCGTGAGGGCGCCCAGCTCGTCCGCCAACCCTCTCGCGGTCCCGGCTCGCGGTCCGGCTCGATGACGAACCAGATTCGCCGTGCCATCAGCGGCGTCCGTGATCGCCTGACCATCTCCAGCGCCGGCACCGATATCGGCGCCGACATGGCCGAGGCGCTGCCGCCCGAGCAGTGGGACGTTCCGCCCGAGCCGATGGGTCCGGTGGCCATCACCCTCCGGGTCGTCGGCGTCGTCGTCCTGGTCGGGATCCTGCTCGGGATCCTCTGGCTCCTCCGGGGCATGGTCCTGAACGTGTTTCTCGCGCTGCTCCTTGCGGCCGGACTGCTGCCGGCCGCGCGCCGCTTCGAGCAACGCCAGTCGCGGGCCGCCGCCGCGATCTCCGTCAACGTCATCGGGATCGGCGCAGTCGTCCTGATCTTCCTGCTCGCAGCGCGCCCCGCGCTCGAGGCCATCGGGAGCTTCGTGAGCGCCATTCCCGACCTCATCGAGAACGTGCGGGCCTGGGTCGAGGGCCTGATCGGGACCGAGGCATTCAACCAGCTGTTCCCGGAGACCCAGACGCCGCCGATCCCACTCGACGGCATTCTCGGGATCGCGATCACCGCCGTCTCGATCATCGCGAACGTCGTGATCATCGTGATCATCGAGATCTTCCTGCTCATCGAGCGCCGGAACCTGCTGAACGGGACCCTCGAGTTCATGGACAGCGAGGACCGGCCGGCGACCCGGTACATCCTGACCACCGGCATCGACAGCCTCGGCAAGTACCTGCGCGGCCTGCTGATCTCGATGTCGTTCATCGGCGCGGCCACCGCGGTGGGGATGTTCATCCTCGGCATCCCGTACGCGCTGCCGATGGGCATCGTCGCGTTCTTCACCGCCGCCATCCCATACATCGGCGGGCTGTTCGCAGTGATCCCGATCACGCTCATCGCCCTGGCCGAGGCCACGCCGCTGGCGGCGGTCCTGTTCCTCGTCTGGCAGGTGGTCATCCAGCAGATCGAGGGCTCGGTCATCACCCCGACCGTCCAGGGCAAGGCGATCAACGTGTCGCCGCTGGTCGTCATGCTGGGGGTCACGGCCGGCATCACGCTCGGCGGCCTGGTCGGCGGCATCATCGCCATCCCGATCGCGGCGCTCATCGGCGTCGGCATCCGCGGCGTGATCATTCCGATGCGCCGCCGGGCCGAGGCACGCGAGCGGGCCCGCCGGGACGCCTGGGTTGCCGCGCGCCGAGCCGAGGCAGCAGCCGCAGCGCCGGCCGGCGCGCCCGCCGAAGGGACCTAGTTTCGACCGTCGGGCGGTCGGTATCATCCGCCGCGTGAGCCGGGCCAAGTCGTCGGCGCCCCGCGGGGATGAGCTGACCGCCGCCATCCTTCGCCATCTCCGCCGCGCCCCGAACCAGGAGCGCCCGCTCGACGGGCTGGCCGAGGAGCTCGGGATCGCCCCCGAGGAGCTTCAGCTGGCGGTCGAGCGGCTCCATTGGCGTCGGTTCCTGATCGCCCCGTTCATCGAGCCGGGGCGGGCCGGCGGCGCGAAGCTCACCGCGGTCGGGCTCCGCTGGCTCATCGCCCGTGAGGGCGGCACCCCGCGTGACACGCCGGTGGCGTTCCAGCCGGCCCGGGCCCGGGTCCGGGCCCAGGACGAGGCCGCCCGCCTGCCGCGCGCCCAGGTCTACGGAACGAAGCCGTGACCGTCCAGGAGCAGGAGCCCCGCTGGATCGGCACCATCGCGTGGCGCGCCTCGGTCGTCGTCGTCGGGGTCACGCTCCTCGTCCTCGTTGTGCTCGGGCTCCGGGATCTCATCCTCCAGGTCTTCATCGCCCTGATCGTGGCCTGCGCGCTCCTCGCCCCGGTGACGTGGCTTGAACGCCGGATGCGGCGAGGTTTCGCGATCGCGATCTCGGTCCTCGGCCTTGTCATCGGCGTCGTGCTGATCCTGGTGCTCGTCATCCCGCCGCTGGTGAGCCAGTTCGTGGCCTTCGTGGCCGCCCTGCCGGACATGACCGCCTCGCTGTTCGCGAGCCTCGAGGACCTGCTCGACTCGATCCTCGGGGAGGGCCAGGGCGCGGCCATCGTGGACTCGTGGACCGGCGGCGACGAGATCCAGGTTCCCGACTTCGGCGCCATCCTCGGGACGCTGGTCGGCGTCGGCGGGGCCATCTTCGGTGCCGCGTTCTGGCTGATCACGAGCCTGATCTTCATCGCCCTGATGCTGGCCGAGCGCGACAAGGCCAAGGCCTGGGTCGCGAACTTCTGGCCGCCCGACGAGCGGCCGTGGGCGCTGAACATCCTCGGCGAGGCCACCGAGAAGCTGGGTGCCTACGTCCGCGGTCTGCTCCTGGTCATGACCTACGAGGGCGTCGGCGTGGCCATCGGTGCGGCCATCCTCGGGATGCCCTACGCGGTCGTCCTGGGCGCCCTGACATTCCTGGCCGCCGCCGTCCCGTACCTCGGCACGGTCCTGATGATGGTGCCCGCGTTCATCGTCGGCCTGACCGTCTCACCGTTCGCCGCGGTGGCGATCGTGATCTGGATCGCGATCCTCGAGCAGATCGAGGGCCTCGTCGTCACCCCGCTCGTCCAGAGCCATGCGGTCGAGGTCTCGCCGCTGGCGGTCATGGTCGGCGTGCTGGCCGGGTTCACGCTGTTCGGCTTCGTGGGCGGGATCATCGCCGTCCCGCTCGTCGCCCTGGTCGACCTGGTCCTGACCGAGATCATCTTCCCGATCCGACAGGGCCGGCTCGAGGAGGTCATCGCGGCCGGCGGCAGCGAGCCGGCCGAGTCCGAGGCGCCCGCCTAGTCCGCGAGGAACCTCCGCAGGAACTGTCGGGTCCGCTCGTCGTCGGGGCTGTCGAGGACCTTCTCCGGCGGCCCCTCTTCGACGATCCGCCCCTCCTGGAGGAACACGACCCGGTCGGCCGCCTCCCGGGCGAAGTGCATCTCGTGCGTGACGACGATCATCGTCGCGCCCTCGTGAGCGAGCTCCTCCATGACGTTCAGCACCTCCCCGATGAGCTCGGGGTCGAGGGCGCTGGTCGGCTCGTCGAAGAGCATGACCTTGGGTTCCATGCACAACGCGCGGGCAATCGCCACGCGCTGCTTCTGGCCACCCGACAGGCGCGCCGGGTACTCGTCCCGCTTCTCGGCAAGCCCCACCTTGCCGAGGAACTTCTCGGCGCGCTCGATGGCCTCCGCCTTCGGGACCCCGAGGACCCGGGTCGGGGCCTCGATCAGGTTGCCCAGCACGTTCATGTGCGGAAACAGGTTGAAGTCCTGGAACACCATCGCCGACCGGATCCGGATCTGGCGGATCTGCTCCAGGTGGGCCTTGCTGCGAGCCCTGGTGGGATCGGCCTCCACCTTCAGCCCATCGATCTCGACTGAGCCGACGCTCGGCTCCTCGAGGAAGTTGATGCAGCGCAGGAACGTCGTCTTGCCGCTTCCCGAGCGGCCGATGAGCATGACGGCCTCGCCTTTCCGGACGGTCAGGTCCACGCCCTGGAGAACGTGGTTCCGCCCGAAGTACTTCTCGATGCCGATCGCCTCGACGATCGGGCCGCCGAGGTGGGGTGCCTGGACCGGGTGGACCGTCATCGGTCGCCCCTCGCCATGCGCTTTTCGAGCCGCGTCTGGACGTAGCTGAACACGATGGTCAGGATCCAGTAGATCCCGGCCGCGATGATCAGGGCCTCGACACCCCGGAAGTTCTGCTGGCCCACCAGCCGGGCGCGGAACATCAGCTCCTCGACCGCCAGGAACGAGACCAGCGACGAGTCCTTGAGCATCGAGACGAAGTCGTTGCCGATGGCCGGAATCACGATCCGGAACGCCTGGGGCAGCACGATCCGCGACATCAGCGTCCGCTCGGTGAGGCCCAGCGACTGGGCCGCTTCGCGCTGGCCCCTCGGGACGGCTTGGATCCCCGCCCGGAAGACCTCGGTCATGTAGGCCCCGTAGTTGAAGCTCAGGGCGATGATGCCCGCCGGGATGGCGTCCAGGACGATCCCGAGCTGGGGCAAGGCCAGGTAGATGAAGTAGATCTGGACCAGCAGCGGCGTGCCCCGGACGAGGGAGACGTACAGCGAAGCGACGCCGTTGATGGCGGGGTTCCGCGAGATCCGGCCGATGGCACCGACGATCGCCAGGAACGTGGCGAACACGATCGACACGGCCGAGATGAAGATCGTGAGGCCGGCTCCGCCGACGATGAACGGCCCCCATTCGGCGATGAACCCGACGTCAATGTTGCCGGTTGTCCACAGGCCGACCAGGACGAGACCGATGAGGACCACCCAGGTCAGGGCGAACTTGACGCTGAATGACCTCCTGGCTCGCTCCTGGGCTGCCTCCAGCTGGGCGAGCACCGACCCAGGTTCCGGGGTTCCGACGGCGACGGTCATGGCTGCTCCCTCGTCAAAGAACGAAGGGCGGGGATGCCGCTGGCATCCCCGCCCTCAATGGTCCGGTGTTCCGGCTCAGATCACTCGGCGGCGGTCGGGTCCTGGGTCAGGTCCTCGCCCTCGAACCACTGCTCGCTGAGCGAGGTCAGGGTCCCGTCCTCGTGCATGCCCTGGATGATCTGGTCGATCTCGTACAGCAGGGCCGCATGGGTGGGCCCGGCCTTGTCCAGGGCCACCGAAAGGTTCTCGGTGTAGATCGGCTCGCCGATCTTCACGATGGGCTGGTCCGCTTCGACCGCGGCGTCGATGACGGTGCCCGAGGTGATCAGGAGGTCGAACTCGGTTCGACCGGCCTGGATGTCCTCGATGCAGTTGGCGTCAGTCGGTCGGGTGATCGGCTCGACGCCGTCCGGCACCTCGAACGGCAGGTCGTCGGCGCTCGTCACCCCGGATCGCTCACTGGCGGCCATGTAGGCCGGCGTGAAGTAGTACGGGGTCGCGAAGCTGAACAGGTCCTTTCGGTCGGTGGTGATCGTCATCGAGCCGACGCTGAGGTCCCAGCGCTCATTCCAGGTGCCGGCGGTGATGATCTCCCAGTCCTGGTGCTGGAACTCGGCCGTGACGCCCAGGCCCTCGGCAATCGCCGTCCCGACGTCGATGTCGAAGCCGACCCAGTTGCCGTCCGGATCGCGGAACGACTGGGGCTCATAGTTCGCATCGGTCGCGATGCGGATGACGCCGGCCTCCTGGATCGTCTCCAGCAGGTCGCCGGCGGGATCGGCCTCCTCGATGGCATCCTGCACATCGGGCTGGAGGTCGCCGTTCAACCAGTCGAGGTAGGTGGTCGCCTCACCAACGCAGACGGCAGCCGGAATCTCGGCCGTTCCACCCGTGCAGGCGGCGACGAAAACGAGGCCGGCCACCAGGACCGATCCACGCCGAATCGTGCTCATGAACCCTCCTTCGGTGCGCGTCGCCCGTCGGGCATGACGGGGTGCGCTGTATAGCGCGTGGTGTACCACGGCGGCCGCCTCGGCGGCAAGATTCGACGGCCCGATTCGGCTTGGTAGCATGCCGCTTCGATGTCGACGCTCTCGGCCCGTCCGCTGCTCGCGTTCGGCATCGTCGTCGCGATCGGGATCGCCGTCTGGGCGGCGGCCACGGCCCTCATCGAGCCCGACCCGACCTTCGTCCGGGCACGGCAGTGTCCCGAGGACAGCAGCTTCTCGTGCGTCGTCCTGAACGTGCCCCGTGACCACCTCGACCCGGACGGCCCGACGTGGGAGGTCACCTTCGCGGTCCAGGGCGCGTCGCAGGAGCCGGACGGAGTGATCGTTGTCATCACCGGCGGCCCCGGCTCGTCGGGCGTGGCGGCCGCCGACCTGTATGCCTCGTACTTCGACCCGCTCGTCCTCGAGGCCTACGACCTCGTGTTCTTCGACCAGCGGGGGATCGGCCTCTCGCAGCCGCTCCAGTGCGTCCAGGCCACCCTCGACTGGTACACCACGCCGGAGATCCCGACCGGCTCCGAGGCGGACCAGGCGGCCTTCCGGGCCGCCACCGAGCGGTACGCGACCGACTGCATCGCCGAGACCGGGGTGAGCCCCGACGACCTGGGCCTGTACGCGACCGAGCAGGCGATCGAGGACCTCGAGGTCTTCCGGGAGTGGCACGACGTCGACCGCCTGATCCTGTACGGCGAGAGCTACGGCACCCAGTACGCCCAGGCCTACGCGGCCGCCCACCCAGACCACGTCGAGGCGATCATCCTCGATGGGCCGGTGGACATGACCGCGTACGGGACCGACTACTTCGTCGAAACCGCCGAGACCAACGACGAGGTCCTCCGCCTGGTCCTCGAGACCTGCGACGACGATCCGTCCTGTGCCGCGGACTTCGGCGGGCGCCCGGCGCTGGAGGTCTATGACGAGATGGCGGCCGATCTGCGAGATGGACCGATGAGCTTCGAATTCGTGACCGCCACCGGGGGCATCGAGGAGCGTGAGATGACCCTGAACGACCTCGAGACGGCGGTGGCCTACGTCCTGACGCCCACCACGGACCGGATGTTCCTCCAGCGGGCGCTGGCCCAGGCCGCCCGGGGCGAGCTGTACCCGCTGTCACGCCTCCTGTACGCGGCGCTCGGCCAGGACCCCGAGTCGCTGAAGGCGATTCACGACCCGACCTGGTCGGACGCGATGTACTTCGCGGTCGACTGCGGGGACTTCGCCTTCGGGTCGGGGAGCGCCGAGGCACGGGCGGACCGGTACTTCGCCGCCGGGGAGGAGGCCGGGGTCGCCGACCTGCGGCTGGGGAGCGGCTACTTCCTCGACCTGCCGTGCGCCTACTGGCCGGTCCATGGACCCGAGGACACGCCCGACTACCTTGGGGACACCCCGTTCCCGGTGTTCATCCTCGGCGCGACGTGGGATCCGGCGACCCCGTACCCGAACGCCGAGCGGCTGGCGGCCAACCTGGGCAACTCGTACTCGATCACCCAGCCCGGCGGGCCGCACGTGATCATGCTGCGGGGGGAGGATTGCCCCGACGACCAGGTCACCGCGTACCTGCTCTCCGGGGAGCTGCCGGCGGAGCGCTACCAGGAGTGCCCGTTCGGCGGGGTGGATCCCTACGTCCCGATCCCGGCCGCGGACGCCGGTGACTACGCCTCGACCCTGGACGCCCTGAGCGCGGTGGACGACGAGATCAGCAACAACCCCGACTGGTGGTACTGGTCAGGCGAGGGGTCGCTGGCGTTCGGCTGCCTGTACGGCGGATCGATCACCTACACCGCCCGCGATCTCGAGTACGACCTCGACCTCGACGCCTGCGCGCTCTCGGAGGGACTGGCGCTGACCGGGACCGGGGTCATCCACGAAGCGTTCAACCTGGACCTCGAGGTCCAGAGCGCCGGCGGCAGCCCGCTCCGCTACGCGCGCGAGGAATCGGGGGAGCGGACGGCAACGGGTACGCTGGACCCATGACGACGTCGGTCCCGCTCGCCCGGGCGTCCACCATCCCGTCGCGCTTCTACCTCGACCCGGCCGTCCTCGAGGCGGAGAAGGAGCGGGTCTTCTCGCGGACCTGGCAGCTCGTCGCCCGGAGCGAGGACCTCACCCGGGTCGGCGACTTCGTGCCGGCCTCGATCATGGACGAGCCGATCGTCATCACCCACGGCCTCAACGGGGAGCTGCGCGGGTTCTACAACGTGTGCCGGCATCGGGCCGGCCAGGTGGCCCTCGCCAAGGGCAACCGGAAGAGCCTCCAGTGCCGCTACCACGGCTGGACCTACGGTCTCGACGGGACGCTCCGCGCCTGCCCCGAGATGGAGGCCACCGAGGACTTCCGGAAGGAGGACTTCGGGCTCGTCCCGATCCGGGTCGAGCAGTGGGGCCCGTTCGTCTTCGCCAACCTCGACCCCGATGCGCCGCCGCTCGGTGAGGTCTTGGGCGCCATCCCCGACGAGGTGACCGCGGCCGGCTTTGACCTGACCCACATGCGGCTCGTCGAGCGCCGCGAGTACGTGATCGACTGCAACTGGAAGGTCTACGTCGACAACTACCTCGAGGGCTACCACCTCCCGATCGCCCATCCCGACCTGTTCAAGGAGGTGGACTACGATGCCTACCGGGTCGAGGAGTTCCGCTACTACAGCAAGCAACATGCCCCGATCCGCGAGCTGAAGCCGGGGGAGGAGGTCGGCCGGGATCGGCGCTTCATGCGAAGCGGCGAGGGCGAAGACAGCGCGCTGTACTACTGGGTCTTCCCGAACACGATGTTCAATATCTACCCCGACAACCTGTCCTCGAACGTCATCCTGCCGCTCGGCCATGAGCGGACGCTGACGGTCTTCGAGTGGTTCTTCGCCGAGCCGGGGACCGGATCGGGCTGGGAGTCGATGCAGCAGGGGATCGCCTTCTCGGACCAGATCCAGCAGGAGGACATCGTCCTGTGCGAGCAGGTCCAGCGCGGCCTCCGCTCGCGGACGTACGACACGGGCCGCTTCAGCGCCCTGCGGGAGAACGGCGTGTACCACTTCCAGAACCTGGTCCGGGAGTTCCTCGACGGCGAGGCGCAGCCCGACCGATGACGTACGACGACCTGGTCGCCTTGGCCCGGCGGCACGAGGGCGAGGTGCTGCACACCGTCACGGGGAAGCCGTTCCGGGTCGGCGTCTCACCTTACGGGCCGTACTTCACCCCGTTGTCGAGCGGCTACGGTCAGAGCGACGGGCGGAAGGCCGCCGAGCGGTTCGCCGAACGGTACACGGAGACCGGCAGCCTCCGTCCCTCGGACTATGGCGACGTCAGTCGCAACGCCTCGTACTTCATCGGTCTCCTCAAGGCCGAGATGGGCTAGCCTCGGGCTCATGAACGCTCCAGCGCGGACCGACGGGCGGCTGACGGTGGCCCTTCTCAGCGAGGTCTACTGGCAGCCCGACGGGCTGGGCCGGCTCGACCAGCGCCTGGACGAGGCAGCTCGCCGGGGCGCGGATATCGCCGTGCTGCCGGAGCTGCCGCTTCACCCGTGGCATCCCGCCACCAAGGACGCGGTCGACGACGACGCCGAGCCCATGGACGGGCCGCGGATGACGGCCCAGGCCGCGGCCGCGCGTCGCGCGGGGATCGGCCTGGTCGGCGGGATCATTCACCGCGACGAATCCGGCCGGCGGACCTCCCGGGCCCTCGTCTTCGACGCCCAGGGCACGCTGGTCTCGACCTTCGAGAAGCTCCATCTCCCCGAGGAGCCCGGCTTCTGGGAGACGAGCCACTACGAGCCGGGGACGGCGGTGGCGCGCCCGATCGACGCGTTCGGCATGCCGATCGGGATCCAGATCTGCTCCGACACGAACCGCCCCGAGGGCTCGCACCTGCTCGGCGCGCTGGGTGCGGAGGCGATCCTCATCCCGCGGGCCACCGAGGAGAAGACCTACCAGCGCTGGAAGGTCGTGTTTCGGGCCAGCGCCCTGACGTCGGCGGCCTACGTCCTGTCGGTCAACCGCCCGGACCCCGAGGCGGGAGTCCTGATCGGCGGGCCGTCAGTGGCCATCGACCCGAGCGGGCAGGCCCTGGTCGAGACCACGGACACCCTCGCGCTCGTCACCCTGGACCACGCGGTCATCGAGGCAGCCCGGGTCGCGTACCCCGGCTACCTCCCGATCAGGGCCGACCTGTACGCCGAGGCCTGGGACGAGGTGCGGGCTACTCGACGAGGATGAACCGGCCCTGGGCCAGGAGCTCGGAGCCGCGGTAGACCCGCATCACGAACGTCCCCGGGCCAAGGCTGTCGAGGAGGGCGTTGGTCGGGACGGTGAACCCGTCCACCATCGCGTTGGGATCGACGTCGAGGGTGTTCTCGTCGGGGTTGACGACCTGCGTCTCCGACCCGTCCTCGGCGATCTGGACGACCTCCTCGGCGATGAGGTTCACCCCGAACGGCTCGGTGAGCTCGATCGAGTGGGCGAAGGTCGTGCCCGGGGTGAACGTATCGGTCGGGTTCGTGACCCGCTGGGTCTCCGCGTTCAGGCCCAGGCCGAAGGTCAGCGTCCCGGGCAGGGTCGGTGTCGCGGTGGCCGACGGGTCGACCGATGCGCTTGGATCGGGCGTCGGCTCGGGCGTCGGCTCCGCGCTGGCGGACGGGTTCGGGGTCGGCGTCTCGACGGCCACCGGTGGCGCGGGGGGAAGGAGCCCGGAGAGGATGGCGCCGATCACGATGGCGGCCACGATCGTGCCCAGCGCGCCCCCGATGGCCAGGATCGAGCCCTGGTCCACGCCGCCGATCGGTCCTCGGCTGGTGGAATCGGAGCCATCGGAGACGGCCGAAACGGCGCCCATCGGGGCCCCGCACGAGCGGCACACCTGGGCCCACGCCGGGTTGGCGTGGCCGCAGTTGGCGCACTCCACGGAACCCTCGGCCATTGGCGGGGAGCCTAGCACGGAGCCTTGGCTAGGCCCGGACCTCCTCGCGCATGAACCGAATGTAGGCGTAGGCGAAGCACAGGACCGTCACCGCGACCATGGCCACGACGTGCGGCCACACGAGGAGCAGGCTCTGGTCGAGCGACAGGAGGGTCGGAATCTGCTGCTGCGCCTGGTCCAGCTGCCCCAGGGTCGACGGGATCGAGGTCTGGGTGACCGAGGGGTTCAGGAGGACGGTCGACGCCTCGGTGTAGAGGGTCGGCGGCAGGAGCCGGTTCAGGAAGGCGTGGGCCTGGTAGGCGGCCAGCTGCTCGGCGGCGGGGAGGGTCGTGTCGATCGGGAAGAAGAGGGTCAGCAGCAGGTTCAGGAGGAAGCGGCCGAACAGGGCGACCAGGAGCCAGACCCCGAATCCGACCAGGGCGGCCGTCGCGGCGCGCCGAAAGACGACCGACAGCAGCGTCCCGAAGGCGAGCCACATCGCGACGTACAGGATCGTGACCACCACCCAGACGATCAGGCGGAGCACCTCGGTCGTGGTCGGGATGACGCCCAGCCGGAGAAGCCCGAACCCGGAGATCATCAGGACCACCGAGACGAGCACCAGCGAGATCGTCACCAGGGCCGAGGCGAACTTGCCGTTGATCACGGCGTCGCGGTGGATCGGCTGCGAGACGAGGCGGGGGAGCGTGCCCTGGGCCCGCTCGCCGTTCACCGCGTCGAACGCGAAGGCGATCCCCAGCAGGGGTGCCGTCAGGCCGACGAAGGCGGCCACCGTGAAGTCGAGCCCGAACAGCGAGATGTCCTGCGGGCCGATGATGAACATGGCGATGAACACCGCCTGGGCGCCACTCACGTCGGACGCCAGGTCGCGGATCCGGTCGGTGGCCACGAACAGCGGGAACGCCGCCGCCAGGCCGAGGATCGCGAACAGGACGACGAAGCGGACGCTCAGGAGCTGGTCCGCGAACTCCTTGGCGGCGACGACCATCCACCCCGAGGACGGCGGCGCCGAGACGGTCCGGGGCGCGAGCGTCGCGTCGGGCATCGGCTCGGTCTGGGCGGTCATGCCGCCAGCCCCGCGCCATGGAGGGCGCTTCGGTAGATCTCGTCGAGCGAGGCACTGACCGACCGGATGGCCGTCAGGCCCAGCTGCTCGCGGGCTGAGGCGGCGAGCACCGCCTCGCGGACCGCGCGATCGGCGGTCGCCGGCTCGACGACCAGGATCCACGGCTCATCGGGGAGCTCGGGCGCCTCGACCGCCGTCACGTTCGGGATCTCGGCCAGGGTCGAGCGGATGTGATCGGCTCCCTCGGCGGTCCCCTCGAAGCTGACCTCCACCCGGGCCTTGTCGGCACCGAACTCGGCGGCCAGCTCGGGCACCGTGCCCAGGCCGATCAGGCGGCCCGCCGCGAAGATCCCGACCCGGTCGCACACCGACTGGACCTGGACGAGGAGG